>CAIYJU010000191.1 GCA_903926565.1 uncultured Bacteroidales bacterium
TGATCCATCCGGCACTGGTTCCTGCATATACATGCAATTCGCCGGCAAGGCCACAGGAGGTACACCAGATTTGCAACCCTACTGCAGGGCTGGCAATGGCATTTTGTTGTTCAGCCGTCATACGGGGAGGAAGAAAGCCCTGAGTGGTAGAGCTAACTTCAACTTTCGCGGAAGCGTTGGGGCTGGCAGTTCCTACGCCCACATTTCCGTTAAGCAATGTGTTGCCTGTTCCGCTGGGTGTAAGGGTAACATTTTGGTTGCTGCCGCCCGCAGCAAAGGTTAAAGCCGAAGTACCGGTTATGGAGCCGGTGGCGGTACCTGTACCGCCATTGGCAACTGCCAGAGTACCGGCAAGGGTAACGGTTCCGCTTGTTGTAACCGGGCCGCCGCTGCTGGTTAAACCGGTAGTTCCTCCCGAAACATCAATGCTGGTAACGGTTCCACCAATTTGCACCCAGGCCGAGCCTGTGTAATAATAGAATCCTGATGTGCCATCTGTTTGGAACACCAACAACCCGGTGGCCGGGGTCGGAATGTTTCCTCGTTCAGCGGCTGTCATGCGCGGAACCAGTAAACCTTTGGATGTTGATTTTACATCGAGTATGGCACTGCCATTAGGTGCCGTGTTGTCGGAATTGATACCCACGCTTTGGGCGAAGCTTGTGCCACTAAGAGTTAAAATTATAGCTACTAATAGCAGAGTCCTTTTTTTCATAAAAACTGGATTTGTTTTGATTTAAATTAGCGTTCGTAAGTTGGAGTTAAGTATTTATTTATCAGGGTACAAAAAGTGATTTCTGAAAAAGATGCTGCCAAAGATAAAATACAAATTGCCTGTTGCACCAATTTGTTTTATAAGTGCATAGGATTATTTTATAACTGCAAGAAAACTAATACCTGGGGCCATCCCCAAAAGGTGCTTCGGTATCCTGAAAGGGCTGTTTTACTGAAGAATGGCTTTAGGGAATGGGATCAACCTTTAAACCTCAAATGGTTGAAAACCGTTTTTGCTTTTCGCTGCGAAACGGGAAGGTCGGTAATGCCATCGGCAAGCACCAATTTGGGGGATGTCCCGTTTTTTACCTTAACCACATGCTTTAGGTTCACGATAAAGGAGTGGTGGATACGGAAAAAAGTATCTGTCGGAAGACGTTTTTCAAAATACCTCAGGTTTTTCGAGGCCATCATTGTACTTTTGTTCAACAAAGTAAAAACCGAGTATGCCCCTTCGGATTGGATATACATGATATCGTCGAGTTTTATAATATGTTCGTTGCCAGCCCCAATGCTCAACTGCTTTTTATTTTCGTTGGATTTCCTGATGGCCTTTTCGACGGCTTCCGAAAAATCAGCATCACTAAATGGCTTGAGCAAGTAAAAAATAGCGCCTTTGTTCAATGCTTCCACAGCATATTGCGAATATGCAGTGGCAAAAATAACCTCAAAATTGAGATGCTCTATTTGTTGGATCACATCAAGCCCAAAGCCGCCTTTAATGCGGTTATCAAGAAAGACAACATCTACCACGTTATGGTTCAGGTAAGTAACCGCCTCCGACTTATTGTCGATAATACAATTAACCGCAATTTCGGGGAATAAACGCTTTAACTTTTCTGCCAGCAAAGCCTGACCCGATAGTTCGTCTTCAACTATAACACATTTTATCATAACGGCTTGATTATAAACAAAACCACAGTTCCAGTATGTTTATCAGGATTCAAATCGCGGATATGCATGTCCACCTGGATATTGTATTTTGCATGGAGCAGGTTTATTTTACGCTTTATCAATTCAATACCCAACGGGTTGTGGGCTATACTGCTGTTTATTTCTTTCGCCAGGGTTCGTCCAATTCCGTTGTCGCGGATTTCGATGTAAATATCAGTCTCCTTGCGGGAAAAATCAATGTTTAGCTCACAAGGATAGTCGGCATGTGTGATGCCGTGCAAAATGGCATTTTCGACCATGGGCTGTATAAGGATGGTAGGGATTTGAATCGGTAATAAATCATCCGGGCAATTTATCGTGTAACCGAACGAGCTTTCGAACCGGAGAAGGTGGATGTCGAGGTAATTACGGAGTGTTGTGATTTCATCCTTTATGGAAATAAAATTTTTTTCGCTTTGTTCCAGGATATTACGTAAGAGTTTTGAAAAAGAGATGGCGAAATCTTCCGCTTTTTTTAACTTTTTGGAACTGATGAGTTGGACAAGCACATTCATTGAATTGAAAATAAAATGAGGGTTCATTTGCACCTGAATGGATTTTAATTGCAATTCGCTTAAAGTAAGTCGTCTTTCAAGTTCCTGTTTTATCTTTTGTTTCTGTTTTATAAAGCGGTATCGGATGATTGCTGCCACAAGAAAAACGAACAGGAAAACCATGAATATCATGAAACCTGCCCGTTCGTATAAATAAGGTTCAATATAAAAATCGTAACTCACAAAGGCAGGGTTGGGGTCATTAAAGGCATCGATGGCCCGGATCAGCAGGTGGTATTTTCCTGGTTTAAGATTCGAGAATGTGATGCTTGTACCTTTTTGCGGCTTGCTCCATATGGCACTGTTGTCGCTAAATACCAGTTGAAATTGATAATACACATTGGCTGTTTCCGAAAACACAACCTTATTGAAACCGAACTGCAGGAACTGGATTTGCCGAGGCAAGGAATAGGGCTTGTCAACAACCAGGTTATCGACAAGCACCTCGGTAATTTTTAACTTATTATCATTTTGCCTGAACAGTTTCGACTTGTAGCGGGCAATCCCCTGAACCGAAGGAAAGTAGAAATCAAGGTGGTCGGAAGTCGCATAATTGTTCAGGAAACCTCCATTAAACTCGGGATTTAATAACCCTGATTGCATGCCAAACCGAAAAGGGATGAGATAGGTGATTTCGTCATTTAAAAAACAGTTCAAAGCATCCTCATGCACCACCTGCAACCCATTGTTGGTGGTTATTAAAATATATCCGTATGCATCACGGGCCAACGTGAACATATCGCTTCCCAGCATGTAACCAGGCTTTTGGAACAGTGAAATAAGCTTTTTACCGTTATAGCAATATAAACCTCCGCCATACGTCCCTATCCATATTTTTCCAGCGGCATCCTCATAAAAGGATCGGACATCAGTAGCATTTACCCCATTAGCTTTGTTAAAACGCAGGCAAATATTCCTGTTTTCATCGAGGACAATTACACCATCACTGCCACCCATCCAGATGTTTCCTTTTTTCGTTTCATAAATAGTGGTAATACGCATGTTGATTTTGTCGGGAAGATGCTCTTTTAATCGCGTAATATCCGTCCCCTTTAATGCCCCCTCAGAAGTGCCTATCCAATAAACGCCTTTTGTGTCACGTAAAACGGCATGAATATTTCTGCCGATTACTGGAACATGAACCAACATGCGGTTATCTACAGTTGAAAACAGGTACAGGCCATAGCCCCATGTGCCGGAAAAGAGGGTGTCGTTATAAACTGACAGGGTCGAAAATGATGCTTTAAAATCAATTACACTCAGCGGCTTACCTGGCGATAGTTGCACTATCATTTTCGCTCCAGCGACAAAAATATTATTTCCTTTATATGGGACCAATGAGGAGAAGGACCCAAAAAAGAGTGATTTTTTTTGGTAATAATTCTCAAACAACTTTTTTTGAAGTTTCAGCAAACCCTTGTTCCCTGTCCCAACAAACAAGCAATCGCTGCCACTGTCATAATAAATGGAGTTCAGCGAATTGGTAGGCAACAAATCGTTTTCCGAATACATTTCAACGCCCGCTTCCGAAACAACAAACATCCCTGCATTGGAAATTATAATTGCTTTATGATCGACAACTTCCAAATCCTTTAAGAAAATATTTTTATTTGCAGTCAAATAGATTTCGGAAATGCCCTTTTGATCGTACAGGTATACCTTGTTGCTGCTCAACAAATAGGTTTTGTTCGTTTTGGTCTCGGTTTTTGCCGTCACCACCCTTTCGCGGACCAAAACCTTTTTTGCAAGGGTAGAGATCGAAAAAAGAAATGTTTGCGTTTGATCAGATATTAAAAAACTTCCATTACCCATATATCTAAGGAAAGTCGGATTGGCGATGCCTGTTTCTATCACTTTTTTGGCATCTGTTTTCTGTTCTGCAAACTCCATGCTACCTGCCGAATCAATCACAGCCCATTGGTTTTCGCGAATGTCAACGGCGCTAAACCGGCCAATAATTTCAGGCTGAGAATCCAAAAGGAATAATTCACCCCTATCGTTATACCCAAGCGGTTGGGGATATTGATAATGGTAATACAGTTTTAAATAATTAAGTTCCCTATAAACCGGCTCGTTGCTATAAGGCACCATTTCGTACCCATTAAAGATCACCACGCCATTAGCCGTTGAAAAAAGCAGCTCCCCGGTAACCGGTTTTTTAACTATTGAGTTGATCTCGCTTTGAGGCAGTTGGTTGTCGGGGCCATAAGCGGTGATGGTAAATGGGAAATCGGTAAGGTTAGCTGCCGGATAAAACTGTCCGGCCAACTGTGCAAACGAAACCTGCCATAACAAGAGAAGAAGGATACCGACTATAAGGGCTCGAAAAGAAACTGACCAGCTATGATGATTCCGCTTCATCGGTTATTGTTTAAGCTGTATCAGGTTTAGTAAAAATGAATTAAATTGCAAATAATGTTTAAAAATGGATGCAATAACAGTTTCAAATTTACGCTATTCCCTTGACATTTTAACCATTTCTTTCAGCCCTATGCCTAGCAAAAGGAGTAACAGTAACAGCGAACTGACCATTGAAACTCTTTCTCCAATGGCATATACCCGGGGTTCGAAACGAAACTCCAGGTTGTGATTCCCGGCAGGCAACACCATCGACCGCAACACATAATTGGCCCGGAAATGTGGCGTGAGCATTCCGTCAACGTAAGCGTTCCAGCCTTTAGGATACCAGATTTCTGAAAAGACAGCAAGCCCGGTACTACTGGAACGATAGCTATAGGTTAGCCTGTTGGGTGCATACGTCAGCAACCGGATCCGGTCGCTGGTGTCCCGGCCTCCGGTGAACCCTTTAAGCAATCCACTGAATTGCCTGTCGATAATAGCTACGGAATCAGGATTGAATCCGCCGAGAGCCGCAAGTTCTTCATCAGCATTCGCAACAACCTTGACGGCAGGAACAAACCACCCATTGCCCATTGCCCCCTGATTATATTGCGCCTCAGGTTGCCGGTCCTTGTCCGGCATAATAAAATATTTCACATTGAGCATATTCAGAACAGCCATATTGTTCTCCTTGATGTGCCGGTCCCAGAGTTCCTGGTACCTGCGCATTTTAACTCCGCTGTATCCCCCCAGTGACTTGTGAAAATAGGAGGTGGCGGGATCAATAAAGGGATTGGGAGAGGACAGGTTGAACACCCGGTAATCCGGATCAGGATCGCGCAATATCTGCAGGTCGGCTGAAGTGGGCTCATATGGCACCACCAGTGAGGAGGCTGAAGTAAAATTGTCATTGTTCAGGTATCTTTTACTTACCGTGAACATATCGGCAAGTATCAGCAGAGCCAGTGCAGGAGCCAGGTATGCCATCTTTATCTTACCTTTCATCACTCCCAGCAAAAGCAATGCAGAAAAAGTGATGAATATGAAACTGTTCCGTGCATCTGTCTGAAGCAGTTCCTTCCTGTCGGCCCTCACGGCAGCCATGAACCAGTCGGGATATTGGCGGCCAAGCTCCGCATCACCCGGTGAGACAAAATCAAAAAACAAGCCCGGAAAGGCGGCGAACAGCAGGCAGATCCCGCCTGTGATCCCAAACGCAATCTGAAGTGCCCGTTCATTCCTTTTCTTATCAGCCTGGTTCCCGAAAAACGCCTTCACTGCAAGCATTGCCATCAGGGGCATCGTGAACTCCGCAATGACCAGGATCATCGTAACCGCCCTGAATTTATTGTATCCCGGGAAATAGTCAAGAAACAAATCAGTGGCAATCATAAAATTATGCCCCCAGGCAAGAATGATGGAGAGCAACGTGGCCGCAAGTAGCCACCATTTCAGATAACCCTTCACCACAAACAGTCCGAGGATGAAAAGAAAGCAGATGATGGCACCGACATATACCGGCCCGGAAGTGCTGGGCTGATTTCCCCAATAATAGAGGTATGGCACTGGCTGACTGATAAACTGGCGGATCGTTCCCTCCTCAACACCATTATTCTGCATGGCTTTGACCAGCTCCGAGCTTTCTTTAACCTTCATTCCTGATGCGCCACCATACATATTCGGGATCAGCAGGGTCATGGTTTCCCCAATGCCGTAACTCCAGTGGGTGGCATAATCACGGTCAATCCCGGCTGTCCGGTTCTGCTTGTCGGTTGTCAGTTCCGATTTTCCCCGAACCGTAAACTTTGTATATTCAAGGGTAGCCCATAGTGTTGTTATGTTCGTAAGCACGGCAAAGACGACTGCCACTGCCAGAATTCCGCAAGCTTTAAAAAAAGGGAATGCCTCTTTTTCCCTGATGGACTGAAACAGCCTGAAAGCCAGGTACAACAGGATGATCATTGCCAGGTAATAGGTGATCTGGGGATGATTGGCCTTTACTTCAAGCGAGAGAAAGATCGCAGTCAGGATGCCGCCGGCCAGATATTTTTTGCGAAGGGTAAGGATAACCCCTGCCATGACTGGCGCCATATAGGCAATGGCATGAGCCTGCGAATTGTGCCCGACTTCAAGGATGATGAAGAAAAAAGAGGAGAACCCAAATGCAATAGCCCCGGCTATGGAGAGCCATGGGTCAACTTTCATGGCCAGGAGCAAAATGAAGAATCCGATCATGTAAAGAAAAACGACGTTTGCCGGGTGAGGCAGCCCAAGGCTGAGGATCGTATCAATGTAACCTGTCAGGTTGCCCGGATAACGGGTAGAAACCTGGTAGGCCGGCATCCCTCCGTACATCGAGTTGGTCCAGAGCGGTTCCTGCCCGGTTTTATCCCTGAAATCTGAAATCTCTTTGGACACGCCTTTGAAATTGACGATGTCGTACTGGTAAATCTTTTTCCCCTCGAGGAGCGGGTAAAAACAGACAAGGGTGATGCAAAGAAAAATAATTACTGCAGCACCATAAGGCAGCATTCTTTTTAACTCTGCGGCTTTCATATGCTTAACTTTTCCATCTTGAATTTCGCCACACTCCCTGCTGTTCCTGGGTAAGAAAAGTCCAGGCAACCACCCTGCCCGATTTATTTCCCTGGCCCATCGGAATCGTCTTTACTTCAACGGCTTTCTCCTTTGCCAGTGCTTCGTAAACACCTTTCAGGTGCGATTGTTTTGAAATCAGTGTGGAGAACCAAAAACACGACTCAGCGAAGAATTTGCTCTGGCGCACCATATCCCGCACAAATTTCTCCTCCCCTCCCTTGCACCATAATTCACTGTTCATGCCTCCGAAATTCAAAACGGGTTCAGTCACCTTTTGCGGGTTCAGGTTATTCAACTTTCTCAGTGTGCCAGCCTGCGCTTCAGCCAGGGAAGCATGAAACGGAGGGTTGCAAACAGACAAATCGAAGAGTTCATCAGGCTGGATAATCCCGAAAAAAAGATCATTCGGCTGAGGCTGAAGGCGAACAACTGTTGATTCTTTTAAAGCAGGATTCTGTTCAATGATCTGATTCGCAGATTCGATGGCAACCGGATCAATATCAGAACCGACAAAAGACCAGCCGTACTCCTTGTTCCCGATGATCGGATAGACGCAATTGGCCCCAATTCCAATATCAAGACACCTGGTTTTCAATCCTGTTGGAATTTTTCCAAAGTTTTTACTGCCCAATAAATCGGCGATATGATGGATATAATCAGCCCGGCCGGGAATGGGCGGACATAAATATCCCGGTGGAATATCCCAGTTGCTGATACTATAAAAGTGCATAAGCAATGCCCGGTTCAGCATCTTCACCGCTTCCGGATCGGAAAAGGCAATTGATTCATCCTGGTACACATTCAGGGTAACGAACGGAGACAATTCAGGGCACGTTGCAACAAGCGCTTTGAAATCATACCGCTCACGATGCCTGTTGCGCAGATGCAACCTGGTTTTTTCTTTGGGGTGGTCTTTCTTCTTCGGGAGCATGATGATTTTTGAACAAAGGTAGGATTTTTCCATTTTGTATCGCGATCATTGTTGGTATGAAATGGATCATTTGATTCATCTCAGCATGGAATATTGTTGGATAAAAAACTATCTTTGCAACATAAAGTCCTTATTCACCGTGAAGACGGCAAGATGCTAAAAAAACCGATAGTTTTTCATTTAGTTGCTTCTTAGCACTTTTGCGGTATAAAAGTAATAACCATGATCGATTTAAGAACCTACATTTTCCTGGATTCACTGCAATTACAGATGGCCTCTTATCTCTCAACAGTTTCAAGAGGATACCTTCCTGTGGCAGGGCAGGCGTGCTGTATCATAGAAATAGCGCCCGGAATTGAAATCAATACCCTCACCGACATCGCCCTGAAGGCGACCCGTGTAACACCGGGCATGCAGATCGTCGAAAGGGCTTATGGCATGCTGGAAGTCCATTCCGACAGCCAGGGCGAAACCAGGATGGCAGGCGAAGCGGTGTTGAAAGCCATTGACAAAATTGAATTTGACAGGATAAAACCTCGAATCCTGACAAGTCAGCTGATAAAAAATGTGGAAGATCACCATGCCCAGCTCATCAACCGGACAAGGATGGGGATGATGCTGCTGAGAGGCGACACGTTGTTTGTCCTCGAAGTTGAGCCCGCCGGATATGCCTATTATGCCGCCAATGAAGCTGAAAAAGCAGCCCATATCAACATCATCGACGTGATGGGATTTGGCAAGTTCGGCAGGGTCTATATCGGCGGTGAAGAAGCAGAAGTACTTGAATGTAAAACAATTGTAGAACAACGCCTGGCCGAAATATCCGGCAGGGAAGATTACAAATAAAACATAAACCACTAATCAAATAGGAGAAATAATCATGAATGATCAAACTTCAGAAGCATTGGGAATGATAGAAACCAGGGGCTTTTCCGCCATGGTGGAGGCATCGGATGCAATGGTAAAAGCAGCCAAAGTAGAATTGGTCGGTTACGAAAAGATCGGTGGCGGCTATGTCACTGCAATTGTCCGCGGTGATGTTGCCTCTGTCAGAGCTGCAGTGGATGCCGGTGTTCAGGCTGCCCAGAAAGTTGGGGAACTTGTTTCATCCCACGTCATCCCAAGACCTCACCAGAATGTCGACAGCGCTTTACCTTTGGGCAGAGGCACCACGAAAAAATAAAATTCTTCCAATCGTAAATCCTCCAATCGCAAAACGGTATGGTTCTGGCAAGAGTAGTGGGAACAGTCGTTTCCAGTCATAAGTCACAGAAAATAGAAGGGATAAAATTCCTCCTTCTCGATAAAATCGACCCTGTGAGCATGAAAGGCAAAGGTGACTTTGTCGTTTCCATGGACAGTGTGGGTGCGGGACCGGGAGACATCGTATTCTATGTATCCGGCAGCAGTGCCAGGAATACCGATGTGACCGAAGGAAAGCCTTCTGATTCTGCCGTCATTGCCATTGTGGATCACATTGAAAAGGATGGCGCGTTTACGTATCAGAAAAACAGGTAATTGACCCATGATCCTAGCCAAAGTAGTCGGAACCGTTGTTTGCAGTTCAAGAAATGACAGCATGAACGGAGCCCGATATCTCCTGGTTGAGAAGTCAAATCAGCATGGTGAAAGAAAAGGAGACTACCTTGTTGCACTCGATGTTCTAGGTGCAGGTCATGATGAACTGGTGATGGTCACGGAAGGCAGCCCTTCCAGGGAAACACCGCTTACGACCAACAAGCCAGTTGATGCACTGATCGTGGGGATTGTCGACAAGATAGATGAAAATGAGCAGGTAACGTACATGAAATAATGAGGGATCGGCGGAATTGATGGTTTTGGGGGTATTGGAGTATAGCAGCATTGCTATCGGGATCAAGGCACTGGATGAAATGGTAAAGATTGCTCCGGTCAGAATCATTGAAGCCAGGACGCTTTGCCCCGGCAAATACCTGATCGTCTTCAGCGGGGATGTTGCATCTGTGGAATACTCGTTTAATAAAGGTTTCGAAATCGGTAAAAATTTCATCATCGACAGTCTGTTTCTTCCCATGGCCCATCCTGATCTTGTTCCTGCCATCGGAAACATTGTTGCCTGTGATCACTGGAATGCCATCGGAATCATTGAAACATTATCCGTGGTCTCCAGCATTGAAGCCGCTGACCTTGCAGCTAAAGAGAGCAACATTAAACTAATAGAAATCAGGCTGGCCATCGGTTTTGGCGGCAAATCCTATGTGAAAATGCTCGGGACACTCGATGCCATGGAAGCAGCACTGGAAGCCGGCACAGCCAAAGCCCGGGAGAAAAATCTGCTTTGCATGTCAACACTGATCCCGCAGCCACACCCTGAAATTAAACCATATTTCCTTCAGCAGGAGAGCAAGTAAATGGATAATCTTGAAAAAAACATACGCCAGCTGGTGCAGGATGTCATCCAGGACATGAACATCTTTCCGCAAAAAACGGCGGCTTCTTCAAAAAATGCAGGGGTGTTTTCTAACATCAATGAGGCGATTTCAGCAGCAGGACTGGCGTTCAGGGAGTTCAACAAATTAACACTGGAAACCCGTAAAAATATCATCACGAACATCCGGAAAACCGCGCTTGCCAACAACGAAACCATCTCCCGGATGGCCCATGAAGAGACCGGCCTCGGGCGATGGGAAGACAAGATCATCAAAAACAGCCTGGGAATTCATAAAACACCCGGAGTCGAAGATATTGTGTCAGAATCGTATTCGGATGATGACGGATTAACTCTTGTAGAACGTGCGCCCTATGGCGTAATCGGTTCCATCACGCCAAGTACAAATCCGACGGTGACCATCATCAGCAACAGCATTGGCATGATCGCTGCCGGCAATTCGGTGGTGTTTAATCCGCATCCGTCCGCAAAGAAGGTTTCGGCATGGCTTATTACGCTTCTTAATCAAGCAATCATGGAAGCTGGCGGACCGGCAAATTTGCTTACCTGTATCGATGAACCAACCATTGATTCTGCAAAAAGCCTGATGTCACACCCGGATATTACCATCCTGGTTGTTACAGGAGGCCCTGCCGTGGTGCGTGTTGCGATGAACAGCGGGAAAAAGGTCATCGCCGCAGGCCCGGGAAATCCTCCCTGTGTGGTGGATGAAACCGCCGACCTGGCCAAAGCCGGCCGGGATATTGTCAATGGTGCCGGTTTCGATAACAATGTCATCTGCATTTGCGAAAAAGAGATCATCGTTGTTGAATCGGTCGCCGACAGGCTAAAAGCAGAGCTGGTAAAAAACGGGGCATTCGAGCTAAATCCTGAACAAATTAAAAAAATCACGGAACTGGTTATCGCTGATCCGGGTGGCCCGGGAAAAGAAGGTGCTGCCGAGAAAAAGTATATCGGAAAGAATGCGGATGCCATTGCCAGGGAAATCGGGCTAACCGTCCCGCCATCAACAAGGCTCCTGCTCTGTGAAGTAGGAAGGGAACATCCGCTGGTATGGACAGAACAGCTGATGCCGGTCATGCCCATGGTGAGGGTCAAAGATGTAGATGCCGCCATCGACCTGGCTGTTGAATGTGAGCATGGGTTCCGGCACACCGCCATCATGCACTCCCTCAACATTGCCAAGCTCAGTAAAATGGCCAAAGCGATGAACTGCTCGATCTTTATCAAAAATGGCCCCAGCTATGCAGGTTTGGGTCATGGCGGTGCAGGGTTTGCATCGTTCACCATTGCAAGCCCAACCGGAGAAGGCGTAACAAGGGCAAGGACTTTCACCCGGGAACGCAGGTGCACCCTGGTTGACTATTTCAGGATTATTTGATTGCGAAAACGAACCGCTGAAAGCAAAAATGACCTGGTAAAAAACGAACCACCCCCGTCCCCTTCTCCTTCAGGGAGAAGGGGTGCAGGGGATGAGGTTAATCAAAAAGAAACGATTGCTATGAAACTTGGAAGAGTCACCGGCAGAGTTGTAAGTTCAAAGAAAGTCTTCGAGTTTGAAGGCATCAAACTGATGCTTGTGCAACCTGTTGATGAGCATCTCGTCGCGTATGGCGAACCGCTCGTTGCTTTCGATACAATTCAGTCGGGCATCGGCGAACTGATTTATTACGAAACAAGCAAAGAAGCCGGAAGGGTTCTTGAAACGCTGATGAATCCCTGTGATGCGGCAATCGTGGGAATTGTGGACAACATTCATCTGGAGGACAAAAAATGATACTGGCGAAGGTTACCGGGAATGTGGTCTCTACCATAAAAGCAATCGGGTATGAATCCAGGAAGATTTTGGTTGTGCAACCCGTAAGACCCGACGGGAAAGCCATCGGCAAGTCCTTTCTTGCTGTTGATACCATGCAGGCAGGCCCCGGAGATACCGTGCTGATCATGGAAGAAGGCGGTTCGGCACGTTTAATACTTGGTGAACCGGATACATTTACTGTGAAGGCAGTGGTTGCAGGAATTGTGGATAAAATCCAATATGATTCCAAGGTCTGAAATATTTTGAAAAGAATAGAGAAATACAGGCGCATGATTAAAAAAGTAGCCATCGGTGCTGATCACGGATCATATCTTGCAAAGGAGATGCTGATCAGGTATCTCGAAAGTGCCGGGTATAAGATGGTCGATGTTGGCACCAATAATAGTACGGATAAAGTAGATTATCCTGATTTCGCACATGCTGTAGCGCAGAAAGTGGTGAGCGGGGATTGTGAGCGAGGCATAATGCTGGATGGTGCCGGGATCGGCTCTTCCATGGTGTGTAACAAGGTTCATGGCATCAGGGCAGCCTTATGCTGGAGCACGGCAACGATTGTCAACAGCCGTGAACATAACAATGCGAATGTACTTACCATGGGCACTGCCCAGCATCCGAAGGAAGAGCTGTGTGCAATGGCGAAATTGTGGCTTGAAACAAAATTTGAAGGCGGAAGGCACTGGCCGAGGATTAATAAAATGATGTCAATAGAAAGGGAAGGGAAATAACATGGATCAAAATGAATTGATAGACAAAATCACGAAAGAGGTCATGCAGCGGCTGAACCAGGAGATCGCGACCCGCAGCAATAAAACCGGGGACCCTGTTACCAGGTCCTCTCCTGCTCCGCGGATATCAGCTGCAGAACTTGCCGGATACATCGATCATACCCTGCTAAAACCGGAAGCAGTGGTTTCCCAGTTTGAACAGCTGTGCAACGAAGCGGTGAAATACAAGTTCATGTCGGTTTGTGTGAACTCATCATGGATCCCCTTTGTGGCTAAGAAACTCCGCGGAACGAGTGTTAAAATCTGTTCCGTCATCGGGTTTCCCCTCGGCGAGATGGATACGCGCAGCAAAGCCTTCGAAGCACGCAATGCTGTTGCCAATGGTGCAACAGAACTTGACATGGTGATCAATGTAGGCGCCCTGAAATCAGGCAATCTGAAACTGGTTGAGGAGGATATCCGGGCCATCAAAAGAGCCTGCAGGAGCACTACCATTTTAAAAGTGATCCTGGAAACAGGACTGTTAACCGATGAAGAAAAAATCATCGCCTGTGAAATATCCAAAAAAGCAGGAGCTGATTTTGTGAAGACCAGCACAGGATTCTCAGGCACGGGTGCAACCATCCACGATGTCGCCCTGATGCGCAGGATTGTCGGCCCGGCCATGGGTGTCAAGGCCAGTGGCGGTATCCGGAATTTCGACCAGGCTGTTGCCCTGATCAACGCGGGAGCAAACCGCCTGGGCTGCGGCGCCAGTGTGGATGTCGTTACCGGAGCAGAATCAAAAGGGAATTACTAACTCTCTTCCCCTTTCTCCTTAAGGGTACATCGATAGTTTATTTTACCACTGAGGCACTAAGGTCACGTAGAACCACTTAGATGTTTCAACTTTAACCTGCCAGTTTTTTTTCTTAGTGTTCCTCAGTGCACATTTAGTGCCTCAGTGGTTCAAGACAAATTTGGTATTTTCAAAAAAATTCTTTTATTTTGCATAAATTAATTGTATTATTAAATATACAATTTAATTACGCATTATGAAGAAGAATCCGACTCAAGACATCACCACCGAACAGTTAATCCTGGCAACCGCTGAGAAGTTATTCCTGGAAAAAGGTTATTCATTAACATCAACCACCGAAATTGCAAAGATCGCCGGCTGCAACCAGGCACTGGTTCACTACTATTTCCGGACGAAAGACCGGCTGTTTGATGCTGTATTCAAAAAACACTCCACAATCTTTATCTCTTCCCTTCTTCAAAGAATGGAAGATCATCTTTCTTTTGAAGAAAAAGTGCGGAAAAAAGTTGAGATACACTTTGATGTCATGATGGAAAACCCCGGACTGCCTTTTCTTTTTTTCAATGAAATAAACACCAACCCCGGCCGGCTCAATCAACTTAAAGTACAAATTGGAAATTCCGAAAATTCATTTATATCACAGATTGAAAGTGAATTAAGCCTCGAAATAGAAAAGGGCGCCATCCGCCCCATGACCGCAACCGGACTTTTGCTCACGATCCTCTCCATGAATTTGGGATTGTTTATCGCCGGCCCTTTCCTGAAGACAATAACAACCATGCAGGATTCTGAATACCAAAACCTCATGGATCATCGGAAACGGGAAAACACAACGGTGATATTAAAAAGCCTTCGGCCCGAATAATTAACAAATTTAATAGTATTATTAAATACACAAATCAATTAACTCGAATCTTCTTTACCAGATTCCACCTTACCGTTACTTCCGCCTGTCCACATTTTTTGTACCTTTACACCCTAATCCCAACTTCCTTAATTATGAAACGAACCTTACTCCTGCTTACTGTCACTTTACTTTTTGTAATGTCGGGACAAACTCAGACACCCGCTGGTCCGGCTGTGAATGACACAGCCAGTTATCCCTACTGGATCGAAATGATGCAGAACCCTGATGCCAATTTTTTTCAGACACAACGGGCATTTAACATTTACTGGAACGACCGGGTAATTACCAGGAGTCATGGCTGGAAGGTTTTCAAACGCTGGGAATATATGATGCAAAGCCGTGTAAATCCCGATGGCAGCCGTCGGGCTCCCGATGAAACCTACAAAACTTATAGTGCTTACGCAAACAATACCCGCTCCACAAGCGGCTCCTGGGTCAACCTCGGTCCTTCGCAGATCCCGGCTCCCGGCCCTGCAGGATATGAAGGACTGGGACGACTCAATGTGGTGGCCTTCCACCCCACAGATCCGAATAAAATTTATGTTGGCGCTCCTGCCGGAGGTTTGTGGCAATCAGCCGACGGTGGCGACACCTGGGCAACCCATACAGACACATTGCCCACGCTGGGCGTGTCGGCCATCGTGGTTGACTACACCAATCCCGATCACATTTTAATGGGTAGCGGCGACCGCGATGCCGGCGATGCTCCCGGCCTCGGAGTATTCAAAAGCATGAATGGCGGATTGACATGGGCCCAGTCAACAACCGGCATGGGCAATAAAACCGTCGGACGCATGATCCAGGATCCTGCCAATGCCCAGATTTTCCTTGCCGCTACAAGCGGTGGTGTCTATCGTTCTACCGACGGCGGAACAACGTGGGCCTTAAGTACCTCCGGGAATTTCAAAGACATCCATTTCAAACCGGATGACTCTTATGTGGTTTATGCCGTATCCGGGGCCGATTTTTACCGCTCATCAAACAATGGAATCACTTTCGTGAAAATAACTGCCGGACTTACCGGCGGTCAACGGGGTGCAATCGCAGTCACACCAGCCAGTCCGGCGTATGTTTACCTCCTCCAATCCGATGGCAGCAGCGGGTTCAAGGGACTTTACCGCTCAAGCGATGCGGGACTCACCTTTACAACCCGATCGACTTCACCCAATATCATGGACTGGTCGTGCGATGGCAGCGGCTCCGGCGGCCAGGGTTGGTACGATCTTTCCATCGCCGCAGATCCCGTGAATGGCGAAATCATCTATACAGGCGGGGTGGACGTCTGGAAATCGACAAACGGCGGGACAACATGGACGATTAACTCACACTGGTACGGCGGATGCAGTGTTCCGGCTGTGCATGCAGACTGCCATTTCCTGGGATTTTCCCCGGTTGACGGCAAATTGTATGCCGGCAACGACGGCGGCTGCTGGGTCACGGCCAACGGCGGAACCACATGGAGCGACCGGACGGTGGGAATGACCATCGGCCAGATCTATAAAATCGGCCAGTCAGCAACTGTTAAAAACAAGGTGATCAATGGTTTTCAGGATAACGGCTCTTATACCTTTACCCCGACAGGCTGGCTTGCCACTGGCGGCGGCGACGGAATGGAGTGTGCCATCGATTTCGAAAATGCAGCCTATACATACCATACAATCTATTATGGCGACATCTACCGGAAGAACAACAATGGCGGCGAAACGCAGATCGCGGGAAACGGAGTACATGGAATCACCGAAAGTGGTGCATGGGTCACCCCGTTTTGCCTGAATAAAGCCGATCACAAGGGAATGTTCGTTGGATATAAGAACATATGGAGGTGCGCCAACGTGATTAATTACCCGATCACCTGGACAAAAATCTCTGACAACCTGGCTGGTTCCAACGGTTCCGACATGGCTGTAGTTGAACATTCCTCGGCAAATACTAATTTGTTCTATGCTGCCCGCTCCGATAACAAATTATTTCGAAGTGATAACTGCCTGGCCACCAACCCATCATGGTCCGACCTGTCAGGGTCACTCCCGGCTTCAGGAACCCCGAATGATATCGAAAGTCATCCGGCAGATGAAAACATTGTCTTTATCACCATGGGAACAGGAGTTTACAAATCAGTCAATAAAGGTGTTTCCTGGACCAACATCACCGGAAACCTGCCAGCCATTACGAAAAACACAATCACAAGTTACCGCAACGCCCATGAAGGATTGTATGTTGGCACAGATGCCGGCGTTTACTACCTGGATGAGACAACCGCCGGCTGGATTCCCTTCCGGACCGGGTTGCCTGCCAACGGCCGCATAACCGAACTGGAAATCTATTACGACAACGACTCGGTATCGCAGGATGCCATCCGGGCCAGTACGTACGGAAGGGGATTGTGGAGCTCTGACATGTACCACGCAAACCCGCAAGCAGACTTTACCACTACCCAAACGGTTATTCCTGTTGGTTGTGCCGTCGATTTCAGTGATCATTCCAATGGCGTACCAACCTTCTTTCAATGGGAATTCCAGGGTGGCACTCCCTCAACATCTTCCATGAAAAACCCAGCCGGTGTTGTTTACAGTACACCAGGTATTTTCACAGTAAAACTTAAAGTGTGGAATGAATTCGGCACAGATTCCATCATAAAGACAAACTACATCACCGTTAGCAGCACCCTCCTGCCTGTGGCAAACTTCACGGCCAACCAATTTGTGCTTTGCGATGACAACGTAGTGCAATTCATCGACAAATCAACTAATTGCCCATCAGCATGGACCTGGGAATTTAACCCCAGCAACGTTACCTACATGGATGGCACTTCAAATACCAGCCAGAATCCTGTTGTTCAGTTTGATTCATCAGGACAGTATGATGTTCGTTTGACTACTGTCAACTCAGCCGGCAATAATACCCTTACACGACTGGATTATATTGTTAAGGATGGTTATTCAATTCCGTTTGCCGAATCATTTGAAACCGGCATCGGCACAAAACACTGGCAGATACTGAATCCAGACAATGGAATTACCTGGGATACCATCACTGTTGGGGGTACCGTTGCTGGTTCGAAAGCTGTTTTCATGAATTACTTCAACTATTCCACGCTCAACAAGCGGGATCAACTGATCAGCCCCTCCCTGAACCTCTCTGGTTATAGTTCGGTGCTGCTCACCTTCAGGCACGCATATGAACAACGTGTTCGAAAAGACTCCCTGATAGTCAGAATTTCAGATAATTGCGGAAGCACGTGGCAACGTGTCTGGGGGATGGGTCCCAACGGAACTCCGGATATTTTTGTTACACACCCAAGTACTGACAGCGCTTTTTATCCTGAATCCGCGGATGAATGGTGTGGAGGAAGTTACGGCGCAGCATGTTACTCCATAGACCTGTCACCCTGGGCTGGTAACAAGAATGTCAAACTGATGTTTGAGTCGTACAACCGTTATGGCAATAACCTTTTCCTGAACGATATACAGGTCAGCGGGCCTGTGGGTGAAACTGAAAATATTCAAAAACAACCGATCGTAAACATCTATCCGAACCCATCACAGGGATTGTTTAATGTTTCAATTACCAATTGTCCCGGAAAAGTCGATTTGGCTGTGATGAATCTGCAGGGGCAGGTTGTATATACTGATGTTTTAAGTTCAATAGGAGTAACGATCTCAAAGCAGCTCAACATTTCAGGATTTGCAAAAGGAATCTATTTCATTCGGCTAACCAGTGAACATGAAACCTGGATGGAGAAAGTGGTGTTACGATAAACGATGCGCATATTTAATAAAATATTGGCAACCCTCATCATGATCCTGATCGGGCTCAACTCCTGGGCACAAGGGTGGCGAACCGGGGAGATGGAAGTCAAAGTGATGATTGACAACATTTCTGATGCTCAGAAGGTTCGCAATTCAGGGTTTGAGTTTGAACCTGCTGCAACCGATGGACGCAGTATAAGGATGTACCTGGTCCCTGAAGAGCTCAAGGTGTTGAAAAACAGCAATCTTCGGTTCCAGGTCACCATCCCCGATCTGAATAAACATTATGCCCATTATTGGGATGACAAACTTGTTCCACCGGGGTATTACACCTATGATCAGATCATTGCAATTGTTGACAGTCTCGCAGTAAATTTCCCGTCAATCTGTAAAAAGGTGAGCTGGGGCACCTCCATCGGGGGTCGCCAGCTGGCAGCTTTGAAAATCAGCGACAACGTCAACACCGACGAACCGGAACCTGAAATCATGTTCGACGGCGGAATTCATGGAGATGAGGTTGGCGGATCACAGAACGTGATCATGTTTGCCAGGGATTTATGCCTTGGTTACGGGTCCGACCCAACCATTACCAACCTGGTTAATAACAGGGAGATCTGGCTCTATCCGATGGTCAACCCCGACGGACGTGCCTCCATGTCACGGTACAACATCAACGGGGTCGATTGCAACCGCGACAATGGATATATGTGGAATGCGGAAGGAAACAGCTGGAGTGCGTTTTCACAAATTGAAACCAAGGCATTGCGCAATGGCATTCTGGACAACCAGTTTGTCGTTTATACAAACTATCACAGCGGAACGGAGATACTGTCATACCCCTGGAGCTATCGCGCTGATCCTACGAGGGATAATGAACATATCAACCAGCTTGCCTCTGTGTACGCCAACGCATCAGGTTATTCAAACCTCCAGTACGGCCAGGGTTACAACATCATGTATTCCATCAACGGAAGCACCAAGGATTTCCAGTATGGCAGTCTTGGCAATATCGGGTGGTCCGTAGAAATCTCCGTTGACAAACAACCGCCTTCCTCCCAGATAGGATACTATTACAATGCAAACAGGCCGGCCATGCTTGAGATTATTAACCAGTGTGCATGGGGTGTTTCAGGAATGATCACCGATTCGATAACTGGTGAGCCCGTTCGTGCCTCAATTTGGGTGAACAACTATTTTCCGGTTTACACGGATCCGGTTGTAGGCGACTACCACAAATTCCTGGTTCCCGGCACCTATACGCTGAAGGTCTTTGCAAATGGATACCAGCCGAAGACCATCATGAATGTAGTCGTTGGAGCCCAGGGAACAGCGGTCAACGATGTCCAGCTTAAACCGGCAGCCACCCATTATGCCTGCAAGGTCATGAGCTGCCAGATCCCGGGAAATAATTTCGGCGATGAAGGTTATACCCCCGGCGCAATCGGGGCACCCGACGGAGTTCCCTATTCTCTGGGGAAAAACGGATGGATCGTACTCGATATGGGGGATACGATTTACAATGGTCCGGGGGCCGATTTTAAAGTCATCCAGGCGGGTAGCATAAACAAGGGATATACAGTCTCGGGCGGAAACAACATCGACGGACCATTCACCATGATCGGTACGGGTAACGGGACCACCAGTTTTGAACTGGGGGGAACTCCATTGAGCAAAGTGCGGTACCTGTATATCAAGGACGGCGGGAGTGGCGCTTCGTATGGTGTTGGCATGGGCTTTAACCTTGATGCCGTTGAGATGCTCACACCACCCCTGATCGTTAACTTCAGTGCCAGTAATACCGTCCCATGCCAGGGAACGACAGTTAATTTCACGGATATCACCTCAGGGAATCCTACCCAATGGAACTGGTCATTCCCCGGTGGAACACCCGCTTCATCAAATCTGCAAAACCCGGCGAACATCCGCTATGATTCACCAGGGATTTACAATGTTACCCTTTCCGCATCAAACGGATATGCATCCGGCTCCAAAATAAAGACAGGATACATCAATGTTTCTTCAGTTCAACTGGTCAATCTTGGCAGCGACACCACCCTCTGCCCCTGGAATTCGATCATGCTCGATGCAGGAAACCCCGGGATGAGCTACCTCTGGTCAACAGGCGCTACTTCACAAACAATCCTTGTTGATTCAACTGGCATCGGCTATGGTACGCGCAATTTCATCGTGAATGTCACCAACTTATCCGGATGTCCGATGGCAGACAGCATTCAAATCACCTTCGAAACATGCACCGGTATGCAGGAAACCCAAACCCAGCCTCGCGTTGCCATTTTCCCGAATCCTGCAACCAGTCAGCTGTTTGTTGAAATCGATGGGTTTCAGCATGGCAGCTGGCAACTGATTTCCATGGAGGGGGTCATCCTGAAAAAATCAGAAATAACCCTGGAAAATTATCGTTCTTCGGTTTATGTGTGTGAAATCCCCGGTGGAGTTTATTTTCTGAAGGCTGAAAAAGCAGGTAAAATTCTCGTTAAAAAAGTCATCATCACTAACATGGACGAAAAATAGGCAAGTATTACCAAGAAACTCTGTGGCGCTCTGTGGCTTCTCTGCTTTTCTCTGTGTAATCCATTTAATATTTAAACTAAACTGAACAAAATCGGTCTATGCAGTTGTTTTACAATCCCCGGATAGAAGGTAATTCGTGTGTACTGAGCGAAGAGGAATCATGGCATTGCATGAAAGTCCTCCGCCTCGCCGAAGGAGATCCGATCGACCTGACGGATGGCCTTGGCAATTTCTTCCAGGGAAAACTGACGAAGATCCATCACAAGGGCTGCCTGGTTGAAATAGCAACAACCCGGTTTGTTCCGGCAAATCCATGGCACCTGCATATTGCCATCGCCCCTACCAAGAACATCGACCGCTTTGAATGGTTCCTCGAAAAAGCCACAGAGATCGGAATTGATGAGATAACCCCCCTGTTTTGCGAACACTCCGAGCGGACGGTCATCAAACCGGAGCGTCTGGAGAAAGTGCTTGTTTCTGCCATGAAACAGTCGCTCAAGTCCAGACTCCCCAAATTGAATGAACCTGTAAAACTGAAGAGCTTCCTGAATGGCAATTTCCCCGGCCAGAAATTCATCTGCTATTGCGAAACCGGCAGTGAATCAGAACTCCGGAAAATTTACATGACTGGCTCCAATGCCCTGCTCATGGTAGGACCGGAAGGTGATTTTTCAAAAAATGAAGTGGAGATGGGGGTCAATTCAGGGTTTATTCCTGTCAGCCTGGGTACAAGCCGTTTGCGGACTGAAACTGCCGGTATTGTTGCTTGTCATACCATTTACCTGCTAAACCGTTGAATCGTTTAAATAACTTATCTCAAAAAAAAAGCCGGCCCAACGGGTCGGCTTTTTTTTTAAGCAGTAGAGTCTTACTTGACTTTTTTGCTGAGTGCAGCACCTGCCTTGAATTTTACAACTTTTTTAGCTGCAATCTTGATCTCTTTTCCGTTCTGTGGGTTGCGACCCTTGCGGGCAGCTCTCTTTGAAACGGAGAATGATCCGAAATCAACTAAAGCAACTCTTTCACCTTTGCTGAGTGACTTTTTTGTATTTTCAATAAAAGCTTCCAGAGCACGCTTTGCGTCAACTTTAGACAGTTTTGCATCAATAGCAATTGCTTCGATTAATTGAGCCTTGTTCATTTTTCGTAAGTTTTAATTAATAAGTGATTAATAATCGGGGCAAAGATAAGGCATCTGAAAAAAAAGTCAAGTGTTTTCACCCTCAAAGTGGCGTAATTGTTGATAAAATGGAAGTTTTGTTAATATCTCCGTCGTCAAAAGGGTTAAATAGCACGGGTTTCAGGAAATATCCGTCCGAATCCCCGCAGGAAATCCCCGCTGGTCATGGCTTTTCGCCCCGACAATTGAACATCCTCCAGGAAAATAAATCCGTTTTTGGCGGATACTTTGAGATAAGATTTTCCATCCGTTACAAAATGACCGGGGACCTCATGCGTTAAAATTTGCTCCGGTACAACCCGGAATACTTTTAACTGCTGCACGCTGCCATCCTTCAACTTCAATTCTGTATAGGCTCCGGGATATGGACTGAGCCCCCGGACAAAATCATGAATTGTCTGAACATCATGGTTCCAGTCGATGCGGCAATCGTCTTTGAATATTTTTGGGGCAGGTTTTAAGTTTGCGGGATCGCCGGTCAGGGCCTCCTGGCTGATTTCATCAACTTTCCCTGACACAATCCGTTCAACTGTTGCCAGGACCAGGTTCGCACCTGTATTCATTAACCGGTCATGCAATTCTCCGGCAGTTTCATCATTCCCAATCGCCAACTTTTCAGACAGGATAATTTTTCCTGTGTCGATCTGCTCATTCAGGAAAAAGGTGGTCACTCCGGTCTCTTTCTCCCCATTGATCACCGCCCGGTTGATGGGCGCAGCTCCCCGGTATTGCGGCAGAAGGGATGCATGGAGGTTGAAGGTCCCCAGGGGTGGTAAGGACCAGACCTGCTTTGGCATCATCCGGAAAGCGATCACGATTTGCAGATCTGGTTTGTAAGAACTGAGAAGTTCGGTAAAACCAGGGTCTTTCATGTTTAATGGCTGCAAAACAGGAATTCCGTGAAGCACAGCGAAATCTTTGACTGCGGAGGTTTTCTCTTTTAATCCCCTGCCTGCCTGTTTGTCAGGAGAGGTAACCACCGCTACAACGGAATACCCGGAATCAATAAGTTTTGCAAGTGATGCCACAGCAAAATCAGGGGTGCCGAAAAAAATGATGCGGGGAAATTCAGGCATAAAAAGAATGAATATCGAATATTAAATATCGAATATTGAATACCGAACAAAAAAAAAGAATTACGATTTTGCAGAGATACTGCAGTTCGTAATTCTTTATTCAATATTCGAAATTCGAAATTATTTTTTCACCAGTCCTTCGGCGTAGGCAATGTACTTGTCAATTTCCCGGCCTTCATAGGAACGCGGGAACTCATCCTTGATCCGTTTATAGATGCCAAGCGCTTTTTCAAAATTTCCAAGTTCTTCATAAGCCATCGCTGCTTTCATCAGGAAGAGCGGGGTGGTGAACTCATTTTTCTTCATCTCAGCTGCATCCATATAAAGACCAGCCGCTTTCTCAACCTGCTTCAGTTCCATGTTTGCATCGCCCATGGCGCCTTTCGCCATCGGACCAACCATCTGGTCCTTTGCACTGAATTTATCCAACTGCTCTAATGCCAAATCAAACTGGCCGAGTTTCAGGTAGCAGATTCCGGCATAATAGTGCGCCAGGTTCGCCGACTTGGTCATTCCAAACTCATCAACAATGGCAAGAAATCCAAGGTACTGACCATCACCGTTCAACGCTTTCTTCAGGGAATCCTGTTCAAAATATTTTTCTGCCATGAACATCTGGCTCTGGGCATCCTTCTCTTTCGGGGCGAGGTAGAACCGCTTGAACCCGAAAAATCCGAGTACAACCACAATACATACACCAATCACGATCAGGATGATCTGCTGATATTTCTCAATGAACTGTTCTGTTTTGCTGAATGCTTCTTCAACTGCAACGATACGTTCTTCTGTCTTGTCAATCTTTTTATCCTGCTTACTAGCCATGTTTACATAAATTTGGAGGTGCAAAATTACATTTTTTCCTGAACTACAGGCATGTTCACCCATTTTTTTTTACTTTTGCGCTGTTCTAATGTTCCGGAGCATGAACCCCGCTGATGATCTCGACCCCATTGTTGCCAAAGAGCTGATTGACTATCTTCAGCAATTCGCCACCGAAGAACGGGTTAAAAAATTCCGCGAAACCATTCAATTTCGCACCCGCCACATCACAATTGCCCTCGAAGACATCTACCAGTCCCACAATGCCAGTGCGGTTTTACGTACCTGTGACTGCTTCGGGATTCAAAATGTTCACATCATTGAGAACCGCAATAAATATGAAGTGAACCCGGATGTGGCTCTCGGCGCATCCAAATGGCTTGACCTTGTCAGGTATAATCAACCCGGCGACAATACCGTTGCCTGTCTCACGAGGTTAAAAAATGACGGCTACCGGATTGTTGCCACTACGCCGCATGTGAATGGCCATACTCCTGAAACATTGCCGCTGGAGACAAAAACAGCACTTATCTTTGGCACAGAGATGGCCGGATTGACCCCGGTTGCCCTCGACATGGCCGATGATTTCATCAGGATACCCATGGTGGGATTTACGGAAAGCCTTAACATCAGTGTTTCGGCAGCTATTTTCATCCAGAATCTCACCAACAGGATCCGGCTTACCAACATTGCCTGGCAGCTCTCTGATATTGAAAAAGATAAAATTCTGCTTAACTGGCTAAAACAATCAATCAACAAGTCGGATATGATCACAAAGTCATTTCTTCGGCATTCGTAAATCGTAAATCGTAAATCGTAAATCTTTTTTCTTACCTTTGCCGATTGTGAGAAATTATTAATTCATTATATTATGGGAAAAGGAGATAAAAAAACAAAACGTGGCAAAATCATCATCGGATCGTCCGGTGTCAGCCGCTCACGTAAAAAAAAGAAAAACGTTGCACCTGTTGCTGCCAAAGCCGAACCAAAAGAAAAAAAGGTTGTTGAAGAAGTAGTACCGGCTGCCCAGGCTGCAAAGAAATCAGCAAAAAAAGCTGAGGAACATGCCGAAAGCGCTGAAGAAAAGACCAAAACCGCTAAAGCCAGGAAAAAAGCTGAAGATGGTGAAGCAGAAACGACCCCTGAAGAACCTGCTCAGGAATAATATTTTTTATCAAGTCAATTGATTGAACACGTCCGGACAAGCCCTGCTTTTCCGGACGATTTTATTTTACCATGAACCTCCCGTTAACCTGTTTTCCACATCTGACCCCATTGCAGAGCGATCAGTTTGCCTTGATGGAAAGCCTTTACCGTGAATGGAATTCCATGATCAATGTGGTTTCGCGAAAGGACATTGATCAGTTGACCGTTCATCATATTCTTCATTCGCTTGCCATTGCAAAGGTCATTGACTTCAAACCCGGCACCCGCATCCTCGATGCAGGCACAGGAGGTGGCTTTCCCGGGATCCCGCTGGCAACCATGTTTCCAGGAACACACTTCACCCTGGTCGATTCCATCGGCAAAAAAATTAAGGTGGTCGATGCCATCGCCAAGGAGCTCCAGCTGGATAATGTCACCACCCTGAATGCCCGGTTCGAGGATATCAGGGGCTCCTTTGACTTCATCACAGGGCGGGCAGTATCCAAACTCTCAGCCTTCTGCTCCACCCTCCAACCCCGCGTTTCAACGCGGGGTGTTTCAACGCGGGGGGCATCAGCCGGAGTGTCCAACACCCTCCCCAACGGCATCCTATACCTCACCGGGGGTGAAGTAGAACAGGACATATCCCTGATCAAAGCGCAGTCAACAATTTGGAACCTTGCTGACTTCTTTAATGAGGATTATTTTTCAACCAAGAAGCTGGTCCATCTTCATAACTTTTTATAAGCTTTTCATCTCACAATCAATCAGTTCTGTTTTCGGGTTCCATAATAGGCAAATAGTCCTTGTGCATGTCACCATATTTTCTTTATTTAGCCTGCTTATTCTCAAATTTAATCTAACCCTTTAAAATCAGTATTTATGGCTGAACAGAAGAAGTTCATTCCTTTCGTCTCTGCTGAGACAAACATGAAGGAATTCACCGTTCGGGCGTTGATCATTGGATTGTTTTTCGCCGTCATTCTCGGCGCTGCCAATGCTTACCTCGGACTCAAAGCAGGCATGACCATTGCCGCAACATATCCGGCAGCCGTTCTTGGAATGGCTATTCTGCGGATGATGAAAGGTACCATCCTCGAAGAAAATTTCACCCGTACTGTTGGCTCCATCGGAGAATCAGTAGCGGCAGGGGCCATTTTCACCCTTCCGGCATTTTTCGTTTCGGGTATCTGGTCTGAATTTTTCACCATGGGCCATTATATCACCTCTTCCCTTATCCTTATTGCAGGGGGTATCCTCGGGATCATGTTTGTAGCCCTGCTGCGCCGGGTGATGGTTGAAGATGCAGAATTGCCTTTCCCGGAATCAACAGCGGCTGCTGAAATTCACAAAGCAGGCCAGGGTGGTTCAGGCGGATCCAAATTCCTCTTCTGGTCGATGGGCCTCGGAGGGCTGATCAAAATCCTTGGAGAATTACAACTTTTTCAATACCTCTGGGAAAAATTTGTCGTTTTTGGCAAACAAACCATCACCGGCACGGTCTTTACCGGCCAGGGCGGGATGCTGCTCAGCTCCCCTGGTGTCAGCCCTGCATACATGGGTGTTGGATACATCATTGGCCCAAAGTTGGGCGCACTGAACTTCAGCGGCGGTATCCTTGCATGGGGTCTCATGGCTCCAATGATCATGTACTTCCTGCTTCCCGGTATCAACTTCCAGGACTGGGCGGCATTTCTGATGGCCAAAGACCCGACCATGACGCTCGACGCTGCCATGGCAAAAGTCAACGACCCTTCCTATGAAATCACCCAGATATGGAAATTCATCATCCGCCCAATCGCCATCGGCGGGATGCTCATAAGCGCGGCTTTTACACTTTTTAAAATGAGAAAAAGCCTTACCACCGGGATTGCCCGTTCGGTTAAGGATGTTAAAAAAGCTGCCACAGGCATCGAACATAACGTGCCAAGAAATGAAAAAGACATCAGCTTCGGCGGGATCATGATCGGTATCGCAGCGGTTGCTGTTCTCACCTTCTGCATCACCTTTTTCATTTTCCAGACAAACATTCTCATCGCAGCCGTTGCATCTACGGTGATGATCATCCTGGCATTCTTCTTCGCCTCTGTTTCCGGCTACCTGGTCGGCATCATGGGATCTTCCAACAACCCCATCAGCGGATTGACCCTTACAGCCCTCGTGGTTACTGCCTTGATCCTCGTTGCGCTCGGCGTTCAGGGAGATGCAGGAGTTGCTACGGTGCTTGGTGTCGCTGCCATTGTGTGCGTTTCAGCTGCTGTCGCGGGTGAAATGCTTCAGGATTTAAAGGCCGGCCATATTCTTGGCGGTACACCCTGGAGAATGCAGATTGGCGACATTCTTGGTGTAATCCTCGCAGGTGCTGTGATGTTCGTCGTACTTGCCTTCCTCAATGATGGTGATATCGCTGCAGGTAAAAACCTTGGATACCAGGGTGGATTTGGCAGCAAGAACCTCTCTGCTCCCCAGGCCAGCCTGATGGCCATCCTGTCGCGCGGTATCGTGCAGGGTCAGATGGCATGGCCGCTGATCATCGCCGGTATGCTCATGGGTGTTGCTTTTATCCTCATGCAGGTGAAAAGCCCGATGCTTGTCAGCGTGGGCATGTACCTGCCGATCGAAACCACCTTTGCCATCTTTGTTGGCGGACTCATCAAAGGGGCCGTTGAAATGTACTCTGAAAAACGCAAACACAATGATGCGCAGAAGATCCGGGTTGAAAATACCGGGGTACTGCTGGCATCCGGCATGATTGCCGGGGAGGCGCTCATGGGACTGCTCATCGCAATCTTCGCGGTGTTCGACATCTTCCTCTATAACTATTTCAGCTTCTTTAAAACACCTACATTCTATATCAGCTTCATCGTTCTGGCCATCATCGCTTATGTTCTGATCCAGATTCCGTTGAAAAACGCAGGGAAACCGGATGAACCGGCTCCGCCTGCTTCGGGGATGTAACAATTATTTTAGAAAACTAAGAGAGCTGTTTCATTTTTTTGAAACAGCTCTCCTTTTATTAACCCCATCCTCCCTGACCTCCTTCCCCAAGAAGGGAGGGATTTAGGGTGGGGTATTAATCCTAAACCACAATGAACTTTTTCCAACGCCGCCGCATTTTCAAAAAGATCAACTTCCTCGACCTCACCCCTGTGCAATCCATCGGGCATGAGGTGCGCGACGACGGCGGGATCAACCTGCTGATGCCCCGGTTTAAAAATAAGATCAACGCTGCGCTGTTCCAGCCAAATTCAAAGGAGAAGTTCATCTTCATCAAACTCGACCGGTTTGGGGGCCATACCTGGCTGCTGATTGACGGACGATCAAATGTCTCCGAAATCTGTGCAAAACTTAACGAACAATTTTCCGAAGAACTCCAACCTGCAGAAGAGACCGGGACCAGGGTCACCAATTTCCTCTCCATGCTTTACGATCAGCGGTATATCTCTTTCCTTGAAATTCAGGATAAAAAGGAGCAACGTGCCCAATAAATTGCTAATTTTGACGTTGTAAATGACACGAAAATAACAAACCTACATATTTAAAGAAATCACACCATGAGCAAAGACATCCTCCAACTCGACCCAAAAGCACTGTGGAAAAACTTTTACAGCCTGACCCAGATTCCACGCCCTTCCAAACAGGAAGACCAGATCAGGGAATTTATCTACAATTTCGGTAAAAACCTTGGGCTGGAAACGATCCAGGACGAGGTTGGCAACGTGATCATCAGAAAACCGGCTACCCCGGGAATGGAAAACCGCAAAGGTGTTGTGCTGCAAGGCCATCTCGACATGGTTCCCCAGAAAAACAGCGACAAAGTGCATGATTTTGGCAAAGATCCCATCGAAACCATTGTTGACGGTGAATGGGTGCGTGCCAACGGAACCACATTGGGCGCCGACAACGGCATGGGCGTGGCCGCTGCCATGGCAGTGCTCGAGTCAAAGGATATGCTGCACGGACCTATAGAAGCCTTGTTCACCTCTGACGAGGAGACTGGCATGACCGGGGCAACCGGTTTGAAACCAGGGGTGCTGAAAGGCGACATCCTGGTCAATATGGACTCGGAAGATGAAGGCGAACTCTATATCGGCTGCGCCGGCGGTACAAATGGTAATATTACTTTTGTTTATGAAGAAAAACCGTTAACCGGAAATTTCGCCGGGTATAAAATCAATGTCACCGGGTTAAAAGGTGGCCACAGTGGCGTCGATATCCATCTCGGCCGTGGCAATGCCAACATCATCACGAACCGGATCCTCTATCACGGGTTCAAAAAACATGGCCTGCAGGTTGCTGCCATCGACGGAGGCAGTCTGCGCAATGCCATCCCCCGCGAATCTTTTTCGCATGTTGCCATCCCGGTTGACCAGGTGAAAGGTTTCCTTGAATGTCTGGCCGACCTCACCGGGAAAATAAAAAATGAACTGTCAGCCGTTGAACCTACCCTGAAAATCGAAGCGGTAACAGCAGATGTTCCCGCCTCAGTTATCAACCCTGCCGTTCTTCTGAATTGCATGAATGCCATCTATGCCTGCCCGAACGGTGTGATGAGGATGAGCAATGAGATGATCGGGCTGGTGGAAACATCGAACAACCTGGCCATCGTAAAGGCTGAAAAAGGCACCATTAAAATTTCCAACCTGCTCCGCAGTTCTGTTGACTCTGCAAAAGAGGAGCTTCAGCAGATGATCCAGAGCATCTTTGACCTGGCCGGTGGAACTTCAGTCTTCGACGGAAGCTACCCTGGCTGGAAACCAAACCCTGCTTCCCCTATCCTGAAAACCATGCAGGAAGTTTACAACAATAAATATGGCAACATCCCAGAAATAAAAGCCATTCACGCAGGCCTTGAATGTGGGATCCTGGGTGGCGCTTATCCCAACTGGGATATGATCTCGTTTGGCCCGACCATCCGCTTCCCTCACTCCCCGGATGAAAAGGTAAACATTGCAACCGTGGTTAAATTCTGGGATTTCCTGGTGGAGACACTTAAAAATATTCCTGTAAAATAATTTTGGTTATAAACTTTTAATTCTTACTTTTGCAGTCCCAAAAATTAATGCGAGATGACAAAGAGAACATATCAGCCCTCAAACAGGAAGAGAAAAAATAAACACGGTTTTCGTGAACGCATGGCTACTGCCAATGGACGTAAAGTACTGGCAGCCAGAAGGGCTAAAGGAAGAAAAAAACTGACTGTTTCCGACGAAAAATTGGATAAAGAATAATAATTCTTTCCTTGATTGACAGGATCAATCCGAATTTTACGCAATTTTGTAAAAAAAGAAGATAACTTATGTTTATCTTCTTTTTTTATTTTCATAAGTCCCCTGATACCTTAAACAACAGACATGAAAAATTTTGATCTTAAGAAGTTGTGGCCTTACCTGGCGGCGATTGTAATCTTCCTGGTTGTTACATTTGCCTACTTTACCCCGCTGCTTGAAGGCAAAAAGATCCTTCAGAGCGACATTGTCAATTTCAGGGGGATGTCGAAGGAGATCGTTGATTTCAGGGCAAAAACCGGCCAGGAACCGCTCTGGACCAATTCGATGTTTGGCGGTATGCCTGCCTACCAGATTTCCGCAAATTACACTTCAAACCTTATCGGTCATCTCGATAAAGTCCTGACACTTGGTTTACCTCATCCAGCCAGCCTGGTATTCCTCTATTTCCTGGGTTTCTTTATCCTGCTGCTTGTCATGGGCGTTGATCCATGGCTCTCCATAGCCGGTGCCACCGCATTTGCCTTTTCCTCATACTTTTTCATCATCATTGATGCAGGGCATAACTCAAAAGCCCATGCCATTGCTTACATGGCCCCGGTGATGGCGGGTATCATCCTGACAGTGAAACGAAAGTACCTCTGGGGCGGACTTATGACCGCGATTTTCCTCTCCCTGGAAGTTAAAGCGAACCATCCCCAGATCACTTATTACCTTGCCATGATTGCCATACTTTATGGCCTGGCTCAATTGATTCAAGTTATCCGCATAAAAGAATTTACGCCATTTTTAAAAGCGGTAGGTGTACTGCTGATCGCACTTGTTTTCGCCGTTCTCACCAACATCACCAGCCTTTGGGCTACATGGGAATATGGGAAATATACCATCCGCGGGAAATCTGAACTGACTTCTGAAAAGGCGAACAGAACCACCGGGCTTGATAAAAATTACATTACCCAATGGAGCTATGGTGTTGGCGAAACCATGACCCTGCTCATCCCTGATTTTTACGGTGGCTCATCCAATGTTAAAATCAGTGCAAACTCGAAGATCGCTGAGGCCATGAGAGCCAATGGGGTTCCCGAAGAAAGCGTCAGCCAGTATACCAGCCAGCCATCACCTTTCCTCTATTGGGGAGCACAGCCCTTTACGTCAGGACCGGTTTATGTGGGTGCAATCATGATCTTCCTATTCCTCCTCGGGCTAATCATTGTGAAGGGACCTTTAAAGTGGTGGCTTCTCGCGGCGACAATCCTCTCGATCCTGCTGTCGTGGGGACATAACCTGATGCCGTTTACCAACTTTTTCCTCAATTATCTTCCCGGATATAATAAATTCAGGGCTGTTTCAATGATTCTGGTGATTGCTGAATTCACCATCCCCCTGCTCGGGATACTTGCATTGAAGGAAATTTGTGACAAACAGTCAGACCGGAAACGACTTTTCAAAGGCATTCAGATCGCCCTTGCCATCAGTGCAGGCCTGACCCTGTTGTTCGCACTTCTCCCGGGCATATTCCTCGACTTTGCCGGTTCAGGCGACAAATACATGCAGCAACAATACCAGCTGCCCGATTGGCTGATGCAGGGAATAAGGGATGAACGCCAAAGACTGGTGCGGTTCGATGCATTCAGGTCATTTGTTTTTATCCTGCTTGGGGGTGGGCTTACCTGGGCAGTGCTTTTCAACAAGATCAAAAAGGAATACGCATTTATTGCCCTGACAGTTCTTATTCTTGGTGACATGTTCACAGTGAATAAACGGTACCTGAATAACGACAGTTTTACCTCTGCATCGCGGGTTGAAAATCCGTTTGAACCTACTGCCGCAGACAGCCAGATCCTGCAGGATACCACTCCTGATTACAGGGTACTGAATCTTACTTCGAACACCTTTAACGATGCCGGCACATCCTACTATCATAAATCAATCGGCGGATACCATGGAGCAAAACTCCGCCGCTACCAGGAACTCATTGATCAGGGCATTGACAACGACATTAAAACTTTTGTAAGGAATATGAGCACAGACAGCACACCAGTATTAAACATGCTCAATACCAAATACTTTATCCTTCCTAATAATGACAAGCAACCTGTTGCTTATCCGAATCCAGGGGCTCTGGGCAATGCCTGGTTTGTGGATGAGATTCAACAGGTTGACAATGCTGATGCGGAAATCGCTGCCGTTAAAAATTTCAGGCCAGCCTCTCTTGCCATTGTGGACAAGGTATTTGGGGAGAACATTGCCTCCTTTAAACCAGCCAGAGATTCTGCCGATTATATAAAGCTCGACACTTATGCGGCGAATGAACTGACATACCATTACAAATCTCAGAACAGCGGACTTGCCGTTTTCTCCGAAATATACTATCCCAAAGGATGGAATGCCTATGTTGACGATAAGCTGACCCCTCATTTCCGTGCCGATTATGTGTTGCGTGCCATGGTGCTCCCGGCCGGTGAACACAAAGTCAGGTTTAAATTTGAGCCGGTTGTTTTCTTTGTCGGAGAAAAAATCTCCCTGATAAGTTCTATACTTTTAATTGCCATTGTTTTAATTATGGGCGCACTTGAACTTTGGAAGTTGAAGAAGTCCCAATCATGAAAAAGGTGCTGATCATCAGTTATTACTGGCCTCCAAGTGGTGGAGCCGGTGTGCAGCGATGGTTGAAGTTCGTTAAATACCTGCGTGATTTCGGATGGGAACCGATTGTATTTTGCCCGGAAAATCCTGAATATCCCGAAACTGACCTTTCTCTATTCAAGGATGTTCCGGATAAACTCGAGGTTCTCAAAATACCGATATGGGAACCTTACCAGGTATATAAAAAGCTCCTGGGGCAGAAAAAAGAGGATAAAATCAACGCTGCCTTCCTTTCAGAAACAAAAAAGAATAAAACCCTCGAAAATTTCTCAGTCTGGGTACGTGGAAACTTCTTTATCCCTGATGCCCGTAAATTCTGGATCAGGCCATCTGTCAAATTCCTGGCGAAATATCTGAAGGAGAACCCGGTGGATGCCATCGCATCAACCGGTCCGCCACACAGCACCCATTTGATTGCGAGGCGTATTGCTTCTGCAGCAAAACTTCCCTGGCTGGCCGATTTTCGTGATCCATGGACAAATATCGACTTCTACAAAGACCTTAAACTGACCGGTTGGGCAGATAAAAAGCACCACCAACTTGAACTTGAGATCTTACGGTATGCTGATGCTGTAACTGTAATCAGCAATTCAATGGCCGAGGATTTCAACAAAATTTATCAAAGGAAATACGACGTAATAACAAACGGCTTTGACACCTCAGATGTTGAGGCCCCCGACCCTGAAAAAGACAGAAAATTCTCCGTTGCACATATCGGAACACTTGTCAACACCAGAAATCCGATTCCATTGTGGGAGGCACTTAAAAGTTTACTAACCACCCGTCACGATCTTGCAGAAGATCTTGAAATAAAGCTGGTAGGCAAGGTTGATTTCACTGTTACCGTCTCACTCGAAACATTTGGTTTAAGTCGTTTTGTCCGAAAAATAGACTACATGCCACACGATGAAGTGGTAAGATGCCAGCGGCAATCACAGGTATTGTTGCTTATCATCAACGACACCCCAAATTCAAAAATGATTCTCACAGGAAAATTCTTTGAATATCTTGCTGCAAAACGTCCCATTTTATGCCTGGGCCCGGAAGACGGGGATGCAGCAAAGATCCTTGAAGAGACAAACTCAGGACTGATTGCCGGATTTGGGGATGTTGAAAAAATGAAATCGAATATTCTTTTCTTTTATGACGGCTTTAAAAAAGGGACACTCTCCATTCAAAGTCACGAAACAGAGAAATATTCTAGGAGAGAATTAACACGGCAACTGGCCCGGACCCTGGACAGCATTAGTATCAGGCGGGCCTAAGAAACCGTCTCATCAGCCGGTTTATACTTTACCACTGCTTTCTTTTTCCAGTAACCCATTCTGTAATAGACATAGTACAAAATTACCCCTGAAAACCATCCTACCGGAATTGACCACCATATCCCATGAACTCCTATCGCAGGATCCTTCGCAAGAAACCAGGCCACCGGAATGCGTATGATCCACAGGGAAAAGAGGCTGATGAACATGGGAACAAGCGTATCGCCTGCACCTCTTAAAACGCCGTTAATCACAAACATAACCGAAAAGAGAATATAAAATGACCCAATGATTCGAAGATAGTCCCCCCCCATTTCAATCACTACCTGGTCATCCGTGAACATCCGCATCAAAAGTTTGCCAAAAAATACCGTGACAAGTGAAATTGCCACAGAAAACACACTGGTCATTATGAGCGTAGCCCTCAGGCCTGCCTTTACCCGGTCGGGCCGGTTGGCCCCCATATTCTGACCTACGAAAGTGGACAGAGCCACTGCAAAACTCATGGCCGGCATGGCTGCAAAACTGTCGATTCTTCCGGCAGCACTGTAGGCAGCATTTGCATCAACCCCGAATTTATTTACAATCCAATATAAAGCAACCATGCCTGCAGCAACAAAGGTTTGCTGAAAACCGGTGGGCAATCCGATTTTGATGCTTTTTTTAAATATCTCATAATCAAAGTTCAGATTCCTGAATGAGAACTTTACCACTTTGTGGTAACGGTTCAGGTAAATAATTTGTGAGATAAAGGCAACAGCTTCTGAAATAACTGTTGCATAGGCTACACCTGCAACACCCCAGTGAAGAACCGGTACAAAGATAAGATCCAGAATGATGTTCAGCCCAACCGACCCGATCAGGAAATAAAGAGGGGTTTTCGAATCTCCAAGTCCGCGCAATATCGCACTGGTGCCATTATAGCCAAACAAAAAGATCAATCCTGTTAAAAAAATATTTAAAAACAACATCGCATCCGGCACGATTGCAGGATCGAGGTTGATTAACCTGAAAATATAACCGCTCAGCATAATTCCCCCGGCACTCACCACAATGGAAGTGAAAAACATGAAGATATATAATGTATTGATCGCCTTCTTTACATTGTCGATTTGTTTTGCTCCGAAAAACTGCGAAACAACCACTGTAAAACCCATCGTCACACCGATGATGAAGGAAACAAGAAGAAATATGATGGGACCCGAGGTTCCAACGGCTGCCAATGCAGCCTTACCGATGTATTTGCCAACAACCACGCTGTCGACAATGTTGTACATCTGTTGAAAAACATTGCCGAGTAACATGGGAATGGCAAATTTCAGGATCAGCTTCCCTTCATTGCCATAGCTGAGGTCTTTCATGGGTGCAAAGGTAGCCCTAATTCACGGATAATTCCTATCTTTGCATTGACAACAGTTCGTTCTGTCGCTGGTAGAGACGCTGCACGCGGCGTCTCTACCAGAGGAAAGTCGGGACAACCCAGAGCACCATGCTTCCTAACGGGAAGGCTCCCCGGATATAAAGGCCGGGGAGACAGACAGTGCCACAGAAAATTACTACCTGGCAGTATTTCGTGTTAGAGACGGGGCATGCCCCGTCTCCACGAGATAAAACCGGGAAAAGGTGAAAACGCGGTGTAAGAGACCACGGTTCCGGCGGGTGACCATCGGGAGGGGTAAACCTCATGGGTTGAAAGACCAAGTATACCGGCTGTTAAGGGTTGCTCGCCCGATGCCGGAGGGTAGGTCGCTAAAGCCTGTCGGCGACGGCAGGCTCAGATAAATGACAGATTAAAACAAAATCCTGCTTACGGAACTGTTGTCTTTTTTTTTGTAAAATCACATCATGAAGATCGTAACAATCGTCGGTGCCCGTCCGCAATTTATCAAAGCAGCGACTGTTTCAAGGATCATCCGGGCACATCCTGAAATCCATGAAATCCTTGTCCACACAGGCCAGCACTATGACGAAAACATGTCAGATGTGTTCTTCAGAGAACTGAGCATCCCCGTCCCGGATTACAATCTTGAAGTCGGGTCGGGAAGCCACGGGGAACAAACGGGAAGGATGCTGAAAGGTATTGAAGAGGTACTCGTAAGCGAAAAACCCGACTGCACCATGGTTTACGGAGATACGAATTCAACACTTGCCGGGGCCCTGGCCTCGGTAAAACTACACATCCCCGTTGCACATGTGGAGGCCGGACTGAGAAGTTTTAACCGTGCAATGCCGGAAGAGATCAACCGGATCGTTACCGACCGTATTTCTGACATGCTGTTTGCTCCCACGCAGACAGCGATCGACAACCTCACGACAGAAGGACTTGCAGGCATTACTTGTTTTACAGGTGATGTTATGTATGACTCTGTCCTGTTTTACAGCGAATGGATACAGCGGGATCCGGCGAAATACAGAACGGCAGGTTTGCCGGCCAACTACCTGCTGGCAACCATCCACCGGGCTGAAAACACCGACAACCCCGAAAATCTCAGGAACATCTTCACGGCATTGGCAAAATTGAACAAGGATGTTGTGCTGCCGATCCATCCGCGTACCAGGAAAATCATTCAGACATCCTTCTCGATCCCCGGAAATGTGCATATCATTGACCCGGTAGGTTACCTTGAAATGCTCAAATTAACCATGGATGCCACAAAAGTCCTTACCGATTCCGGCGGCCTTCAGAAAGAAGCCTATTTCCTTCAGAAACAATGCATCACCCTCCGCACTGAAACAGAATGGGTTGAAACCCTTCACGATAATTGGAACATCATCACAGGCAGCGATCCACAAAAAATAGAAGCCGCCGTATTGAGCGATATTCCTTCTGCAACGCAGCAACTTTGTTTTGGAGATGGAAAATCTGCCGGGATCATCCTTGAAAAACTGCTCAGTTTATAACAGGGGATTGTTAATAAAAACCTCATTTCTCCGTTTGTTTTCTTACATAAGGTTACAGGAAAAAGTTGTATCTTTGTTCTATTGTTTTTTTATTATAACTTATTGAATATGACAGATTTAGAAAAAGAAGTTGCCAGCCAGAGTTATACGGCAGATAACATTCAGGTGTTGGAAGGGCTGGAGGCAGTGCGTAAACGCCCTGCAATGTACATTGGAGACATCAATGTAAAAGGACTTCATCACCTTGTTTACGAAGTAGTTGACAATTCAATTGACGAAGCGCTGGCCGGGTATTGCAACCGCATTGAGGTAACAATCCTTGAGGATAATTCAGTCAGAGTTTCTGATAATGGCCGTGGAATCCCTACCGATTATCATGAAAAAGAGAAAAGATCAGCACTGGAAGTTGTCATGACGGTACTTCATGCCGGCGGAAAGTTCGACAAAGACACCTATAAGGTTTCCGGTGGATTACACGGTGTCGGTGTTTCAGTGGTGAATGCACTTTCATCTTTACTGAAAGTCGTGGTACAACGCGGTGGAAAAATTTACCAGCAGGAATATGCATTCGGAAAACCACTCTATCCGGTTAAAACAATTGGAGATACTGAACACAACGGTACAGAAGTCACTTTCAAATCAGACAATTCCATCTTCATGGTGGAAAAATTCGAATATGAGATACTCTGTTCCCGTTTACGTGAGCTGGCATATCTAAACAAAGGGATCACCCTCATCATCACTGATGAACGGAACAAGGATGACAAAGGCAATTTTATCTCTGATACGTTTTTCTCCAAAGATGGCCTGAGTGATTTTATCAACTATCTCGATGCAAACCGTGAAAAACTGATTCCTGAGCCAATTTGCATGGAGGGTGAAAAGAATAACATCCCGCTTGAGATTGCCATGCAATACAACACCTCGTTTACTGAAAACATCCATGCTTACGTAAATAACATCAACACCCATGAAGGCGGAACCCACCTTGCCGGATTCCGCAGGGCGCTTACACGTACACTGAAAAGTTATGCCGATAAAACCGGGATGCTTGCAAAACTGAAATTTGACATTAACGGGGATGACTTTCGTGAAGGACTCACTGCCATCATCTCTGTTAAAGTCCAGGAGCCCCAGTTCGAAGGTCAGACCAAAACAAAGCTTGGGAACAATGAAGTGATGGGTGTGGTGGATCAGCTGGCCAGTGAAATGCTCTCCAACTACCTCGAGGAACATCCTAAAGAGGCCAGAACCATCGTAAATAAAGTAATCCTTGCCGCAACGGCCCGCCACGCCGCAAGGAAAGCACGGGAACTTGTTCAGCGTAAAAATGTGCTTACCGGATCAGGCTTGCCGGGGAAGTTATCTGACTGTTCCGAAAACGATCCTGCCCAGTGCGAAATCTACCTGGTCGAGGGCGACTCGGCAGGTGGCACAGCCAAACAGGGACGCGACAGGCGGTTTCAGGCCATTCTACCGCTACGTGGAAAGATCCTCAATGTTGAAAAAGCCATGGCCTACAAAATCTTCGACAGCGAGGAAATCAAGAATATCTTTACCGCCCTTGGCGTTACCATCGGAACTGAAGATGACAGCAAGGCACTAAATCTTGAAAAACTCCGTTATCATAAAATCGTCATCATGACGGATGCCGATGTGGATGGCAGCCATATTGCCACCCTTATTCTGACTTTCTTTTTCCGCTATATGAAGGAACTGATTGAGAACGGGCATGTTTTTATCGCTACACCTCCCCTTTACCTGATCAAAAGGGGAACCACCCAGCGGTATTGCTGGACCGAGGAGGAACGCCAGGCAATCGTGGCAGAGCTGAGCAACGGAAAAGAGACAGGCGTGCATATTCAAAGGTATAAAGGTCTTGGGGAGATGAATGCAGAACAGCTCTGGTCGACCACCATGAACCCTGAATTCCGGACGTTGAGGCAGGTTGAAATAGAAAACGGAACAGAAGCCGACAGGATATTCTCCATGCTGATGGGTGACGATGTTCCCCCCAGAAGGGAATTTATCGAAAAAAATGCAAAATATGCCAACATCGATGTCTGATAACCGGTGACTTAACCAAATCGCGCATGACCCGAAAAAAGTACATCTATCTGATTGCCGGAATCCTGGCACTGACGATTATCGCCTATTTCTTCTTCGGAAAAAATAACAAAAAGCAACAGATAACTTCTCCGGTTAAAAAAGGTAGTTTCCCGATAGAAGTAACCACCACCGGGGAGTTGGTCGCGAAGAGCTCAGAAAAAATCACCGGCCCGCAGAATCTCCGGCAAATCCAAATATATCAGGTTAAAATACAAGATATTATACCTGACGGTACCGTCGTAGATTCCGGACAATACGTTGCCTCACTCGACCGCACGGAGATTTCCAACAAAATCAAGGATGAAGAAACCAACCTTGAAAAGCTGGAGACCCAGATGACTAAAACTCGCCTGGACACTTCCCTTGAACTTCGGAGTGCGAGGGATGAGCTGATAAACCTTAATTATGCCCTTGAAGAGAAAAAAATCACCCGCGAGCAGTCAATATATGAACCACCCGCCACCATCAGGCAGGTTGAAATAGATCTTGAAAAAGGTAAACGTGCTTTTGAACAGGCGGAAAAAAACTACAACCTCCGCTATCAGAAGGCAGTCGCCAACATGCAGGAAGTGGCTGCTTCCTACAACCAGGCTCAGCGCAAACTTGAGCAGATGAAGGAGGTTCTCACACAGTTCAACGTCACTGCTCCAAAGGCAGGAATGGTTATCTACAAGCGTAACTGGGACGGTAACAAGATGGGGATCGGGGCAACCGTAAGCATGTGGGATCCGGTTGTTGCAGAACTGCCTGATCTGACGAAAATGATCTCTAAAACCTATATCAACGAAATTGACATCAGTAAAGTTAAGGTAGGCCAACTCGTTCAGCTTGGCATTGATGCGTTCCCCGATAAAAAATTCACAGGCAAAGTCATGGAAGTTGCAAACATCGGAGAACAAAACCCCAGTAACAATGCCAAAGTGTATGAAGTAAAAATAATCGTGAACGAATTCGATTCAACCCTGCGGCCGGCGATGACAACCAAAAACAAGATCCTGACTACAACCATCGACAATGTGCTGTTTGTTCCTATCGAAGCAATATTCAGCAATGACTCTATTGCCTACGTCTATAAAAAAGACGGGGGAAAAGCTGTCAAACAGCAGATAATCGCCGGTCAGTCCAATGACAATGAGATCATTATTCAGGCAGGGCTTGATGCCAAAGATGAAGTTCTCCTTGTGGCTCCTGAAAAAGCAGAAAACCTTTCACTGGTTCCCCTTTCAAAGGAGACGATCTTGAAATTCAAAAAGAAATAAGACCACCTGTCCTGATGTTTAGTTTTATCTGCTAATTGCAAAATGCATGCTGGAACGTTATAAATACATTTTCAACATCGCCCTTGAAGCCGTATTTCTGAATAAATTCAGGTCTGTTCTGACTGCATTGGGTATCATTTTCGGCGTAGCTGCCGTAATTACCATGATGGCCATTGGTAACGGTGCTGAAAAGGAAATTCTTGACCAGATGAAACTCGTTGGAGTCAACAACATTCTGATCGCACCAAAATCTGAAAACAACAAAAACAGCTCAGCAAAAACCGGACAGGAGGACTCCCAGGCTGCTCAAAATAATTCAGAGATAATTGACAATAAAATATCATCTGGGCTCACCCTTCTTGATGCTGAGGGAATAAAGGCCATCATTCCGACAGTTTCAAAAGTCAGCCCGGAGGTGAATTACAAGACCGACATTTTAAAGGATGGCGTCAAAGCATCAGCCAATTTTTCCGGAGTCACGCCTGATTTTTTCCAGGTGTTTGCACTGGACCTGCAGGAAGGGCTTATGTTCAACGAGGAACAGCTTAAATTTGGCAAAGCCGTCTGCATCATCGGGCCATCCATAAAATCTAAATTTTTTCCTGCCGAAAGTGCCGTCGGAAAAGACATCAAGTGTGGTCCGATATGGTTACAGGTAATTGGGGTCCTGAAAAAAAGAGATGTGACTCAGTCAAGCATCGATAACCTGGGTATTTCAGATTATAACAACTCTATCTATGCACCCATCCAGACCCTGCTTCGCAGGTACAAGGACCGGTCAGTTATAACGACGGCTTCACTCCGCGGCAATTCAACCCAGATCGACGACAATTCATACATGGTTACGTCCGGCAACGAAGGCGACAATTCAAAGGGACAGATCGACAAAATCGTAGTTCAGGTTAAGGAGAGCAGCCAGATAGGCCCCACGGTTGAAATTCTGAAAAAAATGATGGTCCGGCGGCACAGTGGAGTTGAAGATGTTGATATCATTGTCCCTGAGCTTTTGCTGAAAGCCGAGCAGCGAACCAGGGATATTTTCAACATTGTGCTTGGTGCCATTGCCAGTATCTCGCTGCTGATCGGTGGAATTGGCATCATGAACATCATGCTGGCATCTGTAATGGAACGAATCAAGGAAATTGGTATCCGTCAGGCTATTGGCGCAACAAAGCGTGACATCGTACTCCAGTTCCTCATGGAAGCCACATTACTGAGTCTCAGCGGCGGAATAATTGGTATTATTCTCGGACTCGCACTTTCGAGGATCGTCATGGAACTCACCGATATCGTCACAATCGTCTCACCTGTTTCTGTTATCATTTCCTTTGGGGTTTCTGCCTCTGTAGGAATTATTTTCGGGTACATGCCGTCCCAGCGTGCCGCCGCGCAGGATCCTGTCGAATCCTTAAGACATGAATAACATGGAAAGAAAATTTATCACTCAAGTTGCCTTGCTGTTTCTGATAATGACAGTTTTTGGCAGCCATGTTGTCTCTTACGGACAAATAAAACCCCGGCAGCTGACGTTGGCTGAAGCAATCGAAATTTCCAGAACCCAATCACCAGAGGCTTTGAATGCAAAACAGGCATTTAGCAAGAGTTACTGGGAATTCAGGTCTTTCAGGGCATCCTATTTGCCAGCACTTGCCCTCAATTCAACTTTGCCTGATGTAAATCAGGTCATCTCACCTTACTTAAACGCCGACGGATCACAAACATATTCCAATTCGCAAAAAATCAGTGCGTGGGCAAACCTTGCCCTCACCCAAAAAATAGGCATTACCGGAGGAACTGTTTCCGTAAACTCCTACCTGAGTGGCGTTCATAACGTCAATTCCGACAACCTGACTCCATACCTCAGTTACCCTGTAAGTGTTGAATTTAGCCAGCCCATCTTCACATTTAACCCATACCGGTGGGATAAAAAGATTAAACCACTCAGTTATTCAATTGCAAAGCGCAAGTACATTGAGGCAATTGAACAAATCGCCATCAACACCACAAACTACTTCTTTACCCTGCTGCAGGCACAGGTTGACAAAAAAATTGCCACCATGAACCTGACAAATTCAGATGCGCTCTACACCATTGCCAAAAACAGGTATCTGCTGGGCAAAATTGCTGAAAATGAAATGCTGCAGATGGAATTATCATTCCTGAAAGCACAGGCAGCACTGGAGAATGCCGATCTTAATCTTGACAATGCCCAATTCAAGTTCAAATCTTTCCTACGGATAAAGGAAGATGTGTCAATCGTGCTGCTTCCCCCCGGGAATATCGATTTTTTCAAAATTGACCCTACTAAAGCGGTGGCAATCGCCAATGAAAACTCATCGGTACCGCTTGATAAAAAAAGGCAATTACTTGAAGCGGCAAGTGCCGTTAACCTGGCAAAACTGGAAGGCAGGTTCGATGCAGAAATCCATGCGCTCATCGGGCTGCAGCAAACAGGAGCAACCTTACCCGATGCGTATATCAATCCGCTTGATCAACGCCAGGTTTCCGTTAAATTGACAATTCCGATCGTCGACTGGGGTGTTGCACACGGGCAGATTAAAATGGCTCAATCACAGGAGGAGATCATGAAAAATACCACAGAGCAAGAACTTATTGATTTTCAACGTGATGTTTACCTTAAAGTGATTGAATTCAACATGCAGCAAAACCAGCTTGCAATCGCTGCCAAATCCGATACCGTTGCCAGAAAAAGCTATGAGGTGATCAAAGGCAGATTTCTAATCGGTAAAATGAACAATACACTTGAGCTTAACAATGCGCAGCTCGACAGGGATGATTCGGAAAAAAACTATTACGGTGCACTGCAAACCTTCTGGAGAACCTATTTCGAAATCCGGAAATTGACCCTGTTTGATTTCATAACCAATACTCCACTCCCATTTGACCTTCGGGATTTTAAATAAAAAATATTTCCCAATCCTATTAAAACTGTTTCTAAATAATGCCTATCTTTGCACTGACGAAACATCATAATCTAAAACCTATTATCTATGGCAGTATTAGTTGGAAAAAAAGCTCCTTTATTTGAAGCGGAAGCCGTTATCAATGGCGGTGAATTTGTTGACAAGTTTTCACTTGCACAGTACATTGGCAAGAAACATGTGGTTTTCTTCTTTTACCCGCTCGACTTTACCTTTGTTTGTCCTACAGAAATCGTAGCATTCCAGGATAAACTTGCAGAATTCGAAGCAAGAAATGTTGCAGTTGTCGGATGTTCCGTTGACTCCAAATTTTCCCATTGGGCATGGCTGAACACCGAACTCAGGAACGGCGGGATCAAGGGCGTTAAATTCCCGATCGTATCAGATCTTTCTAAAACAATTTCAGCAAACTTCGATGTGCTGGCAGGCGATTACGATTACAATGAAGAAGGCAACCTGGAATTCGTGGGCGGCCCTGTTGCATACCGTGGACTTTTCCTCATCGACAAGACCGGCGTTGTCCGCCACCAGGTGGTGAACGACCTCCCGCTTGGCAGAAGCGTTGACGAAGCACTCCGAATGGTTGATGCGCTTCAGTTCTTTGAAGAAAATGGCGAAGTTTGCCCGGCCAACTGGCACAGGGGTGATGCAGGAATGAAAGCCACTGCAGAAGGTGTTGCAGCATACCTAGGCAAACACTGATTTCCCAATCCAACAAATCAAGGCCGTTTCGTATCTGCGAAACGGCTTTTTTTTTGGACCGAAAATTAATCTAAATTTGAGCGCTGTTTATTACTTTTTACAATGCTCTTTACTTCACTGAATTTTCTTGTTTTTTTTGCGCTTACGACCGTTGTTTATTATTGGGTGCCTTCCCCTAAACGCTGGATCTTACTTCTTGCTGCTTCGTTGATTTTCTATCTTTTCTCAATTCCAGTGTACGCACTGGTACTCGTTTTCAGCATTGTTTCAAATTACCTTCTGGGAAATTGGATCAGCCGCTGCGCAGACAAATCCGCCAGGAAACTGGCAATGATCACTGGTATTCTCTTCAACCTTTTCCTGCTAGCCGTTTTCAGATATGCAGGTTCTTTCATCGATATCCTGTCAGGTATGCCTCTGATTGTCAGGACCGGTGAGCCTGTTCTTCATCATATCATCATCCCGCTGGGGATATCCTTCTACACCTTCTCCAACATAAGCTACCTGGTTGAAATTAAAAGAAAAAATATCCAGGCAGAAAATCACCTGGGTTATTTCACCTGCTATATCTCCTTCTTTCCAAAGCTGATCCAGGGACCGATAGACCGGCCTCAGCATTTTATTCCCCAACTTCGAAAAAACCACCCGTTTGATTATCAGGAAGTAACTAACGGAATACGCCTGATGCTCTGGGGCTTTTTTAAAAAGCTGGTCATCGCTGATCATCTCTCCCTGATGGTAAATGGAGTATATGACAACAAGGAGCACTGGCATGGCCCCCTGCTCGTGTTTTCAACAATCCTTTTTGCATTCCAGATCTACATGGATTTTTCCGGCTACATCGACATTGCCAGGGGGGCTGCACGAATCCTGGGCTTCAGGTTGTCCAGGAATTTCAACAGCCCCTACCTCTCAACCTCCATTAAAGAATTCTGGAACCGCTGGCATATTACTTTATCCCAGTGGTTAAGGGATTACCTGTTTCTTCCGGTGGCCTATTATGTGTCGGCCAAAATGAAAAAAGAAGCCTATGCAGGAATCAGGGTTGACAAGTATATCTATGCCATTGCAATCTCCGTAACATTTCTCCTGTGCGGCCTCTGGCATGGCAGCGGTTGGAATTTTATTGCCTGGGGCGGGATATTTGCAATATACCTTATCACAGGCTCACTCCTCGAAAAACCTAAAAAACGTTTCTACAAAAAAACCGGGTTCTCCAATCACAAAAAAACATTCAATGCCCTCCAGGTTTCAATCACATTCATGCTCGTCTGTTTCGCCTGGATCTTCTTTCGCGCACCCGATCTCGGAAACGCCATGGAGATCATATATAAACTTCCGTCCGGATGGAACAGTGACACGATGTGGGGAGTCCTTTCAACAATACAGGGATTGTTAAATCAGCAGAACCTGAGCTTGCCCGAAGGGGGAATCCTTCTGCTGCTCATACCCTCCGTCATTGGTATTGAATCCTTTTTTCAGGAGCATGCAAACCATCGGAAATTTTCAGTCCTGCCCATGACCGTGAGGTGGCTAACATATTATCTGCTGGTTTTATTGATCTGCTATTTTGGAATAGCTGAAACCAATTCATTTGTCTATTTTCAGTTTTAATCTACATCACACCAGGGAAGAAATGAAACGACTCATGATCAATATCCTTCTGTTTACCCTCATCCTGGTTTTACTTATATACATCATCCCAATTGACAGAAGACAACGGTTCATTCAGTTAAAGGAAGATTGCTCATACCATGGAATCTGGTTCTTCGACCGGATTCACCACAATGCACACAGGGTTGATGTGGCATTCTTCGGGTCATCGCACACCATCAACGGTGTCATGGATGAATACATTCAGAATCAATTAAATACATTATCCGTACATGTCGTAAATCTTGGTTATTGCCGGTATGGTGTGAACATCTATCCTGTGCTGCTCAAGGAGATCCTTCGTGCCAAAAAGCCCAAAATCCTCGTTCTTGAAGTTCGTGAAGATGAAAGCCGGTACAGTCATCCTGTGTTCCCGTATATTGCAGATGCCAGCGACATATTCCTCGCAACACCATTTTATAACCGCGACCTCGGAAGAGACTATTTCGACTCTTTTCTTTTTCGTCTGAAATTAATAAAGGCGGAATACTTCAAAAACGATTCTCTGGTACCGGTCAGAACCAATGATTTCGGTTTCATGGGGTCAGCCGATACCGCCTCAAAAACATATCTTGAAAAGATCGACCTGGGACAAAAGAGGCCAAAATATCGCCAGAATAGCATGGAACGCTCTTTCTACATGACCTATCCACGCATCTACCTCAAAGAATTATCGGAGTTGTGCATGAAAAATCATATCCTGTTGAATTTTCTCTATATCCCGCAGTATGGTTCGCCTGAGAAAGAGCCATTGGAGATGGACACGTATAAGAAGTATGGCAAAGTGTTGATTCCTCCCTCAGAAATTTTCAAAGATCAGGATAACTGGTTCGATGAGAACCATTTGAATCATGCCGGAGCCAGAAAACTCTCGGGCTGGGTAACAGATCAGATCAGAATGGATCTTGCTGAGTTAAAGAGGATCCCCTAACCTATTTTTTTTGCTTCATTCCAGAATACATCCATCTCTGCAAGCGTCATCTCATGTAATGGCTTGTTAATTGCCCTTGCAGACTCTTCCAGATGTTTGAATCTTTTAATGAACTTCCTGTTCGTACTCTCAAGTGCATCTTCCGGATTAACATCGATAAACCTGGCATAGTTGACAACTGCAAACAGAAGGTCGCCAAGTTCGTCCTCTTTTCTTTTTTGCTCTGCCCCTGCTTCAACCATTTCTTTAAGCTCGCCCAATTCTTCCATCACCTTATCCCACACCTGCTCAGGCTTTTCCCAGTCAAAACCGACCCCGCTTGCCTTCTCCTGGATGCGGTAAGCTTTTACCATGGCCGGCAGTCCGGTTGGAACACCGGAGAGAACCGACTTATTCCCTTTTTCCTGGAGTTTGATGCGTTCCCAGTTATCGTGGACTTCCTTCGCATCCTTCACAACAACATCGCCAAAAATATGCGGATGCCGGTGAATTAACTTTTCAGTAATGCTCTCCAACACATCTTTGATATCAAACGAATTACTTTCAGAAGCGATTTTCGAATAAAAAACAAGATGGAGCATCAGGTCTCCAAGTTCCTTTTTCAATGATTCCAGATCATTCTGCAGAATTGATTCTGAGAGTTCGTAGGTCTCTTCAATGGTCAGATATCTCAGGGATGCAATGGTTTGCTTTTTATCCCAGGGACATTTGGCCCGCAGTTCATCCATGATTTCCAACAATCTTGTAAACGCAGCTGCTTTCTCCTCCATGAAAAATATTTTTCACAAAAATAAGCATTTCATATCTGCCTCGTTATTAATTAATGGAATTGAAGTAAGAAACCGAACAATTCACCATAAATTTGCCTTTTATTTCACATCAAACTATTCTTGGACCATTCTATCATAAAAATTTCTGCACTTCTCAGGTCTGTTGGTATAATACTGATCATCACGATCAAAGCGAACCTTGCTTCCGCGCAATTCGAGCATAAACTATTTTCTTCGAATCTGATCGTTGAAGGTAAAGTACATTACGGATTTCTCTATGCCCAACACCTTGAGCTGGAATATTTCAATGCTCATTTCCCGGTATTTGAGCTTGATATTCAGCAACTGACATATGGAAAGCGCCAGTGGGAACGCGATTACAACTATCCTATAATCGGGATTGCCATGCTTTATTCAGGACTTGGCAACAATCCTTCCCTGGGAAGCGCACTGGCCATGATGCCCTATATAAATTTCCCATTGTATAAAACCAAAAACCTTACTGCCGGTTTCAGGTTCGCACTTGGCCCTGGCTATATCACCCATCCATTCGACCGGATTACCAACTACAAAAATCTCGCAATCGGCTCACATCTCAATGCAGCCGTTAACCTGATGGCAGAGGTTCGATATCGGATCAACTATTTTCTCTCTGCCACAGTAGGATTGAGCCTTCAGCACTTTTCAAATGGTTCGCTGAAGCAACCGAATTACGGGATTAACGCAATGCTCATAAACGTTGGATTAGCCTACCGGCCCTTCAAGGAAAATCAAAATATCGACGACCGGTTTTTTGCCCCTACCCAGCCCTTCTCTGCAATTATCAGGAAAACCATCGAAGTCAATATTGGCGGATATGCCGGGTATAAGAACATGCAGGCCGTTTATGGAAAAAGCTTTTGGGTGTCACATTTTTACGGGACCTCATTTCTTCAGGTCAGTCCGAAGAGTAAATTCGGAATCGGGATTGACTGCTCTTACGATCCTTCTCAAATCCAATGGCTTGAATTGCATGGGATTCCCGTGAATAATAAAATGAGTATCCTCCGGCCTGGCATTAACGCAGCTTACCAATTGGGCATGTCGCGCCTGGCGTTTATATTCAACCTGGGGTATTATCTCGGCGGAAAGGAAAAAAGCAACGGACCATTATATGAAAAAATATCCGTTCAGTATGGCTTCACGAAAAAACTATATGCCTCAGTGATGATCAAAGTTCATTGGGGAAGGGCCGATTATATCGGGTGGGGCCTTGGATACCGGTTCGATGTGTTGTATGGTAAAAAAACTGTCAAATGAAACATTATCGTTATTCCGTCATAATTACGGCTTGCTTCCTTGGAATATTTCTTTGTTCATGCGGTAAAAACGGAGGCAAGTGTATTTCAACCACAGGACCCGTCACCCGACAAGTCCGTCTTATCTCCGATTTTGACAGCATCAGGGTGTACGACAACCTTAATGTTATTTTAACCCAGGATTCAGTAAACAAGGTTACGGCAGAAGCCGGTGAAAACATCATCGGTGGCATTGTCGCTACCGTTTCAGAAAGAGAACTCGTGCTGCATAACACCAACAGCTGCAATTGGCTGAGAAGTTATTCAAACCCCCTGAATGTTTACGTTTCTGTAAAAAACTTAATGAAAATTCATTATGAATCTTCCGGGGATATAACCTGCACAGACACAATCAGGTCAGGATACCTGAAAATTGACATTTGGGGAGGATGTGGAACCATCGACCTGAAAGTCAGGGTTTTCGATGGATATTTCATTCAACGCATGGGAACAGCAACCATGATCCTGAAAGGTGTTTGTAACGTCAGCAGTGTATTCTCAGGCGATTTTGGCTTACTGAATCTCAAGGAGCTGAAAACCGGCTATACCTTTGTAACCAACAGTGGTTCAAATAACTGCTATGTGAATACGAGCCATGAGTTAGGGGCAACGATAACCTCCATCGGCAACATATATTATTCCGGAAACCCAAAAGTGATAAAAACAACCATTACCGGCACAGGCAAAGTAATTGCTGAATGACTTCTGGCGGTTAGTAAGCCCTGGCAAAAAGGACTCTCTGATTTGAAGGTTTGCCTGAGTAAACGCATTTTCCAGCTTCCATGGGATTGTCAAGTGGTATCACACGGATGGTGGCTTTCGTCTCCTCTTTAATTTTCTCCTCAGTCTCAGCAGTACCATCCCAGTGAGCAGAGATAAAGCCCCCTTTCTCATCAAGCACTTTCCTGAACTCATCCCAGCTGTCGACCCTGAATGTATTGTTTTCACGAAATGCGAATGCACGGTCATATAAATTCTGCTGAATCTGGTCGAGCAGATGAACGATCTTGTTCTCTATATCAGTTATCTGCAATGTCTCTTTTTCAAGCGTATCCCGGCGGGCAACTTCGACTGTTCCCTGTTCGATATCCCTGGGACCGATGGTCAGGCGTACAGGCACCCCTTTAAATTCATATTCCGAAAATTTCCAACCCGGTTTATGTGTATCCCGGTTGTCATATTTTACGGTAACTCCTTTGGCTTCGAGTGCAGCCTTCATTGGAAGCACTGTTTCAGAGATTTGCGCGAGTTGCTCTGCCGTTTTAAACACCGGGACAATGGCTACCTGGATCGGGGCCAGTTTTGGCGGAAGAACCAGGCCATGGTCATCGGAATGCGTCATGATCAGGGCGCCCATCAACCTTGTTGATACCCCCCATGATGTTGCCCACACAAAGTCGAGCTGGTTTTCACGATTCAGGTATTTTACATCAAAGGCTTTCGCAAAATTCTGTCCTAAAAAATGAGATGTTCCGGCCTGGAGTGCTTTTCCATCCTGCATTAACGCCTCAATGGCATAAGTTTCAATTGCACCGGCGAAACGCTCAGCCGGCGATTTTGTTCCCCTGATTACCGGGATTGCCATCCAGTTTTCGGCGAAGTCGGCATAGACATTCAACATCGTTTCAGCCTCACAAATGGCCTCCTCCCTGGTGGCGTGGGCAGTATGCCCTTCCTGCCACAGGAACTCAGTGGTTCTAAGAAACAATCGGGTACGCATCTCCCAGCGGACCACATTGGCCCACTGGTTTATCAGGATAGGAAGGTCACGATACGATTTGATCCATGTTCTATAAGTGTCCCAGATAATGGTCTCAGAAGTCGGCCGTACAATCAGCTCCTCTTCAAGCTTCGCATCTTCGTCAACAATAATTCCTTTTCCATCCGGGGAATTCTTCAGCCTGTAATGTGTAACAACAGCACATTCTTTGGCAAACCCTTCAACATGGCTTGCCTCCTTGCTGAAAAACGACTTTGGTATAAATATCGGGAAATAGGCATTTGAATGTCCCGTATCTTTAAATTTCTTGTCAAGTACCGCCTGAACCCGCTCCCATATCGCATATCCATAAGGTTTGATCACCATACATCCGCGTACAGCCGAATTTTCAGCTAAATCCGCCTTAATAACCAGGTCGTTGTACCACTGGGAATAATTTTCTGCCCTTGTTGGAAAATCTTTAGCCATCTTATAAGTTTGGTATGAATGTTGTTAAATTATTGCTCGCATTATACAAGGGCAAAAATACGAAAATTATCCCGATCCCTTAGGTGCAAACAATACCAAGATAGTTAAAAAAGACCGCCTTATGAAAAAATCAGCCTGGATTATCGCGATGATTGCTCTGACAATCAGCGCATGTACATCTCAAAAGCAAGCCACCTCTTATGTAAACGACGATGTTTACAACTCCTCCAGAGATGAGCAGGTCAAAGTCGCACCCGCAGCTACAGCAAGCCAGGGCGCCCAGGTAATTACCTCACCAGACAAAGCCGCTGTAAAAAAGCCCGCCTCTTCAACATTTGAGAGTGATTACAATGATTATTCCTATTCAGACCGGATCAACCGCTTCAGCAACAAAGACACGACGGTAGGATATTTTGCTGAATCCAATTCGGGCGGTTATTCAACCGGCAGCCAGGGCAGTGACCCCAATGTAAATATATATCTTGGCTCCGGTGGCGGATATGGTGGTTATTACAGCCCCTCCTTTTCTTATGGAATGGGATGGGGATATCCTTATTCCAGCTGGGGATGGGATTATGGCTGGGGCTACCCGTATTACGGCGGATATTACGGCTGGGGTTATCCCTATTATTATGGAGGATATAGCCCATGGTACTATCCATATTACAATAACTGCTGCTATTGCTACGGGTATAATGAATATTACCAGTCGTATTCTACTCCCGGTAATTATTATGGAAGCAGACAATCGTTGTACAGAACAGACCTGGGTACAGGAACACCCAATTCAAGGAATACGGTTATGCCTGAAAACAATGTATCCAGCCGTAATACAGGAGGCAGCATAACGCCTTCCCCGCGTGTGGCTCCTGATCCAACAGTGCGCAGCAGACCTGCAAACCAGGAAAAATACACGTATAGCCGGCCTTCAAACGACAGGCAAGCCGGTTATCAGCGAAACACACAACAAAGAAGTGGCCAGGCCCAAAACCAAAATTCACGCCAGCAACCTGCTCCGAGATACACGAGGCCTGAAAATGCAACTCCGGCTCAGCGTTCGGGAGATGCCCAAAGTTACTCACCACCCGTTTACAGGCAACCCAAATCAAGCCAGGAGTACCTGGCTCCCAGGGCGCAAAACCCGGGATCCACAAGAACTACAGGTCAGAATACAGGCTCGAGGGAAAGTTCTGGTTCATACAATACCGGCACCCGCCAGAATGCAACACCCACCAACAATAACAGGACAAACAGCACCCCTGTCAGGTCAGGTTCATCCGGTTATTCCACCCCGGTACGAACAAACACAAACTATACTGCACCCACACGGTCCGGGAACACACAATCTACTTCAGAACCATCCAGATCGGGAAACAGCAGATCGTATTCTCCTCCTTCAAATTCGAACAGTGGAGGAAGCTATTCTACACCTTCACGGTCAGGCGGAGGAGGGAACAGCGGCTCTTCTTCTGGCGGCAGCAGCAGCGGTAGCGGAGGAAGACACAGATAATCGTTTCCCAATTTTTAATTTTAACAGCCATGCGAAAAGCATCCATAATCATCGGTTTATTTACCTTGTTTGTCTCAAATACCTATTCCCAGTCGGCTGAGGATGCCCTGCGATATTCCCGCATATTCTACAGTGGCACAGCCAGGTTTAACGGGCTCAGTGGTGCCTTCGGCGCTGTTGGAGCTGATTTCTCAACCCTTGCCACGAACCCAGCAGGAATAGGTTTATACAAAAAATCGGAAATGACCTTCACCATTGCGCCGACTGATGCATATGCGTCCACTACCTATAATGGAATCACCTCCACCGACTACAGGCTAAATTTTGGCATAGGTAATCTCGGTGTGGTTTTCAGCATCAAGCCATATCCAAAAAACAACAAGAGTGCACTTAAAAATTTCAACATAGGATTTGGCTTTAACAGGCAAAACGATTTCAACAACAGTGTTTTAATAAATGGAGTCAATACGAAGAACTCACTGATGCAAAGCTATGTTAACACGTTGAATGCTGCACTAACACCAGAAAACAGCATACTGTATGACTATCCTTTTGATATCGGGCTTGCATATGGGACAAACCTGATTTATTACGACACCCTGAGACGTAAATATGCATGTGATGCTGAATTTGGAGGAGTCATTCAGAATAAACAAATCACCACTTACGGCTCAATGAATGAACTGGATTTCTCTTTCGGAGCAAATTTTTCCGACAAGTTGTTTGTCGGGATGACCTTTGGCGTATCTTCCATCAACTATTACGAAAACAGCATTTATACTGAAACCCGGACCAGAGATACAATTCCCAACTTCGTTTCACTAGCGTACCACTATGATCTGCATACCCGGGGAACCGGCATGAATTTCAAAATGGGCCTTATATACAAGCCGGTTTCATGGGTAAGATTCGGAGCAAGCATTCATACCCCCACCTGGTATCCAATGATGCGTGACCAATGGTTGGCGACAATGCAATCAACCTTTACAAATCCTGATTGGAATGAGACCCAGGCCTCCCCCCTGGGAAATTATGATTACCGGTTAACCACTCCATTCCGTGCCATGGGCAGCCTTGCATTTATTATCGGGCAATCCGGACTGATCAGTGCTGATTATGAATATGTAAATTATTCCCAGGCCCGCTTTAACTCTGCTTATGACAGCTATGACAATGTGAACAATCAGATCAAATCAGATTACCAGTCATGGGGAAATATTCGTGTGGGAACAGAATGGAGGATTTATAATTTCCTTATCCGTGGAGGCTTTGGATATTTCAGCAATCCTTATACCGGCACCACGAACAACAGTGAGCGATTCCAGGCTTCGGGCGGCTTTGGTTACAGGGTAAAACACTTTTTTGCTGACGTAACCTATGTATGGTCAAAAATGAACCAGGACTACTACCTCTATAATGCAAGGATGGTAAATCCGGCAGCCATCAGCAATTACACCAATACTGTATCAACAACGATCGGGTTCAGGTTTTAGGGATTGCCTTTTTAAGCCTGTTCAGACCAGCCTTTGCCTTTTGGTGAAGGCTGGTTTGATATTCAGGAGATTTTATCGTGAGGCAAAGATGATATGCGCTGTCGGCTTTAGCGTATGCCTCTTTATTCTCATAGAGCAATCCCATCTGGTAAGCAGCGCTGGCGGCGAAATAGTAAGGTTCGGTTTTACCACGAATTATAGTTTGCCGGTAATTCTCAAGGGCTTTTGAAAGGTTTCCGCTTTCATGGTAAATTCTTCCAAGACGGTAAGTGTATTCCAGAAGGTCACGCTTTGATTTGACAGCAATTTTAACAGAATTATTCAGCAATTCATTGATTGCCATATCATAATACCCTCCATCAAATAACAAACGGGCACGAAGCAATACGATATTCGGAGGAACTCCCTGCCTGGCTTCATGTTCCGCCTGCTTATCTTCATCCACCACTGATGCGCCTTTGGTTAATGCAAGATTTATATGTTTGCGATATGCAACAGAATCTCCATGCAATAATGAGATCCATGCAAGTTTCTGACAGGCGGAGCGGATGTAGTTCCGTCCGCGGAAGCCTGAAATAAACTTGTCAAAAAAACCGGAAGCATTGTTGTCAAGTTTGTTCAGCCTTGCAACGCCTTCAAGGTAATCAAGGTAGCAAAAACTGAATGTTTGGGCATCCGATGGTCTTTCTTGCAAAACACTCAGCGCCTCCTCATTAAACCCGTTTTTCATAAGAACCGTCGCCCTGGCAAAAATCATCAGCGGACTCTGTGACTGAGGAAAATCCCCTGGCTGGTCTTTTATCAAACCGAGCACCTGCATCGCCTGCGATTTATTTCGCTGCACATTCAGCGCCAGAAAGGCAAGAAAGAAAGCCGCTTCCTGCCTGTACATCCTGGTAATATGGTCGGTGCCCGTATACCCCGCAACCTGGCGGATCTCTTTCAGGCCAAGTTCCATTGACCCGCTCAGACCAACCAGCGAACTGACCCACCTGTATTTGTCGGGAACAAGGCTCACCATTACATGAAGCACTCCCATGCCGGTCTTGTTGATTAAAAATTCAGGATATTTTTTTTCATTCGCCTCAAAGAGGTCATAGGCCTTGTGAATTTCAAATGCAGCTGTGGTATAATCTCCGAATTTAAGTCTGGCAAAAGCCCACTGCAAATACACTTCGCCCAGACAGTAATTGTAATACGGCGAGTCTTTCCGGCCCTTTTCAAGAAGGGCGATCCTGTCATTCTTTCTGCTTTTCAACTGATTGTACACAGCCTCTTCTTCCCCGATTATCAGGGTCAGAAAATCAACGTAGTTCTCGAGATAAACAGGAATCAGATTATCAGGCGATTCTCTTTTCCCGGCTGAGATTAGTTTTTGCGCCTCTGAAAATTTCAATGAAAGAACCGCCTGATATGCCTGCTGGCAGTTTTGGTTAAAGTCATATTGCGACCGGGAAGAAGGGATAAAAAGCAGAAAGGCACTCATGGCCAGGAGAATCCTGATCCACGGTGCCTTCCGCGCTGGTATTATTATGGTCATCAATGCATTGCGTTCACGATGCCGTCGTCAACCAAAATCCGGCCGCAATATTCGCAAACAATAATTTTCTTGTGCATCCTGATGTCGAGCTGATGCTGAGGCGGGATTTTATTAAAGCAACCGCCACAGGCATCGCGTTCAATCTGAACGACTGCCAGTCCGTTGCGGGCATTCTTCCTGATACGGGTATAGGCGGTAAGTAACCTGTCTTCAATAAATTGCTTGTTATTTTCGGAAGTGACCATCAGGTCGTTTTCTTCCTTTTCAGTTTCTGCAATGATGTCATCGAGTTCATTACGCTTGATCTCGAGGTCATTTTTCCGATCCTGAAGCAATTTCTGAGAATTCTCAATCTCCTCTTTCTTCAAATCAAGGCTGGCCTGAAACTCCCTGGCCCTTTTTTCCGATAATTGAATTTCGAGGTTCTGGTATTCGATTTCCTTCGTTAATGAATCGTACTCCCTGTTGTTTCGCACGTTCATCTGCTGATCTTCATACTTTTTTATCAGGGCAAGAGCATCTTTAACTGCAGTTTTCTTTTCCGTTACCGCTTTCTCCATCACAAGTGTTTCCTGAATGTGATTATCGACACGCGTTTCCAGCCCGGCTATTTCATCTTCGAGATCCTGTACTTCCAATGGCAGTTCACCCCGGATGATACGAATCTTATCTACCTGTGAATCTACCTGTTGCAGGCTGTAAAGTGCAATTAATTTTTTCTCTATCGTGATTTCGCCTTTATCCTCAACAACCTCTGCCTTGGCTTTAGGAGCAACCTTTTCAACAATAACTTCTTCGATCACCTCTTCAATTGCTGCATCATCCGAAATAACCGGTACGCTCTCCTTAGCAACAGGTTTCTTTGCTAATTTTGATGGCTTGGAGGTAGCGATTGGATTGCTTGTTGTTTTTGCCATATAAACTTTTTTAAAAATAATGAACGGGATTGGTATTTACTTCTGAAATAAGGAATGCAAAATTAGGAAATTTTTCAATAAGAGCAGCATAAAGCCATTCTTTTACCCCAATCTCGCTTTCATAGTGGCCAATATCAGCCAGTAGCAGCCTGTTCTCAAGGCCAAAAAAATCGTGGTATTTCAAATCCGCTGTCAGATATGCATCTGCATTTGCCTTAATCGCCTCCCGGATTAAAAAACTACCTGAACCTGTGCACAATGCAACTGATTTAATCTGTTTCCCCAGAAAGGGTGAATGCCTGACCACAGGGATGCCGAAATTGTTCCTTACCAGCCCGAGAAAATCTTTTTCGTCACAAGGTTCGTCGAATTCACCTATCAGGCCGGCGCCAACTTGTGACATCCGGTTGTGAAGCGGATAAAGATCGTATGCCACTTCCTCATAAGGGTGGGCTGTGATCAAAGCCGTTATGATCTGTTTTTCAAGGTATCTCGGGAAAATCACCTCGATACGCACCTCCTGCTCCATGTGAAGGATGTTTTTTTCACCAACAAAAGGATCAGCCTGATCAGAAGCCCGGAAGGTTCCCTGTCCATCTACATTGTAACTACAGCAATCGTAGTTACCAATATGGCCTGCACCGGCATTAAAAAGAGCCATCCGGACGGGTTCTGCATGGGCAACGGGACAAAAAACCGCCAACTTTGCCAGTAAGTCTGATTTTGGTGTCAATATCCGGTACCTTGAGATTCCAATTTTTGAGAGGGCGAACGCATTCAATCCATGCAGCGTATTATCCAGGTTGGTATGTATGGCATACAGGGCTATATCAGAGCGGATTGCAGCGGTAATTACCGAGGTTTCAGGCTGGCCTTTGGTTATCTTTTTCAGTCCTTTAAAAATAAAGGGATGGTGTGAGATTACCACATTGCAATCTTTGTTTACGGCTTCGGCTATCACAGCATCAGTTATGTCGAGGCATAACAGCGCTTTTCTGAATTCCAGTTCACTGTCGCCAAGCAGTAATCCGCAATTATCATAATCTTCCTGCAACGAAAGCGGAACACGTGATTCAAGATACTGCAAAATTTCAACAATTTTCATCGTCAGGGATTTTTCAAAAATCAAAGGTAGGCAATTTCCGGCATAAAGTGTCACAACGATATTGACTGGCATACAATTACCATTTGCTTTTACCTGAATCCTGTTCATAACATTGTTAAAAGTTTACCCGGATGAGGCATTTTAATGAGAATATAATTGCAATTTTTGTGCAATAATTCGATGCTGCTGTCACGTATGAAAAATTCCTTGATATTTGTTGTGGATAAGAACCCGATTCACCGGAATATGGTCAGGTTTTATCTTGAAAGCAAAAAATGGTCAAATGTAGAATCCTTTCCTTCGGGGGAAGAGTGTTTATACCGGTTAAAAAGAGCCCCTCATCCTGATTTCATCATCACCAGTTTTTTCACGGGGAATCATTCAGGATTTGATTTATTAAAAAACATTCACCACCTGGCTGCATCTGCCAGGGTTGTTTTCTTCGACACCTTTGAGGATCACAATCTGCCAGAAAAACTGCTGGAGGCCGGGGCTTGCGATTGCATTTTAAAAACCCAAACTCCGGAGGCAGGTATTTCAGAACTTTTAAAAAATATTGATTTTCTCGCCAGAGAAAAAGCCTTATTCAACGTGCAATAATTTTCCCTAACTTAGGAGCTTCAATTATGACACGGATACTCCAGGTTATTTTGCTTCCTGTTTCTTTGTGCTATGGTTTGGCCATGATGGTCAGGAATTTCCTGTTCGATCTGCGGGTCCTGCCTTCCAAAACATTTAACAGATCCGTTATTTCAGTCGGGAACCTCACCTTTGGCGGTACAGGAAAAACACCCCATATCGAATACCTGATCAGACTATTATCACCCAAAAGTATGGTCGCCACCCTGAGCCGGGGATATGGCAGGAAAAGCAGCGGTTTTATCCTTGCATCCAAACGATCGGGTGTTAAATATATCGGGGATGAACCCTTACAGGTTCTGAAAAAATTTGAAGAGGTGAAGGTGGCCGTGGATGAAAAACGGAGCCGCGGCATCCGGCTTCTGCTTGAGAAACACCCGGAACTTAACGTGATACTGCTGGATGATGCTTTTCAGCACAGGTATGTAAAACCGGGTTTATCAATCCTTTTAACAGATTATCACCGGCTTTATTCGGAAGACTGGGTACTTCCTTCCGGTACTTTGCGTGAATTCAGTTCCGGGGCCGGGCGTGCCGACATCATCGTAGTGACCAAAACACCCAGGATCTTCTCCCCGATCACCCGCAGGAGGATCATTGAAGAGTTAAAACCACACAATTCTCAACATATTTACTTCTCCTTTATAAAATATTTAGATCCGGTTCCGGTTTTTGACACCATAAACCCCGAATTTCCGGTAAAAGTAACCAACATCCTGCTTTTTACCGGGATTGCAAATGATTATCCGCTCAGGGAGCATCTTGAACGGATGTGCAGTGAACTGGTTGTGATGAAATTTGCTGATCATCATCCATATACAGTCAAAGACCTTGAATCAATCACACGCACCTACCATGACCTGCCAACACAGAAAAAACTTATCGTAACGACCGAAAAGGATGTAATGCGGCTGAAAACTCCGGAACTTGGTACTTATTTGAAAAATTTACCGTTATTTTGCGTGTCCATGGAGATCGATTTTCATGGCAACGATAAAGAAAAATTTGATAACGAGATTTTACGCTATGTTAAACAAAATCAAAGAAACAGTCGGGTATCTTGAAGGCAGGATTTCCCAAAAGCCCGAAGTGGGGATCATACTTGGCACGGGTTTGGGGGGATTGGTCAACGAAATCGACATTCAGCATACCATCCCTTATGAATTAATCCCAAACTTCCCGGTTTCAACAGTTGCCGGTCACCATGGCCAGCTTATTTTCGGAACAATGGGCGGTAAAAACATCATGGCCATGCGGGGCCGGTTTCATTATTACGAAGGCTACACCATGCAGGAGATATCTTTTCCGGTGGTTGTCATGAAATTCCTGGGCATCCAACTCCTGGTACTCAGCAATGCCAGCGGCGGGGTGAATCCCGACTTTGAAGTGGGTGACATCATGGTGATCAATGATCACATCAACCTCATGAAAGATAATCCGTTAATCGGAAAAAACGAAGATGAGGTCGGCACCCGTTTTCCAGACATGGGAAGTGCTTACGATCCCGCACTGATCGAAAAAGCCTTTGGAATTGCAGGTAAACATGGAATTAAACTTCAGAAAGGAGTTTATGCCGCAGTTTCCGGCCCAACTTATGAAACACCTGCAGAATACAGGTACATCCGGGCCATCGGGGCAGATGCCGTGGGCATGTCAACCGTTCCGGAAGTGATTTCAGCGCGACACATGGGATTGAAATGCTTTGCAGTTTCCATCATTTCTGATCTCGGCGTGCCGGGGAAGATCGTGGAAATCACCCACAAGCATGTGATTGATGCGGCAAGTAAGGTTGAACCCATCATGACCCGCATCATCAAAGAGATGATCGAAGGTTAATTTACGTTGATATCGAGGACCTTTATTTTCCATCCCTTACCGGTTTTACATCGTTTTTCGCTGAGAGAGATTGAAATCAGCCCGGCTCCTATCAGGGAACCCGAGATGATAAACATGTCACTAGTGAACACCTGTTCATTGTTTATCAAATGGTTAAACGCAATGATGGTAAAAAGAGCACCCCCGCCAATGCACATAAACTTTCCGAATTTTTTCGGAAAGGCAAAGCGCTTATAGACAGAATTGATATCTTTAAACTGAACTTCGAAGGGCCTGAGTTCCGAAACAGAAATCGTACTGTCGTGGATTGACCATAATTTTCCTTTTAACAGTGTGTCCTGTTTGGAAACGCGCAATTTCATATAGTCACCGGTGTGATAAAAGTACTTCCGGGAAGTGCCGATTTTCTCAATCAGCAATGTATTCTGGGCAAAACCAAGGTTTGCAGCAAAACAAAAGGCCAAAAACACAATGATATTCTTCATGGCATAAAACAGAACTGTAAAGTTAAGAAAAAAGAGTTATTGATTACCTTTGTGGTCTTTATGAGAAAGAGGCTGATCCTTTTTACGTTGCTTTTGTTTTTCTGTAATTGTATTCGTGTTGACAATACAACGCTGAATATCGTTACTGATGCAGGACAGGCTAAAAGCAATTCATCAGATTCTCCAGGAGAAAGCCACCGGGAAACGCTAAGAAGTAAACCTTCCCTGACTAAAGCGCCGGAAAGAGAAAAGAAAAAGCACCATAAAAAAAGGAAATTCAGGGCTGTTCGTCCTGAAACCAGTCTGGGAGGAATCACCACCAGAACGGTTGATACCTTATTCATCACCCATCTGAAATATCTGCAGTCGAAAGGCATCGATCCCGACCTGAATGAGCCGGCGACCAAAGATTATCTTTTTTCTCCTGTCGACAACCGGAAATTTCAGTCGATGATCACATTAAGCAGGGAGTCCAGTTTAAAGGTAAATTTTGACAATGACATTCTTGACTACACTGACCGGTTCTACACCAACGGCATCAAGATCGAGATCATCTCCCCGGGGTTGCAGATGAACCCGGTAAGCAAGCTTATGCTGCCATACTGGCGTTCGGGAACAAACTATTATGGGTTGTCGCTGGTTCAGAACATGTTTACCCCTTCAACCACAAAACTGGGAGGCATATTATTCGGCGACCGCCCCTATTCAGCCTACCTTTACGTTGGAAGTTTCAAGATCACGAATGATCCTGTAAACAGTTTCAGACAAACCAGTGAGCTTGATGTCGGAATCATTGGACCAAACTCTTACGGAGAGTGGGTTCAACGCTCGTTTCACAATGCGGTTCCAAGCAACAATGAGCCGCTTGGGTGGCAATACCAGATACAGAACGACCTTGTTCTCAATTATATGGTATCCTTTGAAAAAGGCATTGCCTGTAAAAAAAATATTGATATTATCCTCACTGCAGCAGGAAATTTAGGAACACTGTACACAAATATGTCGGGGGGCGCCCAGGTCCGGGCCGGTTTGTTGAACCCTTACTTTTCCAACCTCGGCATTGAAAAAAAAGATGCACTTTCCAATTCAGGATTAAGAAAATTTCAATTTTTTCTATTTGCTAAAGGATCATGCAAGATGGTGGGCTATGATGCAACGTTACAGGGAGGTCTGTTTAACCAGGCAAGCATATACACGCTGTCTTCCGGTTACATTTCACGTGCGGTTTTCCAGTCAGGCGGAGGGATCACATTGTCATACAACGGGATCAGGATCGATGTGGAGCAAGTCATCTTAAGTCCTGAATTTCATAATGGCTGGTGGCATAAATGGATGCATTTTGCCCTTACCTTCAGCCTGTGATTGTTGAAAACTATTATGGGCTGAGTCCGAAAAACCAAGCCGGAATAGCCCTATTTTTGCCTTATGGAAGATAAGAATTTCAAGCGGAGGACAACCCGCAAGCCAGGGTTAAATGAAACGGTGTTTGAACATGGTAAGATCCCGCCCCAGGCGCTTGACCTCGAGGAGGCAGTACTTGGTGCAATGATGCTTGAAAGCAACCGGCTGGCTGAAGTCATCGAGGTGCTTAAACCTGAAGCTTTCTATAAGGAAAGTCATCAGACCATCTTTTCCGCCATCATGCGCCTCTTTGCACAGAATGAACCTGTGGATATCCTTACCGTGACAGAAGAGCTTCGAAAAACAGGCGAACTTGAAGTGGCCGGCGGTCCTTATTTCATCACGATGCTTACCAACCGTATTGCATCAACAGCCAACATCGAATTTCATGCCCGTATCATCCTTCAGAAATTCATCCAGCGTGAACTGATCAGGGTCTCTTCAGAAATCATCAAAGATGCTTACGAGGACACGACAGATGTTTTCGATCTGCTGGATAAAGCTGAAAACGGACTCTTTTCCATCAGCGAAGGCAGTATTGGAAAATCCTACATGGACATGCAATCCATCATCACGGAGGCCATCAAGGAGATCAATGCCGGACGGCACCAGGAGGGAAAGCTGAGGGGTGTCGGCTCTGGTTTTACAGAACTGGACCGGGTCACCTCCGGATGGCAAAAATCCGACCTGATTATCATCGCCTCACGCCCGGGTATGGGCAAGACCGCATTTGCACTCACCATGGCACGCAATGCCGCCGTTGATTTCAAGAAGCCGATCGCTGTTTTCTCTCTTGAAATGTCATCCATCCAGCTGGTTACGAGACTTATGTCGAGTGAAACAGAAATCCCGCAGGAGAAACTGCGCAAGGGAACCATGGAAGACCATGAATGGGCGCAATTGAATGCCAGGATCACCCCACTCATCGAAGCTCCCCTTTATATTGATGATACTGCTGCTTTATCTATCTTTGACCTCCGCGCCAAGTGCCGCAGGTTAAAAGCCCACCATGACATCCAGATGATCATTGTCGACTACCTTCAGCTGATGCAGGGCAGTCAGGATACGCGGGGCAACCGTGAGCAGGAGATCAGCAGTATTTCACGGGCACTGAAAACCCTGGCCAAGGAGCTTGATGTGCCGGTTATTGCCCTGTCTCAGTTGAGCCGTGCCTCTGAAAAACGATCCGCAGCGGCAAAACCAATTCTTTCCGATTTACGTGAATCCGGTTCCATCGAGCAGGATGCCGACATGGTTATGTTCATCTATCGTCCTGAATATTACAAGATTGATGTGGATGAAAGCGGTGATTCCACGGCCGGAGTTGCAGACATCATTATTGCCAAGAACAGGAACGGCCCTCTGATGGATATCCGCATCAGGTTTGTATCCAAATACGCAAAATTTGTTGATGCTGAAATGGACTATCATCCTGTCAATACTATTAACCCCAATACAGCGTTTGAAAGTACCATGCGGACACGAACCGTGATGTCAAAAATGAATGATGATGAGCACCATGATGCGCCCTTTTAATTTATCCGCTATACTTATTGTTTTCTTTCTGCTTTGTATATTCCGTCCTGCCATGGGAGCTTACATTCTTTTGCCCATGGACGAATCACAGAAAAACCATCTCAAAGCTTATGGAATTGCCTACTGGGTGCTTAAGAAAGATGTTGAGGTAAGCTGGCTGTTAAACTACCGGGGAGGCAGTTTCATGTTTCAATATGCCAAACCCATTGAAGAGGAGTGCACCATCCGCGGAGTCTCCTGCCAGATCATTGCGGATGCGCAAGCTGCAGCCATACTCGAGGAGATATCCGATCCACAGGTTAATATGGAGAACATCAAACTTCACAAACCTCCAAAGATAGCCGTCTACTCTCCTAAAAATAAACTTCCGTGGGATGATGCGGTCACCCTTGTGTTGACATACGCTGAGATTCCTTATGATGTACTTTATGATGAAGAGATCACCTCGGGGCTGCTGCCAATGTACGACTGGCTTCACCTTCATCATGAGGATTTCACAGGTCAGTATGGAAAATTCTGGGCCGCTTACAAGGGTTTCCCCTGGTACCAGGAAGATGTGAATTCGCAAGAGGAGAATGCAAAAAAACTGGGATTTTCCAAAGTTTCCCAGATGAAGCTGAGTGTTTCCAGGAAAATCCGTGATTTTGTCTCCGGCGGGGGCTATCTTTTCGCTATGTGCTCGGCACCTGACAGTTATGACGTAGCTTTGTCTGCCGAAGGTATTGACATCTGTGATGTGATGTTCGATGAAGATCCGCCGGACCCCAATGCGCAGTCAAAACTAAATTTCGGGAATTGTTTTGCTTTTGAAAATTTCAGCCTGGTAACAAACCCGTATCAATATGAAATTTCATCGATTGATGTAACAGAGACAAGGCCAAAGACCGTTACCAAGCTAAATGATTTTTTCACATTGTTCGATTTCTCCGCCAAATGGGATCCGATACCGAGCATGCTTTGCCAGGATCATGAAACCATCATTCATGGGTTCATGGGGCAAACCACCGCATTCAACAAAAAATATGTCAAGTCGAATGTGATCCTGCTGGGTGAAACCAAATCGTTGAATGAGGCACGTTACATCCATGGTGATTTTGGAAAAGGGACCTGGACATTCCTTGGGGGGCATGACCCGGAAGACTACCAGCATCTTGTCGGAGACCCTCAGACAGACTTGAATCTGCACCCAAATTCTCCCGGTTACAGGTTGATTCTGAACAATATCCTATTTCCTGCTGCTAAAAAACAAAAGCGTAAAACCTGATCAGGAGATCCGATCATACGTTTCATTGGAATAGGCAAAATCATTGACCTCATCCGGTTGAAATTCCTCCTTTGATACAAGGGTCCACTGAGAAAAATCGATTTCCGGGAAAAAGACATCTGCTTCGAATGATTTCCTGACAAATGTGAGGTACAACCGGTTGGCAAGGGGTAAGAACTGGCGATACACTGAGGCGCCTCCTATGATAAAATTCTCCTCCTCCGGGTTGCATTTTTCCATGGCTTCAGTGATCGAATAGGCCATTTCACAATCATCAATCACCTCACCCTGAATATCCGTAATCACGATATTCCTTCTATTGGGAAGAGGCCGGCGGGGAAGAGATTCCCAGGTTCTCTTTCCCATGATCACCGGGTGACCGCTTGTGATAATTTTAAACCTTTTCAGATCAGCGGGGATGTGCCACAACAGATCATTATTTTTTCCGATGGCCATATTTTCTGCAATGGCGACTATGATCGATATCATGGATGAAGTGTTAAGTGTTAAGTGTTAAGCGCAATGTTCAACCTTCAAATTGAAATATGCAAAGTTAAATGCAACAGGTAATTACACGGCGATATCACCTTTGATATGGGGGTGTGACTGGTAGTTAACCAATTGAAAATCGTCGAATCGGAAATCATCAATATTTTTCACCCCGGGGTTAAGAATCAATTGTGGCTGTGGCAAGGGGTCGCGGGTCAGCTGAAGCCGGACCTGGTCGAGATGGTTGACATATATGTGTGCATCGCCAAGCGTATGGATGAATTCTCCCGGTTTCAGTCCGGTTACCTGTGCCACCATCAGTGTAAGCAAGGCATAGGAAGCGATGTTGAAAGGAACTCCGAGGAATATATCACAGCTGCGCTGGTACATCTGGCATGAGAGTTCTCCATTTGCAACATAGAATTGAAAAAGCAGGTGACAGGGAGGCAAAGCCATTTTCTCAAGGTCGCCAACATTCCAGGCACTCACAATATGCCGCCGGGAGTCGGGGTTTTTCCGGATGGAATCAACAACCTGTTTTATCTGATCAACATGGGAGCCATCAGGCTTTGGCCAGGATCGCCACTGATAGCCATAAACCGGCCCAAGGTTACCATCAGGATCAGCCCATTCATTCCAGATCGATACATTATTGTCTTTGAGATACTTCACATTGGAAGAGCCCTGGAGAAACCAGAGCAGTTCATGAATGATGGACCGCAGGTGGAGTTTTTTCGTGGTGAGCATCGGAAAATCATTCCTCAGGTCGAACCGCATCTGGTATCCGAAAACGCTGATCGTACCGGTGCCTGTGCGGTCGGATTTTTCGACGCCGTTTTCAAGGACATGGCTGAGGAGGGAGAGGTATTGCTTCATCAGTAATTATGGTGCAGGAATTATAAATGCAGGTTATAATTTAGTGAGATGCGGCTGATATTGCTTCGGGGTCGTGTTTATGTTTAAAGAGAATGGCAAACGCAACTGTAACAATCAACGCATAGATTGCAAAAGCCAGCCAGATTCCATGCCAGTCTTTCCCCTGGGCGTGTGTATAATATTTATCAATAACGAATCCGCTTATTTTGCTGCCTGAGTATGCGCCAAAACCGTTGGTCATCATCATGAAAAGACCTTGGGCACTCGACCTGATTTTAGAATCGGTAGTGGTTTCAACAAATAAGGAACCAGAGATGTTGAAAAAATCGAAAGCCATACCGTACACGATACAAGATAAAATTATCATCCATAAACCGCCGGCAGGATCTCCAAACGAGAACAATCCAAACCGAAGAACCCAGGCGATCATGCTGAAAAGCATAACCTTCTTAATTCCAAAGCGCCGAAGGAAGAAAGGTATTGTGAGAATAAACAAGGTCTCGGACATCTGGGAAATAGACATTATAATTGTAGAATACTTAACAACAAATGAATCGGCGTATGCCGGAATATTCCGGAAATCATCCAGGAATGAATCGCCATACATATTGGTAAGTTGTAATGCGGCACCCAGAAACATGGCAAAAATAAAGAATAACGCCATTTTATAATTCAAAAAAAGCTTGAATGCATTTAAGCCCAATTGTTCCATCAGGGAAGCGTCTTTAGCTATTGATTTCTGCGGCAGACATTTTGGAAGAGTAAAAGAATAGATGCCTAAAACAATGGCTGCAACCGCTCCAATGATGAACTGATTGGCATTGGCCTTACTGCCGGATAAATTGGTGCACCACATGGCGACAATGAAGCCGATGGTTCCCCAAACCCGAATGGGAGGGTATGCCTTCACAACATCAAAATTATTGTTTTTTAAGATTGAATAGGAAATAGAATTCGAAAGCGATATGGTAGGCATATAAAAAATCATGGCCAATAATATCACATAGTACAGTGTATCCGGATCATTGACCTGCGGTACAAAGAACAATACACATCCGTATAAAATGTGCAGCGCTCCATAGAGTTTTTCTGTATTTATCCATTTGTCGGCAATAATTCCGGTAAGCGCCGGCATAAAAATTGAAGCAATTGCAAGTGTTGAGAATATTGCTCCAAACTGGGCTCCTGTCCACCCTTTAGCATTAAAACAATAGGTTCCGATGGTTATGAGCCAGGCTCCCCATACAAAGAACTGGAAAAAATTCATCAGTATTAAACGAAGTTTTATTCCCATCAGGATTTTATTTAATTGTTAATAAGTCAGGTTTTGTAAATTTATTTTCGCTTGTTGATTTCATCCCGGATGTTGGAGGCCTTCTCATACTCTTCATTTTCGATGGCACTTTGCAGCATCTCTTTCAGTTCCAGCATTGTAGCCTCTGAAAACAAAACCGGTGCTTCAGGCATCTCTTCCGGCTCAGGATCATCATGTTGTTTGAGCAGTTCTGCCTCCTCTTCCATGAGAATGCCGGCAGCGGTCATGATACTTTCATACGTATAAACGGGGCAGCTGAATCGCAGCGCCAGCGCTATTGCATCGGAAGTTCTCGAATCAACCTCCTGTATGTTAGTACCATCAGAACAGATTAATTTGGCATAGAAGACCCCTTCGCTGAATTTGCTGATGATGACTTCGGATATTTCAATATTGTAAACATCGGCGAATGCCTTAAAAAGATCGTGTGTTAAGGGTCGTGGCGTGCGTATTTTTTCAAGTTCAATGGCGATGGATTGGGCTTCGAATCCCCCGATAATAATTGGCAGGCGGCGGTTCCCGTTACGCTCACCCAAAATAAGTGCGTATGCTCCGCTTTGTGATTGACTATAGGACATTCCGATGATATCCAGCCTTATTTTTTCCATCGTACCCTATCAAAAATTATTAAATACAAACCTACGGGAATTTTCCCGAACAGACAAAAGTTGTTCGAAAATTCTATGTTTTCTCAAAATTCTTTCTATTTTTGTGAACAGTTCAACTAATTAAATAAGTAAATATGAAAAGAGCCATTACCTTTTTAACGGCTTTGCTATTGCCATTTCTGACAATGGCTGGCGAAGCAAACCTTGTAATTCCTGCAGAAATACGAAATCAATCTATCCTTTACTGGGGTTTTCTGATCACACTGGCGGGATTTATGTTCGGGTTGTACCAATTTCTTAAAGTAAAAAAAATCGGTGCGCATAAATCCATGCTGGATGTTGCACAAGTGATTTTTGAAACCTCAAAAACCTATCTCATTCAGCAGGGGAAATTTTTAGTGATCCTTTTTATTTTTATCGGTTCTGCCGTGGCATTTTATTTCGGATGGCTCTCGGATGCCAGTTTTGGAATCGGTGGTGTTTTAATGATCCTGGGATGGACCATCATTGGTATCCTGGGTTCATACAGTGTTGCATGGTTTGGAATCAGGATGAATACCCTGGCCAATTCCAGGATGGCATTTGCTTCCCTGGAAAGGAAACCGATTAAGTTGCTCAATATCCCGCTGAATGCAGGAATGAGTATCGGTGTTGTGCTCATTTCCCTGGAACTCATCATGATGCTGATCATCCTGATGTTTGTTCCCGGTGAATATGCCGGTGCCAGTTTTATCGGATTTGCCATCGGTGAATCCCTGGGCGCTTCTGCGTTAAGAATTGCCGGAGGTATATTTACCAAAATTGCCGACATTGGTTCTGACCTGATGAAGGTGATCTTTAAAATTGGTGAAGATGACCCAAGAAATCCGGGTACCATTGCCGACTGTGTTGGCGATAATGCAGGCGACAGCGTTGGCCCGACGGCTGACGGATTTGAAACTTACGGTGTAACAGGTGTTGCGTTGATTTCATTTATTGTACTTGCAGTAAATGATCCAATTATTCAGGTACAGTTACTGACCTGGATTTTTGTGATGAGGATTTTCATGATTATAACCTCTATTGTGGCATTCTGGATCAATGGTGCAATCACCAAGGCAAAATACGAGCATGCAGATGATCTTGATTTCGAAAAACCATTGACAGCCCTTGTATGGATAACATCTATTTTATCCATCATTGTTACATTTGCGATCAGCTACCTCACAATTAAAGATATTACGATCAATGGCCTTCCCAGTGACCTTTGGATAATTTTATCGGTCATCATCAGTGCAGGAACACTTGGCGCTGCCCTGATCCCTGAATTTACGAAACTCTTTACCAGTCCGAAATCAACGCATGTGAACGAAGTTGTGGTTGCATCACAGGAAGGCGGTGCTTCACTCAACATTCTTTCGGGGCTTGTTGCCGGAAACTTCAGCGCATTCTGGCAGGGAATGGTGTTTTTCCTGCTGATGTTTATCGCCTATTATGCGAGCACCTTTGGTTTGAGCGACTTTATGATCTATCCATCCATCTTTGCGTTCGGCCTTGTGGCCTTCGGTATGCTTGGCATGGGTCCGGTCACCATTGCGGTTGACAGTTATGGTCCGGTCACTGACAACGCACAATCCATTTATGAGCTTTCACTGATTGAAGAGATCCCCGGCATTTCTGCTGAGATTGAACGTGATTTTGGTTTCAAGCCCGATTTCGCAAAATCAAAACATTACCTTGAAGCCAATGATGGTGCCGGAAACACCTTTAAAGCCACCGCAAAACCGGTGCTCATCGGCACTGCCGTTGTGGGTGCCACGACCATGATCTTCTCCCTCATCCTCGTTATCAAAAAATCCCTTGGCATCGAACCTGAACAAATCCTCAACCTGTTGAATCCCTATACAATTTTAGGATTCCTCCTTGGTGGAGCGGTGATCTACTGGTTCAGCGGTGCATCGATCCAGGCAGTAACAACCGGTGCAAGCCGGGCAGTTGCCTATATCAAGGACAATATCAACCTCGACCCGAATGCTCCGAAAAAAGCAGATACCGCAAAATCGAAAGAGGTTGTACAGATTTGTACGGTTTATGCTCAAAAAGGAATGTTGAACATCTTCATCGCCATTTTCTCCTTTGCACTGGCCTTTGCATTTCTCTCCTCTCCTACCGGATTGACCGAATCGATGACCGGCGCAGAAAAGCTGAACTACGCCTTACCTGTTTCACTTTTCGTAAGCTACCTGATTTCCATTGCATTCTTCGGTTTGTACCAGGCAATTTTCATGGCCAATGCAGGCGGCGCGTGGGACAATGCAAAAAAGGTGATTGAAGTTGACATGAAAGAAAAAGGCACAGAACTCCATGCTGCATCAGTTGTTGGCGATACAGTGGGTGATCCTTTTAAAGACACTTCATCCGTTGCCATGAATCCTATTATTAAATTCACCACCCTGTTTGGGTTGCTGGCGATGGAAATAGCCCTGTCAGTCCACTTCAGGCCATTCGCCCATTATATCGGAATGGCGTTTTTTGCCGTTGCTTTATATTTTGTTTACCGTTCATTTTACAAAATGCGTATTAAAGATTAACTTTCAACTACTTGCAAAGGAGAGGCTGCCGGAATATTTCCGGCAGCCTCTTTTTTTTCGAATTATTAAGGCAACCTTTGGACATGGTTGTGTTATCTTTATGCAGAATATTGAATTCTTGTGGAGGAACACCTACTGAAAAAAGCGATAGTCAGGGATGCAGGCGCAATTGAAGCGTTGTACGACAGCTATGCGCCTTCTCTGCTGAGTGTCTGTTTCCGTTACTCCGGAAACAGGGATGATGCGGAAGACATTCTTCATGACGGGTTCATTAAAATCATCCAGAAAATTCACACGTTTAAACTCCGTTCCGACGGAAGCCTGGAAGCCTGGATGAGAAGGATCATGGTCAACACGGCGCTGAACTTTTTACGCAGCCGCCAGAAGGAGAAAAATTTCATTGACATTGATCCGATACTGGATAAAATCGATCTTCACGACGAAGAGGAGGCAGATCCTGAGGCAATCTACCTGAGCATCGACAGGGAGCAGATCATGCAGTTGATCTGTGAACTGCCGGCCGGATACCGGACTGTTTTCAACCTTTTCGTTTTTGAACAATACGGGCACAGGGAGATTGCCGAAATGCTTGCATGCTCAGAAAACACATCCAAATCGCAGCTGTCAAAAGCCCGCGCTTTGTTAAGAAAAAAAATGGATCAGCTGGTCAACATTAAACCATTACCGACCTATGAAAAAGTATAATCATCCGATCGATGATCTCTTCAGGGAGTCACTGAAAGATCATCAGATGAAACCCTCCGGGGCAGCCAAAAAGGCCTTCCTGCAGGATGCGATGCAGATCTCGCAACCTGAGAAGAAAGGAAGAACCGGACTGATCCTGCTCTCCGTAATTTTTGTACTGATGAGTGGAGGAATATTGATATGGGCTGTCACTTCTGACAATTTCTCATCTGTTGCCAATGAGACAGTAAACCCTGTAACAGAGCAACAACTTGCAGCTGCACCGGGTGCCAATCAACCGGAAAAACAAAGCCATGCCTCTGCTATCTCACAACAAAACAAGACAAATGCAGTTTCTGCCCACAATTCAGACCAAGTGCCTGTTGCAAAAAGTTCAACGCAGTCTTCTGACCAGGACCCTGGCAGCCTGAAGGACCACAAAAAACAAAAACCAACAGGGCAACTCAGTTTAAAAACAGATCAACCAGCAATTCATACCACACCTGATCCTTCAACTAATACCCAACAACTTTCAAAAGACGACCAGATAACATCAGCAAAAAAAACTGAGGTAGCACAAGCAGCCTCTGTTGCTGCAATTTCCCCGGGTACAAATGCCAGGGCGAATTCCGGCAATGCTTCAACTCATGAGAATAATATAAGTCAACCCGATAATATGCAGGAAGCTGCGCTCATTGAACCCGGACCAGTAGTTTCGCCCGTCGTGCCTGCTCCTGACCCAACCAAACCCAATAGCAGTGATTCTGTCCCAATTCCTGCACCCGGGGCTAAAACTAAATCTCCCCAGGCAAATGGAAACAGCAGCAAATGGATCCCTGATGTTGGCGTTTATTATACCCCTGAATGGATGTTCAACACCCTGGAAGGCACAAAATTCGTGAACAATTTCGGGGTTGAGGGAACATTTCATTTCGGGAAATTTTCAGTACGCACCGGAGCCGGGTTATCCATTGCCAAGGGAACCAATGAAGTTGTGGTTGAGTACAATGATTTCCTGGGGGCCTACAACAAACTGGATTCCATGAATTTCAAATGGGATGATCCGACACACAATTACGTCCCGACCATGTATCTGTCAAAAAAGGATGTGTGGGACAGCCTGATGAAACTTGATTACGCCAAAGTGGTCAAACGATATACATATATGCAGATTCCGTTGATCATGGGATATGATTTCTGGCGAACAGAGCGAATTTCAATGGGGTTCAGGGCCGGACCGGTGCTCTCTGTTCTTCTGGCTTCAAAACAACTTTCAGCAGCTTACGATCCCGGAACAAAACGGATCATCAGTGTAAACGACATTTCACCGGAACAGGTAAACCTGAACTGGCAGGTGATGGGAGGCATTAACACCGCTATCAAGTTGTCGGAGAGCTTGTTTTTCGAACTTGAGCCCAGTGTCAGGTATTATTTCAATTCAGTTTACGAAAAGCCGGTCAACAATACAAAACCCTGGTCCGTAGGGGTTCGCGGTGCTTTTGTCATCCAATTTTGAAATTAATATCCCGGAACACAGGCAACCTTTTTCTGGTGCCGGGTTATAACATTATAAAACATCCGGAACCAGGTTCTTTAAACTTACAAATCCTTAAATCCATAAATCATTAAAACAAATTTACCATGAAAAAACTACTTTTTCCGATTTTGTTTCTGCTGCTGGTGGTTCCAGCCATGTCGCAGGGCTTACTGTTAGTTAACGGAACAGTTACTGACCTGTCTAACGGCAATCCAATTCCAAATCACGCCGTTATCATACACAACGATTCTACTGCGGGATGGTATTTTTATCACACCGTTTACACCAACAGCAGCGGCTATTTCTCCGATTCCATTGCCATTCAAAATGGCGGGACCCAGGGAAACCTGTATGTTGGGACTGTTGATTGTCAGAATTACCTTAATGTGCAATCATTCGTTTATAGCCCGGCCAACACCAGCTTTACAGCGACATTTGCAATCTGTTATTCAAACAATCCCTGTCAGGCCGCGTTCAACAGCCAGCAGCAGCAGCCCCTTGTTGTTAATTTTTACGACTCCTCTGTCGGTGGCCAGAATTTCCGCCAGTGGTCTTTTGGTGATGGATCAACCTCCGGTTTGATGAATCCTGTTCACACTTATACTCAGCCCGGCTATTATGCGGTATCTCTTACCATCGGTGCACTTGGTACACCATGCTACAACACAGTCACTCAAACCGTTTATGTATGGGATTCAATCATTGGCGGTGGTTGCCAGGCGGCATTTACGCTTGTTCCGGATAGTACAGCCCCTTTTAACACATACCAATTCATTGATCAATCAGCTGGGAACATCGTTTCCTGGACGTGGAATTTCGGGGATGGAATGACATCCAATCTGCAAAATCCGGTACACATCTATGCTCAACAAGGCATCTATGGGGTATGCCTTACAATCCAGGGAGCCGACAGCGCCTGCTTCGACGTAACCTGCGACACGCTGATTGTCGGAGTTCCACCTGCATGTCATGCAGCCTTTACCTATTATGGTGATTCCCTGAATTCAGGCAACACCCTGCACTTCATCGACGAATCGACCGGCAACATCGTATCCTGGAACTGGAATTTCGGAGACGGGAACACCTCATTTGAGCAGAATCCGGTACATACCTATGCTGCAAGTGGCTACTACATGGTAACTCTTACAGTCGGAAGTCCGAACCAGGCCTGCTTTGATGTTACGTCGGATACGGTTACGATTGGCTCGGGTGGTGGCTGCCAGGCTTATTTCTCGTATGCCACTGCTCCGGCCTCCGGGTATAGCACGGTTTCCTTTACTGACCTTTCCACCGGAAATCCGACATCATGGTTATGGAGTTTTGGTGACGGCACATCAGGAACAATGCAAAACCCAATTCACAATTACACGTCACCCGGTTCATATAATGTATGCCTCACCATCGCAGGGAATAACTGTACAAGTACTTTCTGTCAGATTGTTGTCATCCAGGACAGTGTCAATTATCATCAGATTTACGGACAGGTATTTGAGGGCAATTTCCCTCTGCCACTTGGAATGGCGATGATCTTCTCGGTTGACACAAATGCCAACTACCAGCCCTTTGTTGCGGTATGCCCGATAGATTCAAACGGGGTTTACTATTTCACAATGGTTCCTGACGGCAACTATTACATCATGGCGATCCCCTTTGATTCAAACGGATATCTGCCAACCTATTACGGCAACACCATCAGTTGGGAGCAAGCCACACTGATAAGCATGGGAGTTGAAAACAACCCATACAATATTAACCTTGTTCCATCTGACCAGATGACTCCCGGCCCGGGTTCAACCAATGGCCAGATCAACTTGGGTGATATGTATAGCTCCATGATGGATAAGATCAACATGATCCTGTTGAATGAGCAGGGCAATGCAATTGGTTTTACCCGGGTTACCAGCGCCGGTGGCTTCAGTTTCCCAACCCTTGCGTACGGAACCTATTTCCTGCATGCTGAAATGCCGGGTGTTACAAGTGACATGGTGAAGATCATACTTACACCGGAAAATCCTCACAGCGATGTGGTGATGACCTTCAGCGGGAATACGATTCAGGGGACGAGGGATGAGGTAACCCTTGCAAACCGGTGGATTGCTTACCCGAATCCTGTTATTGACAATCTGACGGTAAACATTGACATGAAACAAGGAACTAAAGCCGGAATTTCAGTTTATAATCTTACAGGGCAACTGGTTGAGAGCAGTCAGATAACTCTTACAGCAGGCAATAACACTGTTAAAGTGAGCGTAGCCTCTCTGCCTGATGGCATCTACACCATGCGGATTTTCACCCAAAACGGTGAGATTTTAGCCACCAAACTTGTTAAGACAAAATAGATCTGTTCAGTAATCATTTTAAAAACGCCGTTCCTTGCAGGGGCGGCGTTTTTTCATGGACCCTGACAGGGTTATGGACCCCGTCAGGGTGTTTTAATTGTTTATCATTTCACAAACTTTTGGTACTTTTGCGCTGCATTCAAAATCTCAAAAAAACTTCCACATGATCAACAATAACTTTGCAAGACGACACAACGGTCCATTCGGTGATGAGATCAATCTCATGCTTGGGAAAATTGGAGTTTCATCTATTGATCAGCTTATAGATCAGACTGTTCCATCATCAATCCGGATGAAGGCCCCCCTCGACCTTCCAACCGGGATGAATGAGCATCAGTACCTAACCCACATCCGGTCAATTGGTGCAAAAAACAAACTTTACAAAAGCTTTATCGGCATGGGATACTACGACACCATTGTTCCCGCCGTTATTTTAAGAAATATCCTGGAAAACCCGGGATGGTACACTGCCTATACGCCTTACCAGGCAGAAATTTCCCAGGGAAGACTTGAAGCATTGCTGAATTTTCAGACAATGGTGTGCGACCTGACTGCAATGCCCATTGCGAATGCATCTTTACTGGATGAAGGTACCGCAGCCTCAGAAGCCATGATCATGCTTTTCAACAGCCGGTCAAGAGATGGTGTTAAACGCGGTGCCAACCAGTTCTTTGTTTCTGAAAACCTTTACCCGCAATCGATCGATGTAATCCGCACCCGGGCCATCCCCCTGGGTATTGAACTTATTGTTGGCGACCAGCATGAGGTCGAATTTAACGACTTAATGTTCGGTTGTGTTGTACAGTACCCTAACCAGCATGGTTCTGTCTGCGATTTCTCAGGTATTGTTGAGAAAGCGCATGCTGCAGGTGCAATGGTAGCCGTTGCCGCTGATCTGCTAAGCCTTACCTTGCTCACCCCTCCCGGGGAGTGGGGCGCCGACATCGTTTTCGGATCAACCCAGCGTTTTGGCATTCCGATGGGCTACGGCGGCCCGCACGCCGCCTATTTTGCCACACGGGATGAGTACAAGCGGCAGATGCCAGGCCGTATCATTGGAGTTTCAGTTGATGCAAACGGTAACCGTGCACTGCGGATGGCACTTCAAACCCGCGAACAGCACATCAAACGTGAAAAAGCCACCTCCAATATCTGTACATCACAGGTTTTACTGGCAGTTATGGCAGGGATGTACGCGGTATATCATGGCCCGAAGGGACTGCGCCAGATTGCCCGTCACATCAACATCCTCACCGGCGTGCTTGCCCAGGAGGTGAAAAAATATGGTTACGCTCAATTAAATGACTTTTTCTTTGACACAGTTAAAATCCAGCTCCCGGAAGGCGTTGCCATGGAGGTCATCAAAAAAGGTGCACTTGAGAATAAGTTCAACCTTCGTTACATCGATGACAGGCACGTAGGCATCAGTGTAGATGAAACCACCTCACTCTCTGACATCAGCACCCTCGTCGGAATTTTTGCAAAGGCCAATGGCAAGGTTTATACCGAATTTGTCTGCAACCCCCAGGAATGTGAACTGATTACAACTATTCCCCAACAGCTTGCCCGGACATCAGGTTACCTTGAACATAAAGTTTTTAACAGTTATCATTCCGAAACGGAGATGATGCGATACTTAAAAAAGCTTGAAATTAAGGACCTGTCACTGAACCGTTCGATGATCCCCCTGGGTTCCTGTACAATGAAACTCAATGCAGCATCGGAATTGTTTGCGCTCAGCTATCCTGAATTCGGCAGTATGCATCCATTCGTCCCGAAAGACCAGGCTGAGGGCTACCAGTTCCTGATTTCCGAACTTGCCAAAGACCTGGCAACCATCACGGGTTTTGATTCGGTTTCCTTTATGCCAAATTCAGGGGCTGCCGGAGAATACGCTGGTTTGATGGTCATTCGCCAGTACCATATTTCCAGGGGTGATGATCACAGGGATGTTTGCATCATTCCATCCTCTGCACATGGCACCAATCCTGCAAGTGCTGCGATGGCAGGCATGAAGGTTGTAGTTGTCAAATGCGATGAAAAGGGTAATATTGACGTGTCGGATCTCCGTGAACAGGCCATTCAATACAAGGATACACTTTCCGCTTTGATGGTTACCTATCCTTCCACCCATGGTGTTTTTGAAGAGGAGATTCTGGACATTATCGGCATCATTCATGAAAACGGCGGACAGGTTTACATGGATGGCGCAAACATGAATGCTCAGGTTGGGTTAACCAATCCGGGGATTATCAAAGCCGACGTTTGCCACCTAAACCTCCATAAGACATTTGCGATTCCTCATGGCGGCGGTGGCCCCGGAGAGGGACCGATTGCAGTTGCCAGCCACCTCACACCATTCCTGCCTAAACATGTTGTTGTTGAAACCGGCGGTAACGAAGGCATCACTGCAGTTGCTTCTGCCCCTTACGGAAGCGCCCTTGTGCTGACCATCTCTTATGCCTACATCAAATTGATGGGCGGTGCCGGTCTGACTGAAGCGACAAAAATGGCGATCCTGAATGCCAACTATTTAAAATCGTGCCTGGAGCCACATTATCCCATCCTTTATTCTGGAAAGAACGGCCGGTGTGCCCACGAAATGATCGTTGACTGCAACGGCATCAGCCGCCAGACCGGCATTGGTGCCATCGACATTGCCAAACGCCTGATGGATTATGGTTTTCATGCGCCCACGGTGGCTTTTCCGGTTCACGGTACGCTGATGGTTGAGCCAACCGAGAGTGAGCCCTATTCAGAACTTAACAGGTTCCTCGAAGCAATGGTGGCCATTAAAGGAGAAATTAACGAGATCGCCTCCGGTGAAGCCGATAAAGCGATCAACGTCATCATGAAGGCGCCTCATACTGTGCAGATGGTTTCTGCCGATGAGTGGAACATGCCCTATTCACGGCAGAAAGCAGCATTCCCGGTGGATTCACTGAAGGAAGATAAATACTGGCCTACTGTTACCAGGATTGACGATGCCTTCGGGGATCGGAACCTGCAATGCAACTGTTAAAGTTATTCCCGGGATCATCCTTTGGCAAATACCAGGCACCTGACAGCAGGTTGATTTAACGGTAATGACTTAACCACAGGGCAATCTCCTCGATTGCATCGATACCCTGGTTCAGGATTCCGAGGTAGCTCAGGAATCCATGGATCATGTCGTCATAAACCGACAGGGTAACGGTTACCCCCGCCCCTGAAAGTCGGTTTGCGTAAGCAATACCTTCATCCCTCAAAGGATCATAACCGGATACAATCACGAGTGCACGGGGCAATCGAAATAAACTCGGGGCCTGTAATGGCGCAACCAGGTAATTTGTCGCATCACCATCGTAACCAAGGTATTTATCCCAGAACCAGCCCATTGCATCGCGGGTAAGCCCATAACCTTCTGCAAACTCAACATAGGAAGGCTTACCCGGTTTATAATAATCGGTTACAGGATAAATGAGAATTTGCCCCATGATGGGTACGGGTGAATGTGCAAACTCATCCCGCAGCCTCAGTGCCGTAACTGCAGCAAGGTTTCCCCCGGCACTATCACCGGCAAGAAATATTCTTTCGGGATTCCCGTTCCATTCGCTGCAATGCCCGGAAACCCAGGTGGTGGCTTGCAGGCAGTCATCCGTTGCTGCAGGGAACTTGCTTTCAGGCGACAACCTGTAATCGACGGAGACCACAATACATTTTGCGATCGCACACAAATGGCTGCAGACAGGGTCATAAGCATCGAGGTGGAAAAACACCCACCCACCCCCATGAAAGAAGACGATGACCGGAAAAGGGCCATCGCCTTCCGGTGTATATATTCTGACAGGAATATCTGACTCAGGACCGGGTAAAGAAAGGTCCCGCACAGACCCAACCTGTTTTACCGGTATTTTCATGCGCGAATACCCTGCATCCACCTGCTCACGGGCAAATTCAAGCGGGACAGCATCGAAATTAACCGGTCCTGCTGCTTCAATTGCTGTCAGCAGTGCTTTGGCTTTGGGATCGAGTGCCATGAGAAGTTACATCTGGTCAAGGCAACCTTTGATTTTTTGCCAGGAGTGTTCAATGTCATTATCCAGACCAACAGAAAAGCGAACAAGTCCTTCGGACAATCCCATTTCCCGCTGGATCTCCTCAGGTACTTCTGATGAAGTACTTTTTCCGGAATTACTGAAGAGGGTTTTGAAATATCCAAGGCTGACTGCGAGATAACCGACACCGGCGATCTCCATCATTTCCATCAGTTTTGCCGCCCTTTCGGCAGTGGCCATATCGATTGCAATCAGGCCGCCAAACCCGAATTCAGGATTCATCATGGTTTGCATGATTTTATGTCCCTTATTATCAGGGAGGCCGGGGTAGTTGATCTTCAGGCCATATTCTTTAAATTTCCCGGCAAGGTACAGGGCATTTTTGCTATGCTGCTTCATGCGGATGTGCAGCGTATGCATGTTTTTCAGGATACTGGATGAACGAAGGGGGTCGAGCGCCGGGCCAAGCAGCATGGCGGTTCCTGCATTGACATCACTGAGCGAATTAATAAACTCCGCGGAAGCACATATTGCACCGGCAACACAGTCATTTTTTCCATTGATGAACTTGGTCATGCTGTACACAACAACGTGGGCGCCTAACCTGAATGGCTCAATAATCATTGGTGTGAAAGTGTTGTCAACCACCAGCTTAATATTGTGATCATTGGAAATCTTTGCCAGGGCAGGGATGTCGGATATCTGCAGCAAAGGGTTCGTCATCGATTCCGTATAAATTATCCTGGTGTTGGGGCGGATGGCCTGCTCAACCAGGTCGAGATTTGTGATATCAACAAAGGTGACATCGATGTTAAACTTTTTCACATAGTTAAAGAGGAAGGCAAAGGTCCCGCCATACGTTGTCAGGCTGCAAACGATATGGTCACCACTGTTACATATTTGCAGGATGGAACAGGTAATGGCAGCCATTCCGGAAGCGGTAACCCAGGCAGATTCTGTTCCTTCCATGGCAGCCAGGGCATCAGCCAGGTACTTATTGCTGGGGTTCCAGTGTCGCGAATAGAGGAAACAGCCTTCAGAGTCTCCATGGAATGTATCCAGCATTGTTTTTGCCTGCATAAAGGTAAAAGTAGCTGAATCGCATACTGAAGGATTCACATCGCCATATTCGCCGAACTGGAGAAGGTCGTAGATTTTAGTTGAGGGGTCGTTTTGCATTACAGAGATAATTTAGTTGTTGCAAATTTACAAATATCGTAACATTTTACCTTTTTTTCTTGGAAATCGCACCATTCTAATGTATATTTATGGGTTAAATGTAAAGGCCGGCACAGGGTATTGTTGATCAGCTAAAATCATTCTAACGCCATCAACCTGCTACACATCTCTCCGAACATCACAACCACCTGATTACCGACTTTTTAATTAACGTTTAGCTATTTCCTGAAATAGAGAAATTGCGTCGTGAAATATATTTTGAATCATATCCCTTATATAACTAAACTGGCAATTTTCAGTCACCAAAGTAGAAATTCAAAACAAACCGACATGAAAAAGATCTTTTTACTTTCAGTCCTGGGTTTTTTCTTTTGTGGATATTCAATTTCAGAATCATTTTCACAGAATCCGGAAAAAAACTCAAAAACGTACAGCAATTATCCTTATGCATTCGAAGAGGAATGGATAGAGGTGATGTTCTCAGGTGAATCAAAAGTGAGGATTCGTAATGGAAATCTAACGGATCTCACAACCCGGGCATTGCTCGGGGTTGATGACATCCTGAATGAATTGCAGTGGCACACATGGCAGCGACTGACCGATTTGCCGGAAACAACAATCGATAACTGGGAAACAAACGGTGAACGCAACACAGGCGAAGACATTTATAATCTGAACAACATCTACCGGTTAAAGATTCCAAAAGGAAATGATATCTGGAAGATAGCAGAAAGACTTGAGGCCCTGCCAGGGATTTATCTCGCAAAACCTGTTCCGAAACCAGTACCCTTGCCGAACCCCGGAAACTACCAGTCGCAGCAAGGCTATCTGAATCCTGCCGCAAATAATCCAACCGGTGTTGATGCGCTCTATGCATGGACACAAACAGGGGGAACAGGAACCGGGGTAACCATTTGCGACCTGGAGTACAGCTGGAATTACAACCATGCCGATATAACCAAAGCGGTCGGATCACAAATAAACCCGAATACCATCACCGATCCGTTCAACGACAACAATCATGGTACGGCAGTTCTTGGGGAACTGGTATCTGACAACAACGGATGGGGAACCACAGGTATCTGTTACGGAGCAGGTTTGAAAACCTGCGGCACTTACTGGGGAGGCACATGGAATCCGGCAGGCGCCATATACTATGCAATTTCAAGCCTTTACGCCGGAGATGTAATACTCCTGGAACAGCAATGGGACTATACCGGATCAGGAGGCTATGTACCATTGGAATGGTACACGAATACTACCCCAGGCGCCCAGACCAACAACGCGGTGTATGCAGCTATTGTTAACGCCATCGCCAATGGAATTCATGTGGTTGAGGCAGGAGGAAATGGCAACATCAACACCGGAAATATGACATGGTATGGAAATTCGGGCGCAATTATCGTCGGAGCCGGTGGAGCCTATACGGGTGGAACATATATTGAGGGGAACCTGCAGCGTCTCTCCTTTTCCAGTTATGGCCCACGGTTCGATTTACAAGGGTGGGGGGAAAATGTCTTCACTACCGGTTACGGAACATATTACAATACCCAGGGCCCGAACTACTATTACAGGGCCGATTTCAATGGAACTTCGAGTGCTTCACCCATCGTGGCCGGTGCCCTTGCCTGTGTTGAAGGATATTATCTTGCGAATGTCTCGGCAACCCCGCCTACGCCGGCCAACATGCGTACCTGGCTGGCCACTTACGGCACTGCACAGGTAACGCCACCTGCGGGGAATATAGGCCCAAGGCCCGATATCAAAACTACCATGCAAAGTTTCGTTATTGCCACCATGGATTTTGGTGATGCCCCCGATGTTCCCTATTTTACCCTAATGGCATCGAATGGAGCCAGGCACACCAATACGGGGCTGAGCCTAGGACCTTTGATTGATGTTGAATTTAACGGCCAGCCCAACGGCACAGCAACCGGCGATGACATTAATCCGGCAACTGGTGACGACGAAGACGGAGTTATGTTTACCAGTTTGCTCACTCCCGGGCAACTGGCCACCGTGCAGGTTATGGTAAATATGCCATGTATTCTGGATGCATGGGTCGATTTTAACAAGATGAATGCCTGGGCTGATCCGGGTGAACAAATTTTTGTGAGTGTTCCATTGACAGGGGGCATGAACCTTTTATCCTTCCTGGTACCTGCCAACGCCATGCCATTTGTCACATTTGCCAGGTTCAGAGTCAGCGGACAAGGTGGCCTGCAGTTTTTCGGTTATGCTCCCAATGGCGAGGTTGAAGATTACCAGGTCATGATTGAACAGATGAATACCGATTTCGGGGATGCGCCAGATCCGGCATATCCAACCAAGCTTGCTTCAAATGGGGCAAGGCATGATAATATCGGGGTAAATATCATGATGGGGTTGATAAAGGATTTTGAACCGGACGGACAGCCCAACTTCGCTGCTACCGGCGATGACCTGAGCAACCTTCAGGATGAGGATGGTGTTCTTTTCATCACCCCGATGTTGCAGGGCCAGCCTGCGACCGTAACAGTTAACTCAAACTTCGCGGGTGCCTTATTGCATGCATGGATCGACTTTAATGCCGATGGCGACTGGGCCGATGTGGGTGAACAAATCGCAACGAATGTATCCACTGTTGCCGGTCCGAATATGATCAACTTCATCGTTCCTGCAAATGCAGTTATTGGTCCGACCTATTCAAGGTTCCGTCTCACGACCGTCCCCAATCTGTCATATACCGGACTGGCATCAAACGGTGAAGTGGAAGATTACAGAATTATGATTGAGCCTGCACCGCAACCTGAACTGGATTTTGGTGACGCTCCGGATCCGCTCTATCCGACATTACTTGCCAGCAATGGTGCGCGACATACAATTGACCAGGTAACCTACCTCGGCCCCCAGGTTGATGGTGAACCCGACGGGCAGCCCGACCCCATGGCATTGGGTGATGACATGGACATCATGTTTCCTCCCCCCAACGATGATGAAGATGGTGTGTTTTTCATGAATCCATGGATCCCAAATCAAACGGCGAATCTCAATGTATTGGCTTCGGTGCCGGGGTTCCTGAATGTTTGGGTAGACTTTAACGGTAATGGATCATGGGCTGACCCGGGCGACCAGGTCTTTCTTGATGTAATGCTGATTCCCGGGCCTAACATGCTGACATTTAATGTACCTGGAAACACTACCGTCGGTTCCAAATTTACGAGGTTCAGGTTTTGCACGCTGCAGGGGCTGGGATTCCTGGGGCTGGCACCAAATGGTGAAGTAGAGGATTATTCGGTAAATATTGAACCACAACCAGATCAATTGGACTGGGGTGACGCTCCCGACCCTACCTATCCGACCCTGAATGTAAATGGCGGGGCAAGCCACATCATTGATGGAATCACATACCTGGGTTTACAGATAGATGGTGAACCGGATGGTCAACAAACCCTTGCAGCTGATGGTGATGATATTGCCAATCTTGACGATGAGGACGGGGTTGTATTCATGTGGCCTGTGGCCAAGGGAAATCCATGCAAAATCAAGGTAACAGCTTCAGTTGGAAATGCGCTGTTCAGCTGCTGGATCGATTTCAATGCAGATGGCGACTGGGCAGACCCCAACGAACAGGTTTTCGCAGATTTGAACCTGGTTGCAGGTGATAATTACCTGACATTCATAACCCCTGGAAATGTGGTTGCAGGTTCAACTTATGCACGGTGCCGTTTCAACCATCAACCTGCACTCTCCTACACCGGACCAGCCTCTGATGGTGAAGTGGAAGATTACAAAATCCTGACAACTGTGTATGGCGATTTAAAGTGGAGCCAGCCACCCGATCCGCTTTTCCCGGGCATGCATGCAACTGATATGAGTATATTGGCCGATGATTGGAAATGCAATGGTGAGGTCGTTACCGACCTTCACTGGTGGGGTAATTATGAAATGAGCGCCCAGGGATTGGAAAAAAGGGGAGCAGGAATTAATCATTTCATATTGAAGATTTACGCCAATTCCAATTGCCTGCCTGCCAATCCAATCAAGAGTTATATTGTCCCTTTTAACCCACTGCTGGAGATCAACACAGGTTTGATAAACAATGAAGGGTCACCAATCTATAAATATGACTTCCTGCTTCCGGAGCCATTTATCCAGGTAAAGGATACAACATACTGGTTCTCGGTGCAGGCAATGTCAAACAATCCGGTGAATCCGCCTTCATGGCGCTGGCAGGAGGCAAACCGCTGGTTTTACCCTATTTTGTGCGGAGCTGCAACCAATGGAACCGGTGTGTGGCAAACCATAACCTGGCCAACACCCGGATCGATGGTAAAATACACCGACCTGGCATTCGAAGTCAGTTCCTGGATCGTTGATACACTCTACTTGCAGAACATCAGTGTCACAGCCGGGCAGATCCTGTGCTATGATGCCAACAATGTAATTGTTGTTGCGGGAAGCGGCACAACCTTCACTGTGAATCCTGGTGCCAGCGCAACAATGATTGCCGGCCAAAAGATCATTTACAGGCCAGGCACTTCAGCCATTGCCGGATGCTATATGCATGGCTATATCAGCACAACAGGCCAGTTCTGTCCCCGTCTTCCTGTGATGACAGGGACTGAGACTGAACCGGAAAACACATTCACTGAGTCGATCGGAAAAACCTTACGAGCATACCCGAATCCAACAACAGGATCGATTTTGCTTGAGTTGACAAATCAGCCGGAAATTTCTTCAGCAACAGTTGAAGTTTATGGGATGATGGGTGATAAAATCCTCAGCGAAAGATATCCTCCGCAAAAAAGTTACGAACTATCACTGGCATTGCATCCCCGCGGAGTTTACCTTGTCAGGGTAATTACCGGAAAAGAGACCCGGATGGTGAAGGTTGTTTTAAAGTAGAATACGTTTCAGAATCGTCTTTAACTCGTCATACTCAGTCACAACAGGAAACTCCGGGTAATCATCGACCACATTCTGCGGTGGCCGGAAAAGAATTCCGACATCAGCCTGTTTGAGCATGCTGATGTCGTTATAGGAATCGCCCATTGCGATTACCTGGTAGGTCAGCCCCTGCAATGCTTCAACAGTTTTACGTTTCGGATCGGGCTGTCTGAGTTTGTAATCAATGATCCGGTTTGTTTCGTCCATGACGAGTGTGTGGCAGAACAGGGTTGGCCGGCCAAGTTGTTTCATGAGTGGATCAGCAAACTGAATAAAAGTGTCGGACACCACGATCAATTGCGTGCGTTCCTTCACCCATTCAATGAACTCATTTGCACCGGGCAGGGGCCGGATTTGGGCAATAACATTCTGAATATCATTAAGCTTTAGCCCATGATGGTCTAAAATTTTCATTCGGCTTCGCATCAGCAGATTGTAATCTGGTTCATCGCGTGTGGTGCGACGGAGTTCATTGATTCCGGTTTTATCGGCTACATTGATCCATACTTCAGGAACAAAAACACCTTCGAGATCGGAGCAGAGAATATACATAATCGTTGAAAATTTTTAAACTTATTTTAAAACAATTCAAAATGCAGATAGCAAAGGCAAATGTCAAAATTGGGGGTAACTATACTTTAATCAGGATTAATAGCTCAAATACTTTGACATTTGGCTTTGGATTTTGATTTTTAAACTAAAAATTTTTTAAGAGAAATTTTTTAAAATCCTGGTAATCAGCAGGCAAAACCGAATCGAATTCCGGTTTATCCTCAAGTCCTTTGAGGCTTTCAGGCAATGGAGGATCCAAACCGATCAGCCGGTGTATTTCCTCAGGAAATTTCGCAGGATGGGCGGTTTCCAGCGAAACACACAGCTGTTCAGGTCCAGGATCGTCGGGATTGGTTTTAAGATATTCGATCAACCCGGCCCAGCCCACCGCTCCGTGAGGTTCAAGCAACACTCCCCTTTTTGAATAGATTTCCCGGATGGTCTCCCTGGTCACCTGGTCTGAAACACTGACAGAGAAAATCTCTTTCCTCATCAGATCCATATCTGCGGGCTTATGAATCTTGCCCTGTTCATCCATGACTCCACCATACAGCGCAACAAGCCTGGCCAGGTTGCTCGGGTGGCCGACATTCATCGCGCTGGAAATACAATTTCGTGATGGCTCGATTTTATTATACAAACCAGTTGCAAGGTAACCAGGAAACTCATCATTTGCATTTGTTGCAATGATGAATTTTTTCACCGGCAGTCCCATTTTCATCGCCAGGACACCACCCATCATATCGCCAAAATTACCGGACGGAACAGAAAAAACGATGTTTTCCTGATTATTTTTCGCTGTCAAACGTGAGTATGCATAGAAATAATAGACAATTTGAGGTATCAGCCGGCCTATGTTGATGGAATTGGCAGATGAAAGGCACAAATGGTCCAGGCCGGGGTCAGAAAACGCCAGTTTGACCAGGGCCTGGCAATCATCGAATTTGGCATCCAGCGCCAGAACATGAATGTTTTTCCCAAGGGTGGTCATCTGTTTGCGCTGTCGTTCAGTTACCTCGGCACGTGGAAAGAGGACCACCACCTGGATATTATCCAGTCCGTAAAATGCATTGGCCACTGCACTACCTGTGTCTCCGGAGGTAGCAGTCAGGATCAGCAAATTATTCCCGCTTTGTTTCAGATAATACTGCATCAGCCGTGCCATCATCCGGGCAGCAAAATCCTTGAATGAGGCGGTCGGTCCCTGGTCCAGGCGCATGATGTATTTCCTGTCATACACTTTTTCAAGCGGAACCGGGAAATTATAAGCATCCTGAACGAGTGCAAGCAAGTCTCCATCTCCGATCTCCCCAACCAAAAATCTGCGGATGATATCGAATGCAATTTCAAAATATGGCATTCGGGAATAATTGTTTATTTCTTCCCGGGTTACCTGCGGGATGGATTGCGGCAGATAGAGCCCTTTGTCGGGGGCCAGGCCTTTCAGCAACGCATTGCTGAAAGTAACAACCCCCGCTTCCAGGTTTGTCGAGTAATAAAGTAACGTTTGTTCCATTTTAATATGCCTGCGGATACTTCCCGGTTTTAAAATCCTCTTTGACGATCGGCTCACTATCGATCTTTTCAAAAGCTTGCGCCAGGTCGTCAATCAGATCTTTTTCATCTTCGATTCCTACTGAAAAACGGATCATTGAAGGAGAGATTCCTGCTTTGCGCATCTCTGCCTCACCCATGGCAGAATGGGTGGTTGATGCAGGATGTGTCACAATCGAACGGCAGGTGCCAAGATGTGTTGCATGGGTCATCACCCGCAGTGCGTCGATGAAGCGGGTTGCATGCTGGTATGTTCCATCAAGTTCAAAGGACATAAGGGAACTGCAACCCTTCATCTGTGGTTCAATCATTTTATGGTATGGATTGGAAGCCAGCCCGGGATAGTTGACATTTTTCACCCTGGAATGTCCTTCAAGATACGTTGCTACCGCCAATGCGTTTTCACAATGCCTTTCCATCCTGAGCGACAAGGTTTCAAGCCCGTTCAGGCTGAGCCAGGCATTGAACGGGGCCATGGCCGGGCCCAGGTATCGAAGGCTGCTCTGACGGATACCCTCTACTAACTTTTTTGTTCCGCATATAATTCCTCCAAGGCTGGTGGCATTTCCGCAAATATATTTTGTGGTGGAGTGCACCACCACGTCGGCACCAAGCAGAACAGGCTGCTGCAATGCCGGGGTAGTAATGGTATTATCGACCACAAGCGGCAGGTTTTTCGATTTGGCCAGGGCTGCAAGTGCGGGAATATCGGCAATGAATAAAGATGGATTACTCGGGCTCTCCACAAAAAGAAACCTGGTCCTGGGAGTGATCGCAGCGGCCCAGGCTTCGATTGAGTCAGGATTGGTAACCCAGTTTACCGATGCCCCCATCTTTGGGAGACCAACATTAAACAATCCGAAAGTACCACCATAAACTCTGTTTGAGGAGACCACGTCATCTCCGGGGTTCAGCAAATGGTGAGCCAGTAAAAAAATAGCCGACATACCGGAAGCAGCAGCAATGGCGCCTTCCGTATTTTCCAGGGCAGCCATGCGGTTTTCAAACACCTGGACCGTTGGATTATCCCAGCGTCCATAAGTAAATCCGGGCTTTTCGCCTGAAAAAATTGCAGCCGCCTCCTGGGCGTCAAGGTAGGGATAGGCAACCGACTGATAAATCGGGACTGACATTGAATCCGGATGAAATTCTGTTTTCCCGGCATGAATGGCTTTTGTGTTAAATCCACGGTTTGGCATAGGGACCTCCATTTTTAATGAATGAAAAGTTTATTATGAGCAATTTTACATCACAAACTTAATTAAAATAGATATAAACATCAACAAACCTGTAAAACAATTTCCATGTCGAAGGGTCTGATCACATTAATTCACCTACACTCAAAAAAGAACTGTGTCAGATTTCTTTGTTACTTTGCGGGTTGAACCAATGAAACAACGATTACATCTTCAGCCATGAAAAAAAATATTTTTATTACCATGATCATTCCAATCATTGCAATTGCTTTGATCAGCCCGCTAATTACCTCTGCACAGATTAGTCTTTCGATGAAAGAACTTAAAGGGACCTGGTCCGGAGCCCTGAAAATTCAAGGCAAGCAGTTGCGCCTTGTCATGAATGTGATGTTCAGTGAGACTGACAGCCTGATCGTTACCTTCGACAGTCCTGACCAGGGAGTACTTGATCTTCCGACCAGCAAAGTTGTTTTGGAGGAGAGATTACTGGATATTTCAGCCGATGCGATCGGAGGTAGTTTTGCCGGCAAAGTAAATGAGGGGATCGATTCAATTGCCGGATCATGGAAACAGGGTGGAATGTCATTCCCAATCGTTCTGGTTCGGGAAGGAAAACGAGTGACACTCAACAGGCCCCAGGAGCCGAAGCCCCCTTTCCCTTACCGGATTGAGGAGGTTACTTTTCCCGGAACCAAAGGGGAGTTTGATCTAGCCGGGACGTTGACACTGCCTGAAAACAAAGGTCATTATCCTGTCGCCATCCTGCTCTCCGGTTCAGGACCTCAAAACCGGAATGAAGAGCTTGTGGGACACAAACCTTTCCTGCTACTGGCCGATTACCTCACCCGCCAGGGAATTGCAGTTCTTAGGTATGATGACCGTGGTGTTGCGATGTCGAAAGGTGATTTTAAATCAGCCACTTCATTCGATTTTGCCACGGATGCTGAAGCTGCGCTTGATTTTTTGAAGCATCATCCTGAAATTGACACCACCAGAATTGGATTTATCGGGCACAGCGAAGGCGGCATTCTGGCTCCCATCGTAGCATCCTACCGGAAAGATGTGGCGTTTATCATCCTTATGGCCGGACCAGGTCTTACGGGAGAACAAATTCTTCTCCTTCAATCGGCACTTATTTCGAAAAGTGAGGGGGCGGATGAAAGCGCCATAAAAATAAATGAAAAACTCAGTAAGGACATATACAGTATCCTGAAGAAAAACCGTGACAACACAAGAGCAGCTGAAAAGATCAGATTGCTGTTTGCAGATCTTGACAAGAAGAATGCAAAAGATACCAGCTACCATCCAATGTCAAAGAAAGAGGTCAACGCCCAGATCGAAAGCCTTACTTCGCCGTGGTTTCGCTGCTTTCTTACCCTTAACCCTGAAGAATATCTTTCAAAGGTGACCTGCCCGTTACTTGCAATCAATGGAAGCCTCGATCTTCAGGTTCCGTCGAAGGAGAATCTCGAAGCCATTGAAAAAGCACTGATCTTTGGAGGAAATTCAACTTATGTTACGGAAGAACTTCCGGGATTGAATCACCTGTTCCAAACAGCCAAAACCGGCAGCCCGTCGGAATACGCCAAAATCGAAGAAACCATCTCCCCGACAGCTCTTGAGCTGATAGGGAAATGGCTTCTTAAGAATGTTGTCAAGTAAAAAGACAACCTGTTATTTCTGAACCGTCAACTTTTTGGTATCGATTACTTTTGTGTTGCTGCGTAGCAGATAGAGGTAAATTCCGTTGCTCAGGTTTGATGTTGATATGCTGATTTTCTCAGACCCTGCTTTTACCAGCTGTGATGTTAACACCCTGCCCGTGATGTCGGTAACTTCCAGCATCATATCCTGGTCAATCGAACTCAACAGGATTGTGGTTTCATCTTTAGCAGGGTTTGGGAAATTCTGACCAAGAGCGGCAGCACGATTTCCTGCTTTTTCGTTGATTCCAACTCCATCCATAAACCAGTTGTAGGTTTTCAGAAGGATGTCATTCCTCACGGCGGCATTCTGAACCATCTCCAATCCAACTCCAAAATAGACCACCTTAGCCTGATCCATTGTAGATTTAACTGCACCAATTTTTGTCAGTGTTGTGTTATAATAGAAAGTTGCTGTAGCGTTTTGCAGCGGACTGATCTGGTCAGGGTACATATTACCGGCATATACATCCACGATATTTGAAGTCGCCACGGCACCGTATATCGGATCGGCGGTATTGGCAACCAGCTTATTGTTTGCTGTACTTCCATCATCGATGTATGTGGCCTTGAGGTAATTTGTGTATAAATCCTTTGTAATAACCGTTCCATGGTTTCCGGCAGCACCACTCATGATGTCCCAGCCAATGTCCTGACCGGCAACCAGAAGTTTCCCGCCATTATCCACAAACGATTTTACAGCAATGGCCTCAGGGTCGGTGAATGCGGGGAAAGTCCAGGCGCAATTGTAGAAAATATTCAGGATATCTGTGAGAATTCCGGCATTTTTTGCCTGGACAAAAAGGCTTGATTTCATCATGGCCAGTTGATCACATCCGGCGGCTTTCAGGCCTGCAAGGTAAACACCGGAATGCAGTGTGGCATTGTTATCGCCTGCGGCATTCACCAACAGTGTATTGACATTGGAGAGCAAATGCACCGTGAAGTATTTAACCGGAGCATTGGGATTATTCATTGAAGTAAGTGCAAAGGTGAAATCTTCAAAGGAGGCGCTGTCACCTGGTGTGACCTGCAGTGTGAGCGGTTTCGGAGTACCCTTGACAAGATCGACAACAGTGCTGTCGGTAAAAGTGAGGCCATTGATCACAAAATTTGACGACCAGCCAACAGGAGGTGCAGAAACCAGTTTAATCTTGAATGGCTCTGTTCCGGCTATGTTGCTGTTTGCCATCAGGTCGAAACTTGCAGTCACAGAAGGTTGTCCCAGCTTCATTATGCTGTCGGATGTGCTGATGTCGCCAACATAAAGGTTGGTACCATCAATTGCCGGCACGACATCACCTGTAAGTATCTCCTGGTGGCCTTCTGCCACAAAAACAGCCACTTCACAATTTTCAACAACGCATGGAATATTGTTGTAGGCTGCCGGAACAATGTAGGTATATGTTTTCTCAACCAGCGATCCCTGCGTGGTTGTGGTAACGGCATCACCCCATTGCCCGGTAATCAGGTAGCGGAGCATCTCCATGTGTTCGTAATTATTCCCGGCACCACCGCCTGTTTGAGGCCCAAAAACATGGTTCTGTATAAGTGCCACATTGATATAATTCGTCGGAACGGCGCTTGCTGCAGTGTAATAGAGTTCAACATGTACTGTCAGTTCACGCGTGGTGGCATTGAATGCCGAGGTAACCCCGACATTGACCGGTGAAAGCTGTTGCATGATAATTTCCGAACTGGTAGTCCAGTCTCCACGATTTAAAGCCGTTGCATTTCCGCTGAAAACATGCCTGTTTACTGTTCCGGCAGGGTAACCCTGCAACGCTGTCTGCCCGGCCAGAGGATCTCCAAAAGGTGTACGGTAATCAGGTTCTGAGCCACTTGGAACTGCAAAAGAGCCCTGGTGAATGGCAATCACGACTGCCCTTCCCGGGTTATTCGCTAATAAGGAAGCGGAAATGGCATGTCCCTCCGGGCAATACTGGCAGTGAATACCTGTATACTCCTCCAGTACTGCATTTTTATTGAGTTGCTGGGTGGTTACAAGGGTTTGTGCATGTGCTGCAATCAGGCCGGCAGCGAAAAGCAACA
>CAIYJU010000192.1 GCA_903926565.1 uncultured Bacteroidales bacterium
AATGATTTTGGGGTGATATATTCCTTCAAGTTTCAGGATTGTCTTGATTTGGAATTTAATCCTTCCAGATGGGATAAATCACAATAACTTTCCTTCTCCATATTCTTTTCAATTTGGTAGAATTGTGCCCTTTTTATTGGAAAAGAACAGATTCAATAATAAATTACCCTTGCTCAACTTTCGGAGTCAATATTCTCTATGAAATAGGATTGTGAAATTAATTGTTTTCTTTCATTGCGATAAATAAGAACCAATTCACCAAATTTTTCAATAAACTTTTTTAACAAAATCAGAATCTTATGAAAACAAAAATCAGTTTGCTTTTCACTTTAATTATCCTGGCATTTATCTCACCGGGTAATTATGTGCAGGCACAAACACAAACAAAGAAGCCCAATATCGTCATCATCTGGGGCGATGACATAGGGCAATCAAACGTCAGTGCCTACTCCATGGGTGTCATGGGTTACAGAACACCCAATATTGACAGGGTAGCCAAGGCAGGCGTATTGTTTACCGACTATTATGCCGAACAAAGCTGCACGGCAGGCCGCGCGGCATTTATCACAGGTCAGTGTGGTTTACGCACCGGCCTGACCAAGGTTGGTGCCCCCGGGGCAAGTGCAAGACTTCAGGATAGAGATGTTACATTGCCCAGTTATTGAAAGACCAGGGTTATGCAACCGGTCAGTTTGGGAAAAACCATTTGGGTGACCGTGATGAATTTTTGCCAACCATGCATGGCTTTGATGAGTTTTATGGCAGCCTCTATCACCTGAATGCAGAAGAAGAGCCGGAACAACGGGATTTTCCCACTGAAAAAGACATTCCCGGTTTCAGGGCGAAATTCGGCCCCCGTGGGATGCTGCATTGCTATGCAAATGCTGATGGCACACAGAAAATAGAAAACCTTGGCCCGCTTACCGCAAAACGTATGGAAACTGTTGACGATGAATTTGCTCAACGGGGCGCAGCTTTTCTTGAACAACAGGTTAAAGCAGGCAAACCGGTATTTCTCTGGGTAAACTTCACCCACATGCATTTCCGCACCCATGTAAAGCCTGAAAGTGTAGGTCAGTCCGGCCGCTGGATGAGTGAATATGCTGATGCAATGATTGACCATGATAAGAATGTTGCAACCGTATTGGATATGATTGAAAAATTAGGCATTGCTGACAATACCATCATTATGTATGCCACCGATAACGGCCCTCACCAAAACTCATGGCCCGATGCCGGAACCACTCCTTTCCGCAGCGAAAAAAACACAAACTGGGAAGGTGCTTACCGGGTGCCGGCCATGGTTAGCTGGCCCGGACATATTAAACCGGCAACTGTTTCGAACGATATCATTTCTCACCTCGACTGGATGCCTACCTTGCTTGCTGCCGCAGGCGTACCGGATATAAAAGAAAAATTACTGACCGGTTACACCGTTGGTGGCAAAACTTATAAGGTGCATTTAGACGGTTACAACATGTTGCCTTTGCTTACCGGACAAACAACGGAGAATCCCAGGAAGGAATTCTTCTACTTCAATGATGATGCACAACTGACAGCGCTTCGATATGATAACTGGAAGGTGGTTTTTATGGAACAAAGAGTGCAAGGTACCATGGCGCTTTGGGCTGAACCTTTCGTAACACTCCGGAT
>CAIYJU010000193.1 GCA_903926565.1 uncultured Bacteroidales bacterium
CGTTCAAAATTTTTTGTCGTCGCCTGAGAAATGGGAGACAATGAATGATTGATATTGGCCGGAAAAGGGTTCTGGCAGAATCCCGCCTGATAAAACAACACCAGGACAATTAATAATGCGCTGGTTCTCATTTGTACTCTTTGTTTACTTTATTTTGTTTGCTCCACACTTTTTCCCCCGAACAAATCATACGGCATTTCACTGAACCTGCCTTGCATGAGCCATACCGCAAGAAGGATGTATCCTGCAAACGCCAGCAAAACAAGAAACTGGCTTACAGATGTTTTTTGAATGTCCTGTTTGTTCCTTACATCACAAACTTCGCCGGGGCAGTATTGTACCTTATCTTTAAAAAAGAGGGGATAAAACATACAGCCCAGGCAAATTCCAAAAGCCGATTCAAAGAAGAGGAAAATAAGACAGATTAGACAAATAATGCCTGTGATCATACTGTAAGCATTAACAATAATAAAGAAGACAAACATGGTGGCGGCCAGCACAACACCGATAATCCAGGCAAACTTCTTCTGGGCGGCTCCCACATATTCCGGTGTTTGATTTCGCACAATCAGACGTCCTAAAATCAGGGTGGGCGAAAATTTAGGATTGATAAAAACCCGTATAAGAAAATCTGTGAGGAACAGGGTGATCACATATTTTATCGGGATAAAATTCCCTTTAAACAGAATAAACATTAATGAAAGAAAGGTGGCCAAAAACAGGATTCCTGCTGCCGCCCGAATTTCACGCTCATTCATAACGGGGATGTTAAATCCTTCTACATCCTCACCGAATTTGATTATATTTTTCATCCTTGTTTTTATTTTAGGTAAATCCATATGGAATTACAAATATATGGAAACCAAATCTGCCAGTCTTTAAAATTTTATGTTAGGCACGTAACTCGCACGTTGATTGAACATTACGGAAACTGGAAATTCCATGAAAACTATCCATTCCTTAAATTCCACCTGTTTTCTGAAAATGAGATTCTGCCAATGATCTCAGCTGTTGAAAACAACCTGGCCGGAAGGACAAGATCAGCCTGCTGCATGGCAGCTTGTTTATGATCCGGCAAATGAATGTTGGAACCGCGTATGAAAATCGATATCCCTGGATCCATCAGGATGCTCAATGCCCCTGATTCGCAGATCACCGGATTATTCGTTGGATTGCACTCTTTCATGAAGATGTCAAATGCTGATTCCAGGCAATTGTCCTCCGTTTCCATGAAATAGGATTGCAACGCACCGGCTTCGAGGAATTGCCCGCTGTTCTTATGGTGCGCCCCCAGGTCCTGGAAAATCCTGGCTCCTTTCGCTGTTGCCCGCAAAGCGGTGTTGCCAAGGGCATCATGAACATGCGGGGAAATTTTAAGGGCAATTAACGGAATCCCAGGTGAAAATGCCCGGATCAATGCCGTGACCAGGAAGGTCTTTCCAACCTTTCTTCCGGATCCGGAGATGATGATCAAGTTAGGAAATGGCTTTCGGGGCATTGGCATTCAGGCATTCAGGGAATGAGCAGCTTAAAACATGCAAAGAGCAACACGATTGCCAGGGAGATTTTAAAATAGCGGGCAGGAAGAAATTTGATGGCCGTTGTTGAGCCGATAAGCCCGCCGCCGGCAACGATCAGTATCCAGTAAATAAAATGCGGAGGCAGGATGATGCCGTTGGGTATAAGCCCGGCAATACCGGCCAGCGAATTACATAAAATAAACAGGGAGGAGTAAACACCTGTCTCCTTCACATGGGTCCACCTCATCAGGATGAAAATCGGACTGAGCAGAATTCCGCCGCCGATGCCGATCATTCCCGAAAGGAGTCCGAGCAGAGAACCGATGGCGACTGAAAGTAAAACACCGGGAGGTGGTTTCACCTCATATTCCCTCGACGGGCGGTACAATAGCCGCATCAACGCCAGCAGCAACATGATTCCCAGCAAAAACTTGTACGTCCCCGGGTTCAAATGAACAAGTGCACCGATAAATGCCATGGGAATGGCAGGCAACAGGAATGGCAGAAACAGCCGCCACCTTATTGTGTATCCCCTGTTGAAACTGATAAAAGCAATTCCCGCAACAAAAAGGTTTAAAATCAGCGCCGAACTTCTGAAATAAACCGTGCTGACTGCAAAAACAGTCATGATGGCCAGGTAACCGCTTGCGCCGCCATGCCCGACAATCGAATACATGATGGCAACCGCAAGAAGTGAAACCAAAAACATCAGGGAAGTATCCATGTAATAATCGTTATTCCTTTTAATGAATAACGCCGCTAAATTAATAAAAAAAAGTTTTAAAATGCACCAGATTGTTTTGTGAGAAATATCACAAATGCTTGTGATAATTGACGGTATCTGACCACGTATTGTCGACCTGTTTCTGTCAACTTTGCACAACCACCCCCCTTGCCTCCTTGCCGTAATTCGACGATCGGATCACCAGCAATGTCATTCATGGTACGGACGGCATAATAAGCCTTACGATAGGACAACCCCATAGAAGCCGCTGCTTTCCTAAGAGAGCCAAGCTCTTCGACTTTTTCAAGGAGTTCAGTCCTTCCTGAACCCAGAAAGTTCAGCCCATCAATTTCTATCCAGATTCTTCCGGAAATCATCAGTTTTTTTTTTGTCATGGAGGGAGACACTTGAAATTTTCACAAAACTAACAATATTTTTTTATGCACATTTGTCACATAGATTAAACTAGATTAGTGTATTTGAAAAGGGTGAACGGGTGAGCGAATATACGGGTATGCCTGCTTGCACCGAACTAAAAATCAAATCTGAATGAACCGCAGAAATTTTATTCGAATTTCAACACTTGGTGCCGGAGGCGCGATGTTTGGCAGCATCGGTTTTGGCAATGACAGGGAGCCCTCCCTGATCGACCGGCTTACAGGCAATACACACCCGGTTGAGTCAGGTTATACCCGGACACCGACCTACTGTGAAATATGTTTCTGGAAATGTGCCGGTTGGGTCTACAAGAATGACCAGGACGAGATATGGAAGATCATTGGCAACGAAAATGACCCCCATTGCAATGGCCGTTTATGTCCGCGGGGTACAGGGGGCGTAGGAATGTATTTCGATCAGGACCGGCTTAAAACACCACTCATCCGCACCGGTGCAAGGGGGAAGCAGGAATTCAGGCGTGCCAGCTGGGATGAAGCGCTCGATTTGGTCGCAAAGAAACTCGATTTCATCGCAAAAAAGTATGGTCCGGAAACTGTAGCCCTCATCACCCATGGCTCAGGAGGTAAACTGCTTGCCACCCTGATGAAGGCGTACGGGAGTGACTCCGTCGCAGGACCGTCATATGCACAATGCAAAGGTCCGCGTGAAGTCGCTTTCGGTCTCACCTTCGGTACCGGGCTGGAATCTCCTGAACCCACCGACATCCGCGACACGCGATGCCTGGTACTCATAGGGAGCCATCTTGGCGAGAACATGCACAACTCGCAGGTACAGGAGATGGCGGACGCCATTGACCGTGGCGCTGCCATCATCACGGTTGATCCAAGGTTTTCAACCGTTGCAAGCAAATCGAAATTCTGGCTTCCGATCAAACCCTCAACGGATATCGCCCTGCTGCTGGCATGGATGAATGTAATCATCAACAATGGCTGGTATGACAAGGAGTACGTTGAAAAGTACACCACCGGGTTTGACAAGCTGAAGGAGTATGTTCAGCCATTTACCCCGGAGTGGGCATATGGAATCACAACGATTGATCCGAATATGATCCGTGATACCGCGAAGGAGATGGCCAATGCCTCACCCGCAGTGATCATCCACCCGGGAAGGCATGTTACCTGGTATGGCGATGATACCCAGCGGTCACGCGCAATTGCGATGCTGAATGCGCTGCTTGGTTCGTGGGGCCGGCGTGGCGGCTTCTATCTTCCCGAATTAAAGGAAATCCCTGAATATCCTCACCCCCCGTTCCCACCGGTTGCCAAATCATGGCGTGACATTCTTGCCGGCCGGTATCCTTTTGCAGAACTCCCGCTGGCCAATGCCATCGTTGACGGATCGATCAAAGGGAACCTTAATGACTTTCAATATCGCGGCTGGATCGTCAATGGCAGCAATCTGAACATGACCATGCCCGACACACGCAAAACCCTCGAAGCTATTCAGCAACTTGAGCTGCTTGTTGTCATTGATACCATGCCGATGGAGATCACGGGCTGGGCAGATGTGATCCTCCCCGAATGCACCTATCTCGAGCGCTATGACGTGCTCAGGAATGATCATAACCGGGAGCCGGTGATCGCCCTGCGCATGCCGGCAACCGAACCGAAGTACGACACGAAACCCGACTGGTGGATCGCAAAGGAGCTGGCCGGTAAAATGGGATTGGAGAAATACTTTGGCTGGAAGACGTTTGAAGAGTTTCTGGATTACAAACTCACAAGGATGGGTTCTTCCCTGGAGGAGATGAAAAAAATCGGAGTTAAAAAATATGAACGGACTTCGGGCGATCTCTATTTTTCTGCTGAGAATCCCCCGGTATTTGACACGCCATCAGGCAAGATTGAACTCTATTCAAGCCAGCTGGAGGAGGCGGGATTTGATCCGATGCCGCGCTATACCGCCCATGAAGAACCTCCCGAAGGGTACTACCGGTTAATCTATGGAAGAACCCCGTCGCATACCTTCAGCCGTACTTCCAACAACCCAAACCTGTCGGCAATCATGGCGGAGAACAAGGTGTGGGTAAATCCGAAAGTTGCAGCCAACTGGCAACTGAAGGATGGCCAGGATGTATGGCTGAAAAACCAGGATGGCTCCACCACAAGCTTCCCTGCCAAGGTTCGGATAACGGAGCGGATTCGCTGGGATTCGGTATATATTGTCCACGGGTTCGGCCATACCAGTTCACAGCTGACCCGGGCTTTCAAAAAAGGTGTTAGCGACGCCGCCCTGATCACGAAGGTATTGCTCGACCCGGTGATGGGAGGTACGGGTATGAGGGGAAATTTTGTCACTTTCATCACTGAAAACCCTGATAAGGAGGTAAAGGCATGAGATTCGCAATGGCCATTGATACCAAAAAATGTGTTGGCTGCAGCGATTGTGTTGTTGCATGCCAAACGGAGAATGCCGTTCCCATTGGTTACTGCCGCGACTGGATCGTTGAGGTGAACGATGGAACATACCCCCGTCTCGAGATGGAAATCAGATCAGAGCGCTGCAACCATTGCTCCAACTCCCCGTGTGTAAGGTGCTGCCCTACCGGTGCAAGTCACTACGATTACGGCGGAACAGTACTCGTTACCCCTCATAAATGCATCGGTTGCGGGGCCTGTATTGCATCCTGCCCCTATGATGCAAGATATACACATCCAAAGGGATACGTTGATAAATGCACGTTCTGTGTCCACCGGGTCAAAGAGGGGCTTCCGCCGGCATGCGTTGCAGTTTGTCCCACAAAATGCCTCTATTTCGGCGACACGGATGATCCCCGCAGCGAAGTATCACAAGTGCTGAAAAAGCGAAAATACAAGCGTCTGATTCCGGAAGCGGGCACCAATCCAAATCTTTACTTTTTAATCTGAATGTCATGAGAGAAGAGTTAATCATCAGTGGTCGCATGAACCCCATGGTGGATCCAATCCTGAACATCTGGCATTGGCAAATCCCTTTATATCTCTTTCTCGGAGGGGTTGCGGCAGGCATTCTTTTCTTCGCATCGCTATACTATATCATGGGGCGGGAGAGAAAATACGCCGCCGCCATCAAGTGGGCACCGATGCTGACTCCGTTTTTGCTTATCCTCGGCCTGGGTGCACTGTTTCTTGACCTGAACCATAAAGCGTTTTTCTGGCAACTTTACCTTACAATCCGGCTGGAATCACCCATGTCATGGGGTGCATGGACGTTGCTGATCATCACGCCGTTGTCTGTAATCTGGTCGGCAACATGGCTGAGGGAGCTGAAGCCTGACATACACTGGAAATATCCCATCATGGATGAGTGGGAATCCTATTTCATCAAACACAGGCTTGTCATCGCCTGGATCATGCTGATTTCAGCAGTAATTCTCGGAGTATACACCGGGATTCTTCTTTCTGCCTTCAATGCCAGGCCGCTCTGGAATACCAGCATCCTTGGCCCATTGTTCTTTGCCTCCAGTCTCTCAACCGGGGCAGCAGTGATCATGCTCATGGCAAAAAGCCACCTTGAACGCAACATATTCAGCCGCATCGACCTGATGATGATCGGCATTGAATTGTTCCTTATCGTCCACATGTTCATGGGCTTTCAGGCCAGTACCCAGGTGCAGATTGATGCTGCAAACATGTTCCTGGGCGGACCCTTCACGGAAGTCTTCTGGATTTTTGTTGTCTTCATCGGACTGATCATCCCGGCATTTCTGGAAGTTCTTGAACTGCTTGGCTTTAAAATCCCCATTGTCATCACCTCATCCCTGGTACTTACCGGAGGTTTGTTTCTGAGGTTTATCATTGTGTATGCCGGGCAGGCAAGCAGATACCTCTATTAAACAGGAATATCGAATATCGAATATCGAATATTGAATATTGAATAACGAATATTGAAGTAAAAATGGAGACAACTAAAGAACCAGGCAGGACCAGGTACATGAATCCTTACCTCGGAGGCGTGTTACTCGGCATCGTATTGCTGGCGGCAAATTTCATTTCAGGGCGCGGACTTGGTGCCAGCGGAGCCATTAAAAGTGTGGTGGTTGCAACCACACAATCGGTAGCGCCGGGTTATGCGGCAAAGACGAAATATTTCAAAGAGTACCATGAAGAACATTCAGGGTCGCCCATGAAAAACTGGCTGGTTTTCCAGATGCTGGGGGTGCTTGTGGGAGGGTTTGCATCCGGCGCACTGGCAGGCAGGCTTAAGTTCAGGGTGGAACACAGTCCGAAAATCACCTCACGCCGCAGGCTGGTATTCGCTTTGCTCGGAGGCATCTTCTTCGGAATCGGCTCGCAGCTTGGCCGCGGATGTACAAGCGGATCAGCACTCAGCGGGATGGCAGTTCTCTCCTTCGGCGGTATCATTACCATGATGGCACTTTTCGGGGGTGCCTATGCCCTGGCATACTTCTTCAGGAAAAACTGGATTTAGCACCTATCCAGTTGTCATTCAATGCAAAAAATCGTAAATCGTAAATCGTAAATCCTAAAATCTAAAATCACTATGGGTCCCTTAGCCGTCAACGATATTATTTCTTCAAACACCAACTTCTTCCTGGCCTTTGTAATTGGCATCGGATTTGGGTTTGTCCTTGAACAAAGCGGATTTTCATCAAGCCGTAAACTCGCCGGACTTTTCTACGGGTACGACATGGTGGTATTAAAAGTTTTCTTTACCGGAGGAGTCACCGCCATGCTCGGGCTTCTCTTCTTCAGCCTCTTCGGATGGGTGGATCTGAACATGGTTTATGTGAATCCAACCTTTCTGACCTCTGCAATCGTGGGAGGCCTGGTGATGGGTGTCGGATTCATCATGGGCGGATTTTGTCCCGGTACCAGTTTTTGTGGTGCTGCCATTGGCAAACTGGACGCCATGGTTTTCATTGTTGGGTTATTCATTGGCGTCTATTTCTTTGCATTTGGATACCCGATGTTCGAAACCATGTATAAGTCGGCAAACATGGGATCGCCCAAAATATCGACCATGCTGGATATCAGTGATGGGGTTTTTGCACTTATCCTCGTAATTGTGGCACTGGGGATGTTCTATGTGTCGGAATGGGTGGAGAAGAAATTTCCTCAAAAAGAGTATTAGTCCATTGAAATTAAAACACATACACATGAAGCCTCTGCATTATCTTACCCTGATACTATTAATCCTGGCACTTGTCATCGCCCTGGTACCTCAGAATACAACAAGACCATACAAGCTGACCGCTGCGCAGCTGCTTTCAGAGATCCGCACCGGAACACAGTTTATAAGCCCCGATGAAGTAGCCGATAAAATTATTCAGAAAGACCCTTCGATTCAGTTGATTGATGTAAGAAATCCACGGGAATTTGACATGTTCAGCCTTCCCGGTGCCATCAATGTCCCGCTGCAGGACATTCTCTCTGAAGGAAATACAGACATCCTGAACCAGGGAACCAGGATGAATATTTTCTATTCCAACGGGTCAACAGAAGCCAATGAAGCCTGGTTGCTCACCCGGCAACTTGGTTACCAGAACAATTATGTGCTTCAGGGAGGCCTGAACTTCTGGCTGGAAACGATACTCAATCCAACGAAACCGGGAAGTGTGATTTCGAATGATGAGATTGCCAGGTATGATTTCCGGAAAGCAGCATCCATGGCACTAGGCGGTGGCAGTGTATCTGCAATTGCCCCGGCTTCCGCCGGCTCCGCTTCCGCCCCGAAACCAGGGGTGGTACCGGTGAAGAAAAAGAAGAAGGCCTCAGGAGGTTGTTAAACCGGCTATTTGCCGGTCACGATCTCAAAGGTAACTTCCATGACCTGCTTATAAACGAAAGCAACGCCGCAATAACGATCCTGTGAAAGCTCGACTGCCTTTCTCAACTGATCCATCGGAAGGTCATTGCCGGAAAATTCGTAAATGACGTGCATTTTGTCGTAATGCTTCGGATGTTCTTCGGTTACATTGGCTTCGATCCGGATATCCAGCCCGGTAATTTCAACCCGCATCTTTTTCAGAATAGACACGACATCCATGCCGGAACATCCTGCAAGGGCCGCTAACATCAACTCTTTAGGCCGTGAACCTTCATCTGCCCCACCACCCGCAGGCAATGAATCCATCATCACGTGATGCCCGCTAACGTTGGCATCGAACAGCATGTTCCCTTTCCAGGAAGTATCAACTTTATGTGTCATGGTCGTTATCTTTATAATTTACCGCAAAATTACGGCGAAATACCGCATGAACACAAAATGATTCTGTTTATTCAATGACAATCTTACGAATCACAGATTGGCCATCTGTCTGAACTTTCACCAGGTAAAGTCCCCTGGGATATCCTGAGAGATCAATGTGCATTGGGTTGACAAGTGAAGTGTCAAAAGAACGCTGTATGATCGGCCTTCCCGTGATCTCCGACACTGTTACAGTCACGTTTCTGCTTTCCTTTCCGCCAAGGCTGAGTTTGAAAAGTCCTGCCGAGGGGTTCGGAGATATAGTCATGGTGATCCTCGCATTCTGAGCATCCGCGATCCCGATTGTTGCATCGAAATGGATTATGCGTGTATCACTTTCTGAAGTGGAGCAAGGAGATAATGGTGTCGTTGTGAGGGTTAAGCTAACATTTCCTCCGGTCTTGTCGGCAGCACTGGGCAGATAATTTCCCGTGAGGGCATTTGCTGCACTAAAAGTCCCTGTTCCGGAAGTGGTCCAAAGTGTTGATGTATAGTTGGCTGCAGTGCCAAACAAGGGTACCTGGTTGGTGCCAAATCCACAGGTTGTATCGTTGCCTGCTGCTGCAGTGGCGGGCTGGTTAACCGTTACACTGGTGGTGCTCTCTGCAGAACCAACACCGTCGGATACATGCGCGATGTATTGGGTTGAAACAGCCGGAGTAACAACCGGGTTCTGAAGTGTCGAGGAAAACCCGGCAGGAACTGAAGTCCATGAATACGTGTAGGTTCCGCTGCCTCCGGCAGGAATGACGTTAAGCTGAACACTCTGTCCTGCACAAACCACAGCAGGCGTTGCTGTTGCGGTTGCAGTGAGCGGACTGGCCGTTACCGTAACAGTTGCACTCCCCTGCACGGTTCCCGAGCCATCACTTACCGTGACATTGTATTGTGTTGTTGCTGTTGGCCATACCAGCGGGTTTTGTGAGGTTGATGTAAATCCCGCAGGAACTGAGCTCCAGGTGTAAGTATAGCTGCCTGTTCCCCCTGACGCGCTGGCATTAAGCTGTGAGGATTGCCCGCTCATAATGGCCGAAGGAGTGGCACTAACCGAAACAGCAAGTGGTGCAGGTATTGTGACCGTTACCGTCGAATTCCCCTGAACGGAACCCGATCCGTCATTAACCGCAACAACATATTGTGTAGTAACTGTTGGCGATACAAGTGGATTTTGCTGGGTTGAGGTGAACCCGGCCGGAACGGAAGTCCATGAATAGGTATATGTTCCGGAGCCTCCAGAAGGGGCAGCCGTTAACTGAGATGATGCGCCGAGAAGGATCGTAGTCGGATTTGCTGTAACAGATACTGCCAGCGGAAGTACCGCATTTTCATTGACAACGAGTGTCGAAAGTTTCGTATTTGATTTCCCTACAGTAAATGCACCATAGAATGTCACTGTTCCTGTTCCCGCAACGGGGGCAGTCCAGGTAAATGTGTAAATGACTGTACTCGACGTGCTGCCTGACGAATTTTGGGTAACATATTTTGTCCCGCCAACAAGGTGGTTATTGCTTCCTGCAATCAGAATTCCAAGTTGTGTCCCGCTAACACTCTGAGGGGAAACCTCAAGTCCTTTTTTACCGGAGCCGCTGACGGTGGCAGTAATCGTATAAGTTGCCCCTGCCGTATATCCGGCAGGTGGTATGTCGGAGGTAATCCATCCCGAAACGGTTGCAGTTGAACCGCCATGACAGTTTTTACAATTCTGGCCGTCGCCTGGTGAACCGGAATATCCCGCAGGCGATCCCGATGGATAGGCGTAAACAATTCCATTCACAGCAATGCTAATAATGACAACTCCGATAATCCTGGCAAGAAATCGTAAAACTTGTTTTTTCATATTGACTAAATTATTTATTAAACCGTGTTTATATTGTTATTTATTTAACAAAAATAGAGAAACAATTGACCTAAACAAATGCGGCCGTATTATTAATCAGCATTATACACATGTCACATGCAACACATAACATGTCTGCTGCGGGTTTCTCCAGCAGGCTTAGAATAGTTCTAAATTTACCCACGCTCCGGGAAAGACAATAAAACACTGTCTAATTAATCACATCAGGAAAATTCTGACCCAATTAAGCATTGGAAAAGGCAGGTCTGTTGAGTGAAAATGAGAGATGCCCCACAGCACGCTGCAGGGCATCTCTCATTTTACCGTTTTGGGAACCCGGGAAGGGTGTTCCGGGGCCGGGCTGTTTCACGAAGAATCCGCACTAGTCCCTATTTTATTACCAGTTTACGCACCAATGACTGGCTTTCCGTCTGAATTTTAACAAGGTAGAGACCTTTAGGATAACCTGTCAGATCAAATTGCTCCATACGGTTCACTGATCCGTCAATTGCCTGCTGAACAACAGTCCTCCCGGTAATTTCAGAGATGGTGATCGTACCATTCAGGTTATCCATCCCTGTCAGTGTCAGGTTAAACAACCCGCTGGAAGGGTTCGGAGAAATGGTCATGCTGATCCGGGCATTCTGAGCATCTGCGATCCCGAGAGAGCCATCGAAATGGATGATGCGCATATCGCTTGCTGAAACGGAACAGGGAGATACCGGGGTCGCTGTGAGGGTTAGCGTAACATTTCCTCCGGTTTTATCGGTTGCACTGGGCAGATAATTTCCCGTGAGGGCATTTGCTGCACTGAAGGTCCCGGTTCCTGAAGTCGTCCAGAGTACTGTCGCATAGTTGGCAGCAGTGCCATACAAGGGTACCTGGGTGGTGCCAAATCCACATGTGGTGTCATTTCCTGCTGTTGCAGTTACCGGCTGGTTAACGCTTACACTAGTGGTGGATTCTGCAGTACCAATACCGTCGGATACATGAGCAATGTATTGAGTTGATAAGGATGGTGTAACAACCGGATTTTGAATTGTGGAGGTAAACCCGGCCGGAACCGAAGTCCAGGAATAGGTATAAGTTCCGCTGCCTCCTGCAGGAATGACGTTAAGCTGAACACTCTGTCCTGCACAAACTGCAGCAGGTGTCGCTGTTGCATTGGCAGTGAGGGGGCTGGCAGTAACAGTTACCGTTGCACTCCCCTGTACCGCACCTGAACCGTCGCCGACAGTGACATTATATTGGGTGGTCACATTTGGAGATACAGAGGGATTTTGCAGTGTCGATGTGAATCCGGCCGGAACAGATGTCCAGGCATACGTATAGGTTCCTGTTCCTCCTGATGGGGTTGCAGTCAATTGCGAAGTACCGCCGGGAAGAATCGTTGCCGGGTTAGCCGACACGGTTACAGCCAGCGGAAGCACGGCATTTTCATTGACAACAAGCGTCGAAAGCTTTGTATTTGATTTTCCCACGCAGAAAGCACCATAGAAAGTAACCGTCCCGGTGCCCAATGCAGGTGCAGTCCAGGTAAAGGTATAGACAACCGTACTCGAGGTGCTGCCTGCAGAATTTTGGGTAACATATTTTGTTCCGCCGACAAGGTGGTTGTTGCTTCCGGCAGCAAGAATCCCCAGCTGGGTCCCTGTCGCATTCTGAGGTGAAACCTCCAGGCCTTTTTTACCGGAGCCGCTGACTGTGGCAGTAATCGTATAAATTGTCCCTGATGTATATCCTGCAGGGGGTATGTCGGAGGTTATCCAGCCTGAAACGGTTGCGGATGAACCACCATGACAGTTTTTACAATTCTGGCCGTCGCCGGGGGAACCGGAATAGCCGGCCGGAGCTCCGGATGGATAAGCAAATGCTCCTGCTGCCATGGCAAAGCTGATAAATGCTGTACAGATGATCCTGGTAAGAAAAAGTAAGAATTCTTTTTTCATGGTTGTTTTTTAAATGGCTGTTTTTTGTCTTTAATACTTTCAGGACATAAAATTAGTGTTAAGTTGCCTCCCTATCTTATGTTAACTTATTCACAATCAAATACACATCTTCTATATATGTGCATAATTCCATATCCACAGTAAAGAAAGGCGTTACTTTTAGATTGCTTCTAAATTTCCTGCTGCACTCATATAAATATAAAAATCATCCAAATTTCATTTGTTATGTTATGATTCCGTAATTTTGTAATTCTTCAACCACGAGATTTATGGACGACCTGACAACGTTAAAAAAACTGGTTCTTGCTCCCTATATTTTAAAAGCCACGGCACTGATCGGGGTGAGCCGCAAGGTTGGCGGAAACCAGTTTCGCCACTCCTTTGCCACTCTGGGGATACTGCTGGATTATAAATATTTTCATGACACCGTTCTCCTGAAGGCCTCGTTACTGCATGATTTGCTGGAAGATCTTCCATCGACTGAAGTGGAGGAGATCCGCAAAATTGATCCTGACGGAAGCCAGGTTGTTGACCTGGTTCTTGAAGTTACCAAACGAACCGATGAAACCAAACCTCAATACCTGAACAGGGTTCTTGAAACCGGATCACGCAATGCAAAAATTCTGAAATGTGCCGACCGGATAAGTAATCTGACCGATCTTCACCTCGACACACATGTAAATAAGAAAATTTCCCAGTACCTTGATCAGACTGAAAAATATGTCTTACCAATGGCAGTGCAGGTTAACAGGGACCTTGTAATTGAACTGACCGACCTTGTGGCAAAAAGACGGGAATTGTGCAAGCTCGGCTTCAGGGATAAAGTCAGGAAGATCATCCGTCCTGGAAAACAAAAACCAGATACAAGAGGCTGACCGTCAACTGCAATCTGATTCCATGTTGTCAGACCAGTCGAAAACTCCGCTTAAACACCCAGGGAACAAACCAACCAATTAATGTACCAATCATGATTCCCGCAAGCACATCGCTGGGGTAATGAACACCGAGGGCTATTCGTGAATAGGCAACCATGATGGCCCAAAGATAGACCGGCAGGATGATCGGTTTCCGTGAGAACAGTATGGATATGGCTGCTGCCATCGCAAATGCCTCCAGTGTATGCCCGGAAGGAAACGACGAATCACCTCCGGTAGATAATTTTTCGATCGATGGGAAGGTATCGAATGGTCGGTCGCGCTTTATCACTCCTTTCAGTCCCTGGCTTGCCAATACCACCAGAAGCAATACCGTGAGAAGCATGAAAAACTTCATGCGCATGGGTTTCGACCTTTTCACCAGGGATATCATGATCACCATCAACGCCATTGCAATGCTCACAAAGGTGGTGGTATCTGAAATAAATTGAAGTACCGGAACAGAATGCGGGACAAGGTGGTTGTGAACCCAGTTTAACAAAGCGAAATCAAATTGCAGGAATTGCAAGTTTCTCGGTTTTAGTATTTGGTGACAGAAAAAACATCCCAGCCGTTTTCCTTTACCATCTGCATAGCAGGCTGGTTCTGCATGATGGCACCTCCCCAGAAATTATGATCATATTGATGAGGATTATCAAACCATCTATCGATATGCATCGTAAGCCGCAAGGTAAGCTGCTGCTTATCAGCCAGCTCAAAAGATGATCCTGGTAAAACTATTGCAAAACTATTTGGGATAAACGCATAAATTGAATCAACATTGTAATTGCTGCCATGATATAGCTGACCAGTGCCCAGATGAAAATTGAACGGCACTACCATTCCTGTGGTATCCTTCCATTTTCCGTTCATCATCATGTTGTGATAACCTCCTCCCAAAACCTCAGGCCAGCTCATGTCTGATTCCGGAGGATTCTGAAAGATGTAAGATATGTTTTTTGCCTCAGATATGCCGAAGATCAGGGTAACAGAATCGTAAACACCTGCAGGAATTGCATCGGCGAACCGCATTGTTTTTGTTTCCGGAATATCTTCATTCACATAAAAAATGTCCTTCGTCTCCCCGATTACAGTGCGCGTGCCATTGTGCCTGTAAAAAGTAATATCGGAGATAAACCAGGCAAGGTCGCTGATCATATACTGGTTGCCGGCAGCATTGGTATATATCAGTTCATTTTCTTTCAACTGTTGACCATTCACAACGTGCTCAATGGAAAACACAATGGTGCCATAGGTGTTCCCGGGTACAGGATCAGTGCGTTTTTTACATGAAGAGGCGATTACCAAAAGCGCAAGTAATAAAAATGGTGTTCTTCGCATTCGAAAACAATCAAACATACAGAAATATGGGCTTTTGCAAAGTTAGTAAGTAATTAAACGGAAAATCCGATTCCGGTTTTAATAAATTCGACCATCTATGCCCATTAACTCAATTTCATTAAATTTGTATGGCCAAAATGTACCAGTTCAGTAACATTTAGTTATATCAAAACAAAATTTATGAAAACCCTGACAAAAACACTGATTCTTTGCCTTCTCATTACAGGCATGTTCATGTCATCAGTTACAGCGCAGAAAGACCTCGCCGGTGCCCTTGAAAACGGGAAATGGGGGTTTATTGGACTGGAAGGCACCTGGGTTATTAAACCCATGTTTGATGAAGTTCAAAGTTTTTCAGAGGGGCTGGCTTCTGCCTGTGTTGGTGGCAAATGGGGGTTTATCAACACATCCGGAGTATGGGTCATTCAACCGGCCTATAAAAGAGCAGAAGATTTTTCAGAGGGGCTTGCACGGGTTATCTCCTCAAAAACAGGAAAATGGATATACATTGATAAAACAGGAGCACCTGCTTTTCAGGAACAATTTGAAAACTGCATGAACTTTTCTGAAGGACGCGCTGCTGCCAGGGCCTCATCAAAATGGGGATACATTGATAAAAACGGGAGATATGTGATTTCCGACAAGTATGAGCATGCAGAGACATTCAGTGACGGAATGGGGAGGGTGGTGCTTGATGGCATTTACGGATTTGTTGATCCAACGGGAGAGTGGGCACTTAAAACCAGCATGGAAAACCTTCGGGACATGAAAACCGGTATTGCACCTGCCAAAGGGAAAAAAGGATGGGGTTTTATTGACCGAACGGGAAAAGTAATCGTACCGACAGAAAACGAACATGCCGGGAATTTTTCCGAGGGTCTTGGTCGTTCCAGGTCAGAGGGTAAATGGGGATATTATGATCAGTCAGGAAAACTGGTCATCCCATTTAAATTTGAAAACTGCAGGGATTTTTCAGAAGGAATGGCCGCCGTAAACACGGGTAAATCATGGGGATATATTGATAAAACAGGAACCATCCTCATTCCTGCCCATTTTGACAAAGTACTCGACTTCTCTGATGGCTGCGCACCGGTAAGAATAGGAAAAAGATGGGGATATGTGGATAAAACAGGCAAAATGCTCATTCAACCTCGTTTTGACGATGCCCTGCCGTTCGTCAGGTGCAACTGACCCTATTTTTTTTCATTGATCACATCAAATACAATCCCAAGGCTCTCCCCCTCCTGGTCAACCAATGTTAGCCGGTGCCTCCCCTTCATTGGTGACAACGCCATCTGGTGAATCTGCACCGTTGTGCCGATAAAGCGGTCATCCAGGTGCCAGTAAACGAGGGCAGCGCTGCTCCTGTGGGCGACTTTGAACACGGTACTTCCCGGTTTTCCGTCGAGATCGACCGGGATATAGATTTTGCTGTTGTTCCTGGGGTAGATGATGTCCATGTTCTTCCTGTCTGAACTTCCTGCACAATCGGGGCGAAAAGGAGGCAGTACCTTGTAAAACGGGTTCTTATTTCGGAAATACCACTCCTGGACCGGTGGCAGGACAAACCATGAAACATGCTGCATGTTTTCAGGTGATTCGCAATTGGAACTGACCTGCCAGGCTCCGGTTTTATCAAGATGGATGAGCTGATGGAAAGGACAGGGTGCTGTTTTGGCGCCTGATTTCTGAATCCATGCTGTATCGGTGAATTCACATATTGCAGTTGCCCGATAACCGCTGTACCGGCAAACCGGGACCTTCACCAGGGCCGCTTCAGGTGTTTTGAACCAGGTTGTTGCGGGGAGCGTCTTAAAAATATCGAATAATACCGGTGCAGCAACACCAATGCCGGTGAGTCCCGGCCTCCCCTCTCCGGAAGCGTTGCCAACCCATACTGCCACCACATATTCAGGTGTGACACCAATGGACCATGCATCCCGGTTTCCAAAGCTGGTTCCGGTTTTCCATGCAATTTTATGGGATGATGAAAACTGCTGCCATTGCTGTTCAGCATCAGGCCTTGAAACCTCCACCATGGCATCGAAGGTAAGCCAGATCGAACCGGCATCGAACCAGGATGACTGATCACTGAATGTCGCATGTTTCCCTGGTTTCTGTATGGAATAGGCAGGAGGATGAAAATCTGTTTTACGATAACCCGGGGTGTTTCCATTAAAATGTTGCAGCGTCCTCGCCATCGAGGCATAAATCCCTGCGAGATCCCACAACGTTGCCTCAGCTCCTCCAAGGATGAGCGACAATCCATAATGATCGGCTGGTTTTGTTAAGGTAGTCAGCCCCAATTTTCGCAGGAGGGCATAAAACTGCTCATAGCCATAAACCTGGAGCATTTTGACTGCCGGGATATTCAATGACCTCGACAACGCCATTTTTGCAGGTACCGCGCCATCGTAAGTCAGGTTGTAGTTTTCAGGGATAAACCCGCCTACCTGCATGGGTATGTCGGGCACCAGCGTATTGGGAAGGAGCAACCCGTCATGAAGCATGGCTGCATATAAGAATGGTTTGAGAATACTGCCAGTGCTTCGGGGGGATGTGATAACATCCACATTATTACCATGTTCACCTGCTGTTGTTCCGGGGATGTTCCCGACATAGGCAAGCACGTTGCCTGAATCCACATCCAGAACCAGTGCTGCTGCATTATATATCTCATTGGATCTGTGCTGGATACTATGTGTGTTGAGGATTTCATTGATCCGCATTTGCAACATAAGATCGAGAGAGGTAGTCACCCTGGCTCCTTTATTTCCATCCCTGATGGAACGATCAAGCAGGTGCGGGGCAAACCGTGGCAATGGAAAAGGTTTTCGAGGCAGGCTCTCCTCCTTTGCCAGCTGGCAGGTGGATGCATCGATCACCCCCCGGTTACACAGTTCATCAAGCAAGTGGTCACGCTTACGCTTTAAATGACCCGGATTTCTCCCGGGATAGATAAGCCCGGGGCTGTTTGGTAAAACTGCAAGGGTCGCAGCTTCTGCCCACGACAAATGCGCAGCATCGATACCGAAATAACGCCATGAGGCTGCATCGAGGCCTACAACATTGCCGCCAAAAGGGGCGTGAGAACTATAGATCCTCAGGATATCTGCTTTGCTGTGTGTACATTCAAGCCGGAAAGCCAGAAAGATCTCCCTGAATTTTTCGGGGAATGTCCGTTCCCGGTTTTTTCGCATCAGCCGGATTACCTGCATGGTAATGGTACTTGCGCCGCTGATAATTTTACCATACCTGATGTTGAGACTCGCTGCCCTGGTCAAAGCAACAGGATTGAACCCGGGGTGATACCTGAAATACCTGTCTTCGTAATTGATTAAAGCCAGTCTGAACTTTTCCGGTACGCTTTCACTTTCAGGAAAGCGCCATTGCTGGTCTGCCGATATCTTTGCGCCAAGAAGGTTCCCGCTGCGGTCAAGCAATACAGTGGAAAGCGGATCATCAAACAAAGGTCGCGGCAAGGAAAACCAGAACAGAAGTATCAAAAGCAACACCAGGGCATAAACAATGAAACGACGAACCCTTCTGCTTTTTAACTTCCTGTACAACAGGTTTCCCTGCGATTCTCCGAACCCTGCCCTATTCATCATTTTGAGGTCTGTACCACCTCGATCCAATACCCGGGAACCATGGCACTGATGGTGTGGTCGTACATGGCTTCACAGCCTGTTGGCGGAAGATAAAACCGGCCAAGATAGGTGCCCATCAGCATCACCCTGAAGGTTTTTGTTTGCCCGGGGTCAAGGTCAAAAAAGGTATTTACCCTGTCATCCCTGACATCCTGGTAATCAAATACCGCTGTCGTCTGGCTGGATTGAGCCAGATCGCTGTTTCTCGCATTGATCACCTCCCAGCCTGAGGGGAATACCTGCGACAATGCCAGTTGCCGGTATTTCCCACGCATGCCGGGATTTGTGACCGACACTTCGGCGATAAAACCGGTACCTTGCGACAGCTCGTTCGGTTTGATAACCTGGCCAGACATCGATTTAAACGATGTCGTGATTTTCAGGCTGTTTGACGTACCAGCAGTCTCGTTATAAGCAGGTATCCCGGTCAGGATGAGCCTGGCGAAAAGAATACTTTTTCCCGCGCTGGTTACCTGGAGGATCCCTTTTTTCCCGGACCGGACTTCGATCCTGCGCGACACCAACGCCTTTTGACTCTCAATACGTTCAGGATCTGACGAATTGATCCTGAGCGATGCCCGGACGCCCTCTCCGTGGTTATTGCCTGTAAATTTAGTGACAGCCCGCAAGGCAAATGATGTTTCCTGGGTGCTGTACCAATCATTATTTGACAGTAGTGCTGAAATCTCCTTCACCAGCGGTGCGGCTTTGGTTTTCAGGTTCATCAGGCAAAGTGCATCCACGATGATGGCCTTATCGCGCAGATCGGAACCATACGTATCGCTGAGTTCACGGTAAGGTTTCACATCGGCAGGCAGCGTATTGACCAGCCTGAGTGCAACCTCCTGCTTTCCTGCCAGCTGGTAAGCTGCTGCCAGCTGCCAGCGTGCAGTTGATGAAAGATCCTTCCTCTCAAGCAACTTGTTCATGGCGCCCAGTTCCGGCACTTTCGCAAGAGCAAGGGTATATAACCGGTAAGCCTGCACCAGCATATTATTTGTGTATGACGCATCGTAATTCCATGAAACCGCTTTCTGACGCTGGAATTCCTTCCAAGACGAAAGAAGGTTTATCGGGAGGGAAAATCCCAATTGCTCTGCATCTAATAAGAAGTGGCCGGCATAACTGGTCCCCCAGTCATCGGCATATCTGGCCCCCGGCCAGTAGGAGAATCCTCCGTTCGTCAGCTGAAATGATTTCAGGCGCTGGATGGCAGCACCGACATTCTGTTCAGTTTCTTTCTTATTGCTCTCCGTAAGCTCGGTCAGCCCGGCCAGGTATAATTGTGGAAAAGCAGCCGATACTGTCTGTTCAATGCACCCATAAGGATAGTGAATGAGATAAGAGAGTCGTTTTTCAAGATTCAGCGGAGGGATGGAGGATATTTCAAGGGTTCCTCCGTTCGTGCCGGGGATCCCGGGGGCAGTAAAGTCAGTTGTCCAGGTACTTCCAGGTTGTATCGCCTTTTCAAAAACTATGGTTACGGGTGAATTGGGATTGCGCACTAAGATCTCTATGTTGTGCTCTGATTTCAGATTGCCGCTGGAGGCAACAATTTTCACTTTGCCAATTCCCGTCTTTTGCTCAACGGCCAGGTCGAATGCAACAAGCTGATCTCCTGTGCCTGTGAAAGAAAGTTGCCGTGTATTCCCGGAGCCAATGGAGAACATCTCATTGACGCTGATTTCCACTTTAACTGTTTTTATGGACTTTTCCATGGCAAACACGGTCACGGGCAATTTGACGGTTTCTCCCGGACCCAGCACCCTTGGCAGCGTTCCCATTACCATCAGCGGCCTCTTTACGGCAACGCTCTTCTCATCTTTGCCGTAAGCTCCGTCCTGACCGGCAACTACCATCACCCTGACTGAACCGATGTATTCTGGCATTGTAAATGAGTGAGTTTTATTCTCTCCCTTTTTTAGTTCAAAAGGCCCGAGAAATTTAACCATGGGTTTGAACCTGTTGGCTTTTAAACTGCCTTTGTTGAGGGCATCCTGGTCGCCCCCGATGCTGAGAATGCGCTGCAGCTCCCCGCTGAAAGCTCCCATCACCTGGTCGAAAAGATCCCAGGTTTTCACACCAAGGGCTTCACGGGAGTAGAAAACACTCCAGGCATCTGGGGTTTTAAAACGCGTCAGATCGAGTAACCCCTCATCAACCACTGCGATGGTATAGGTAGCCGGTTTACCGGTGGCTTCCCTCACATTGATGGAAACCTCTCTCCCCGGCTCGAGCTCATTACGCATGGTGATGACAGGTTTGAGATGTGTCTCAGGGTTTTCAACCGGAACAGGTATGACCCCGTACAGGCGGATGGGGAGATCATTCTTCGTTTGGGCATGGGGCTGAATCAGGGTAATGTATGCATAGCAGTTCGGCGACATCTCCCTGGTGGCTTCGAAGGAGATATCTGTAGTGCCTTTGGAGGTAGGCACCCAGAAAGACTTAAGAACATTTGATCCGGTTTCAATGGTCACCAGCGCCCTCCCGTCGGGTGATGCCGGAAGCGTCAGCTTTACTTTGTCGCCGACCTTGTACAGACTTTTATCCGTGGTGAGCGTGAGCATTGCGGCCGCTTGTTTTTCACCTCCCGGCATACGGAAGTAACCCGGCCAGTCAACATAAACAACCCTGCCTGCTGCATGACCTGATACTCTGTCAGTTACCTTGATGAGATAGCGGCCCCAATTATCGTATTCAACAAGAAAGGGAAACAGCGCCTTTCCGTTCACAGTCTTCACTGTTGCAGAATCAACAGGCCTGATATACGAGGTAGAGACAAAGTCGGCTGATCCTGCTTCTGAATCATCCCACCACCAGCGCCATTCAAGCTTGAACACCTCCACTTTAAGCTGGTTTGACGGCACCAGTGCGCCGTGGGCATCTACATTGATCAATCCGATGTCGTAGGTCTTACCTGTATATAAAACACGGTCTCCTTCTGATCCTTTGGGAACACTCACACCTGCATAAGACTGATATGGATAGTATGGAATGGTAAATCTGTCAACGCTGAAATCACCACCATCTTCGAAAACCATGGTTTCAAAACTCGCCTTCAGCGCCCCGGGGGCGATGTTTGTGACATGTATCTTCGGGCTGACCAAGGTTCGTCCGTTTGCATCAAGTTTGCCTTCGAAAACCGTGATATTCTCGGGCGCAAATCCAACGGTCGGATTGTCGAATACATACCCCGGAAAGTTCTTAAATGCAGTGACCGATTTCGACAATGTCAGCAATACCTTCGCCTTCAGGTTTCGTGCCGTAGCCCCGGTAAGCCAGGCAGCTTCCAGCAAAGCTGATGGTACTTTATCCTTAACCAGCTGTTCTGACTTAAAATCGAAATTGATCTTCAAACGGTTGGGTTTGACGGTTTCTATTTTCAACGACTTTTGAAATTCCACACCCCCCAGGCTCACCTTTGCCAGCCAGTTCCCGGTAGGAGCATCCGATGCAGTAGCGGTTCTGAAGTTATAAAAACCATTCAGGGAAGTCGTTCTTACCATACGGCTGATCAGCTGACCCCCGGGATTGAAAAGCGACAGGGAGACAGGATGGTGCAAGGGAATCCGGTGCATTTTATCTTCCAGGATAAATGTCAGGTAAATCGAATCCCCCGGCCTCCAAACGCCGCGTTCTCCGTAAATAAATCCTTTAAGTCCTTTCTGTACCGGCTCCCCACTCACATCGAACATGCTGAGGGAGAGCGCATTTCCGTCTGTCAGTTTCAGATATCCGGTTTGCGGACCACTACGTGCAACAACGATAAATGGCTTTTTCTTCATGGGTACGAGGGTCATTCCTTCGCCGTCTGTGGTTGCCTTACCCATGCTTTGCAGCTGGAAATTGAAAAATTCGACCGAAACACCGGAAAGAGGCCTGGCGGATATCAGATCTGTGATATAAACATGGTAACTGCCATCATTCCCGGCTTTAACAATCATCCCAAGGTCTGAAGCCAGCACATTGCGGCTGATCGACTTGTTGTAATAATAAGACGGCTTGCAGGGGTTGTCGCGTTCTTCCCACCGGTAGTTCTGCCAGCCTATGCCTCCATAGTCATTCTCTTCATAATTGCTGTAATAATCCCAGTTCTGATCATTCTCCGATTCGGGATCATCCGTAATGACCATATCATTGGCCGCATTGCCCAGGCTGTCGGACTCCTCGCAATAATAAGTTGAATAGGCTTTTTTGAACCTGAGATTGACTGAATAGATGGCCCCGGGTTCTGCATGGATCAGGGTTGAAAGATCAATGGAGTACCTGTTCCATTTGCCATAATCTGTCACCCCTGTCAGCGGCATGGTCTTTTTTAATACCACCCTGCCAACCCTGGCAAGTTGTGAATTGTCATTCAAATCGTTGGCCTGCAGGAACTGGAGGATGTTAGTGGCATATATCCGCACGACTTTGATATCGACAGCATTCAGGTTAACTGCTTCAAAAGGCAGCAGCATGCCATTGGAGCCAGGGAGTATTACCCCGCTCCCGGTAAACCGGATATCTGGTTTGGCATTTTCAAGCACCACCTGTTCAACAACCCTCTTTCCGAGCAGGTTCTGACGAATACTGCGAATGGATGGTTCGAGGGTCAGGTTGACTTTTTTATCTTCAGTTTCCGGAAGATAAATCCGGAGCAGATTATCCTCAACATTATAGCGTAAATTATTAAATTTCCCGGCGCTGAACAATCCATCGAGATTCTGGTCCGGTGCCAGCGGATCGGAAAACTGTACCCGTAAACATTGCTGTGCATTTGGGATACTGCGAACCGATAATACTTTAAAAGTCGTTATGGATGGTATTTCAGCGGAAATTCTTCCGTTTGATTTTGAATCAACAGGTGAGCCATCCCACTCAAGTTTAACTTCGGTTGCATCAACTCCCCTGGAGACCGAATCGACCTGAAAAAGATGGGTTCGTTTCTTTGCATCATGGGTCCATACAACCGGAAGATCACGGTTGCCCTGCGATGCCGTGAGAACCTTTTCAATTTGCATATCTTCGGTGAAATCGGCCGACTGCAGGGTGCCGTTGAGGTGCTCTTTTGTAAGATCGCTGTGTGAGTATGCATGATGATTATCAACCTGCACCGAAAGGTCCTGCGACATCGTGTGAAGCTGGAAGGTCATTGTTTTCAATGAATCGGGAACGGTAAGCAGCCGTGAAAGGTAAAATTCCACGGTGTACGTCTGGTCCTGCGGGAGCTTCTCATCAGGTAAAAACTCCAGGGTACGGCTGTCGCTCCAGAAAGTTTTTCCCTTGATGGCCGGCCGGAAATTAAAATATGTCACCGAAAGCGGTGTGCCGAATGTTGCAGTGTCGGCAAAATCATCTACGAGGCGTACCTTGATGGAGGATCGTGCGGAGACATTCCCGGAAGAGAATGCCTGCACATAATTACGAAAAGCGGGATTTATCTTTACCGGAAAGTACTGGTTATTGCCATGATGTGCAAGAAAAAGCATTGCTCCATTAAAAATCAGGATGCAAATAACAGCGAGGTAAGGATAGGATTTTTTCATAATCAATATTATGAAAAAATCCTGAAAGGACTTACAAATTTACAGGAGAAAAGTAATTTGTATATTAAAATCTTTTTTTGAAGCCGCCGCCAGCGCCGCCATCGCGTCCGCCACCGCCGCTGCCACCACGGGAACCTCCTCCGCCATAGCCGCCACCACTGCCACCGCTGCCACCACGGGAATTGCCACCACCATAGCCGCCACCGCCGCCACCACGGGAATCTGTGAAACCACCGGGTTTACGGTCTGTTTTGGGGCGTGCTTCTGATACGGTCATCACTTTTCCGTCGAATTCAGCATTGTTCAGCTCTTCAATTGCTTTTGCTGCCTCTTCGTCATTGGTCATTTCCACGAAGCCAAATCCCCTGGACCTTCCTGAAAAATTGTCTTTAATAACCTTAGCTGATGTTACGGCTCCATAGTCAGCAAATGCCTGTTTCAGATCTTCATCGTTGATCCTGAAACTCAAATTTGATACAAAAATGTTTTTCATGTGTGTTAGTTGTTTTTGTCGTCACATAAACACCCGCTGATCACATACAAGGTCTGCGAAAAGGTCGTTTGAATGGGTATTTCATGTAATCGTACTGTGAATGAATACTGGATGGCTGGTGATTTTAAGCTTCAATCACGAGAAGGAACCGGCGGCGATACTACTTCGAGGAGGTGATAACGACTGAATGGCTTGCCTTGTGGATCTCTGAATTTTCAAAAGCCGCTGCAAAGATACGCAAATTAACTGTATGATCGACTATTCAATTCATTAGGCTTGATTGTTTTGAAAATAACAGAAAAAACATGATCTTTGCATCAGAAACAAACTCTCATCTTATGACAAAAAGACTCCTTCCGCTTTTGATCGTTATCCTGTTTGCAATTGTTTCCTGCAACCAGGGAACCAAAGAAACCGCCGCAACAGATAAAAATGACACGACCCGCCTTGCAGTCCTTACTTTTGAAAAGCAGGCAGACAGTTGCATTGACAAACCGGTAATCATTGAAGGTACGGTATTCCATGTCTGTAAACATGGTGGTAAAAGGATGTTCCTGGTTGACGGGACCGACAGCCTTCGGATCGAAATTACGGCAGGCCCGGCTATTGTAAAGTTTGATGAAGCCCTTATCGGCAGTAAAGTTCGTGTTTCAGGCACCCTGAGAGAAGAACGCCTTGACGCCAAATACCTCAATGAATGGGAGGCAGAAGTTACAAAACCTGAGGGAACTGCAAGCGTAGGAATACATACCGGGGCAAAAGGACATGAGAATGCAGACGTACAGGACAAACTTGACCAGATCAACGCCTTGCGTGAAGACCTTAAAAACAGCGGGAAAGACCACTTGTCAACCTACTCTGTAGAAGCCGGTAAATTCTCTGAACTGAAATAACCATGCAGACTAAAACCCTTCGCCGGTGGAACAACCTGCTTCACCGTGATATCGGATATTTATGTGTTGGCATGACGTTGGTCTATGCCATTTCAGGAATCGTGATGAACCATTTCAAATCCGGCGATTTTCAACATCCGGATTACGGCAAGTCATACTCCAACCTCAAAGTATCACTGCCAAAGAATGGCATCGCTGATCAAACTTATGTTTATGCTGTGCTTGACCAGGTAAAGGAACGGGATCACTATAAAAGTTTTATCACCGGCGAAGGATATGTTCAGATATTTCTCACCAAAGGATTCGTTTATATTGACCTGAAAACCGGGGATGCTGAGATGGAGCGCAAAACCACCCGATATGTGATCAAAGAGATGAACCTCTTGCATTACAACAACTTCAAGAAGCTATACACATGGTTCTCTGATCTTTACGCAGTTGCCCTGATTGTCCTTGCAATCACAGGACTCTTCATCCTGCGTGGAAAGAACGGCATCCTGGGCCGGGGAGCCTGGCTCACCGCCATCGGGATTATCCTGCCGGCGTTGTTTTTACTTTGGTATTCTTAGAAGTACCAAACTCGTTTCGCTCACCATTGAGTTTTTTCACCACAATAGGCACAATAGATCACAATAGATATTTCTACTGTGCTTTTGTATGTGCCCTAATGTGCCTGTTGTGGTTTTTTTAAAGGATCATCGGACTAATTTTAGCTCACCAAAAATCACTTTATGATGCATTTTGACGAATCCCGGCTCAACTACCTTGCCCTCCATAAAGTCGGCAACAAATCATCCGGTGAAGAGGTACTGCTTTCCAACAAGCTGCTCGAAGTCAATGATGTGATAAAACCCCTGTTACTTCAGTATTTCCTCACCCCCTTCCGGTCGGAGGAACTCTATAACCTGAGCCACCCTTCTGATATCAACCTGAACGAGGTCTATCACTATGTCTCTGCCATTTTTGAAAATCCCGGCAGTTTGCTTGAACAATCACAAAACCTTGCCCAACACCTCTACAGGCATTCAACACATCCGAAGGTGAAAACCGGGGAGTTTTATGTCGCATCCTTTTCCGGTTGCCGGGTGAACGATGAAACGGTTGAAGCAGTGGGGCTGTTCAAATCCGAATCGCGCGAAACCTACCTGAAAATCTATCCTGTAGGCAGCTCATTTGAAATAGGACACGACGACGGCATTAACATTCACAAGCTCGACAAGGGCTGCATCATCTTCAACACGGGTGGTGAAGAAGGATATCTTGTTGCCATTGTCGACAACCTGAATAAAGGCAGTGAAGCCCAATACTGGCGTGACGACTTTCTGCAGGTAACGCCCCGTTCCGACAGTTTTCATTCCACCCGGGCAGTGATGGACCTCTGCCGGAAGTTCGTGAACGATCAGCTCCCGCAGGAGTTTGAAGTCTCCCGGGCCGATCAGGCAGACCTGCTGAACCGTTCCATGAAATTCCTCAAAGAGAATGATGAATTCGAAATCGAAGAGTTTAACGACCAGGTTCTCAGTGCTCCTGCTATCATCAACTCCTTTTCAGAATATAAAAACCAGTTCAAGGCTGAACACGACCTGGATATCCCGGAAAATTTCCAGATTTCGGAAAGTGCGGTAAAAAGTCAGTCCCGATTCATGAAAAGCGTGATAAAACTCGATAAAAATTTCCACATCTACATCCATGGCGAACGCCAGATGGTGGAAAAAGGGTACGATGAGGCGAAACAGATGAACTATTACAAATTATTTTTCAAGGAGGAATCGTAGATGAAGAACATCCTGAAACTGGCTGCCTGCTTGTTGATAATGCCCGCCCTTTCTGCACAAACACCTTCTTTGTCTGGTTATGTAAACCCTTTCATTGGCACCCAGGAGATGGGACACACTTTCCCCGGGGCCAGTGTTCCTTTCGGATTTGTTCAGCTGAGCCCTGATACTGATACGATTCCGTATGAGAAAGACGGCAAATACAACCCCGATGTTTACCGTTATTGCTCAGGTTACCAATATCTTGACAAAACCATTGTTGGCTTCAGCCATACGCATTTCAATGGCACCGGGCATTCCGACCTTGGAGATTTCCTCATCATGCCGTCAGTCGGGAAGCTTAAGCTGAACCCCGGTACTGCAGACCATCCGGAATCAGGATACCGTTCACGTTTTAGAAAAGAGACGGAAAAAGCATCTCCGGGCTATTACCGGGTCCACCTCGACGGGCCGGATGTGGAAGCTGAATTAACAGCCACAACCCGGGCCGGATTTCACCAGTACACCTTCCCGGAAAGCGACAGCGCCCGCATCATCCTTGATATGCTTCACGGAATTTACAACTATGATGGCAAGGTGTTATGGGCATATGTGAAAGTCCATAACGACACATTGATCACCGGCTACCGCATCACCCGCGGCTGGGCGAGAACCCGCTACATCTATTTTGCGCTCAGTTTTTCAAAGCCTTTCAAAAGTTATGGGTTCCGTAACGATGAACAATCCGTTTACCGGGGCTTCTGGCGAAAGTTTAACCAGCAGGAGAACTTCCCTGAAATGGCCGGCAAAAAAATCCGCGCTTATTTTAACTTCTCAACGGGTAAAGGTGAAAAAATCAAACTCAAAATCGGTCTTTCAGCAGTAAGTATGGAAGGAGCACTGCAAAACCTGGTGGCAGAGATCCCCGGCTGGGATTTTGAGAAAACCCGTTTGCAGGCACTGAATACCTGGGAAGATGAACTCAGCAGGATCCGGATTGAGGGATCGAACGACCGGAAAATCAATTTCTATACAGCCATGTATCATGCCCTCCTGGCTCCTGTTGTATATAATGATGTCGA
>CAIYJU010000194.1 GCA_903926565.1 uncultured Bacteroidales bacterium
AGCCCTTGTTCACCCGGAAACATAACCATTTTCCCGCCGGTCCATTTTGACCCCAGCGGAACCGTTTCATGAATATCGCTGAAACGCTGAAGCACACGGATGAGGCTTTTCTCAATCTTTTCGTAGGTAACCATTTCTGAGGAGGTTTCCACGGCCTCAATGGTTTCAAGTCCTTCATATTCCCGAAGGATGATGCGCGTTCCATGATCGATAAATGTAATTTCCCAGGCATCGGAACGAACCTGTATGACAACACCCTTTCCAAACTGCGGATGCTTAACCCTTGAACCTATTCCTAAAATCGCTGCTGACATGATACTGCTATTATTTTTCTTACATAATGTCCGATCGGTGAGGGGAACACACCCTGACAGGGTCTCACACCCTGACGGGGTGAATTTAATTATTTATTCCTGATACACCTGACAGAAAAACCTGATTTCTTATCATTGGTACTGAAACCGATCTCCTTTGAGCCGTGGGCAAAAAGAACGTTGGTAGCAACTGAATCGTTCACTTTGGCAGATGTCCAGCATCCACCCCATGAGTTGATACCGATGCAGGAGGCGTCGGAATGCCTGATCCCACCAAGCAATGAAGATACAGGCCCCGGCACAGCCGGAGCAGGAATGCCAATAATATTGGGAACGGTATCCATTGCCTGGAGCTTCGCCCCTGCACCGGTAACACCCCCGAGTGACTGGATTAAAACATTCCACTCTTTATCAGAGGGCAGGTGCCAGCCTTTCGGACAGGCGGACTGGGCTCCCTTCCAGGTATATAACTTCCCGTAATGCAAATCTGTGATGGAATCATTGTTATAAGACCAGCTTTCTGCCGGAATATCGAACTTCATGTTTGTGGTCATCCAAACCTGGGTGCCTATCTTAACCCAATTGTAAACATGGCCATCACGGGTATCCTTAAAAGTTCCTTTTTGCTGGGCTTGTAAAACAACCGGAAATAAAATCAAACATAAAAAAAGAACAGAGGCACCGGGGATGCCATGCCATAGAGGTGATTTTTTCATAACGGGGATTATTTGGTAAAATTCTTCGTAAGGATTATGATTCCCGGCCAGACAAGTCTTCATTATTAATAATTAAGACATGTTATTGCTGAAATCCGGATGTAAAAGTAATCAGAAAATAACAAACCATGATACATTGCTGTTCAGATTGACTATTTTTGTAAAAGAATTTAATCCGGGAAACATGATCGTAGTCACAGGAGCAGCCGGGTTCATTGGCAGCTGCATGGTTGGAAAACTGAACAATAAAGGATACAAGAACATTGTCATGGTGGATGATTTCTCGAAAGCCATAAAATATCCCAATATTTCCAGGAAAATCCATCTTAAACAAATTGAACGCGCACTGTTTTTTCCCTGGCTTGACCATCATGCCGGTGAGGTGGAATTTATTTTTCATATTGGTGCAAGAACCGATACAACTGAATTTAATAAGGCCATTTTCGATGAATTAAATCTTGACTATTCAAAAAAAGTCTGGCACGCCTGCTGCAAATACAGGATTCCAATGATTTATGCTTCTTCTGCTGCAACCTATGGCGACGGTTCCAATGGTTACGGAGATACCGACGACAGTTTGAGCATCCGTCTTCAGCCATTAAATCCGTATGGAATTTCCAAAAATGATTTTGACACCTGGGCGTTGTCACAATCTGCTGCTCCTCCGCGTTGGTATGGAATGAAGTTCTTCAACGTGTTTGGCCCGAATGAATATCACAAGGGGAGGATGGCGTCGGTAGTTTATCATGCATTTAACCAGGCAGACAGGCGAACGGGCGGACAGGCGGACGGGGTTGTGAGGTTGTTCCGGTCGCATCATCCGGACTATCGTGACGGGGAACAGCTGCGTGATTTTATCTATGTGAAAGATGTGACTGATGTACTTTACTTCCTCATGCAAAACGAAGCACCAAGCGGTATTTATAACCTGGGAACCGGCAAGGCCCGGACATTTCTTGACCTTGTCAATGCCGTATTTCTGGCGCTCAACCTGCCTCCATCCATTGAATTTATCGATACACCCATCGACATCCGTGACAAATACCAGTATTTTACAGAGGCGAAGATGGATAAACTCCGCACCGCCGGTTATTCAAAACCATTTTATACCCTGGAGGCTGCCATTGCCGAATATGTGCAAGGGTATCTCGCAGAACATACCTGTTTTTAATTATCAACAATCATTGGTTTCGCTCTTTTTAATTCCTAATTTTGTATAAAATATTAACGAAAAACACAACCGTATGAAAAAGTATTTATTACTCTTTGTTATGGCCTTCGGGTTCAGTGTTCTGGGATCAGGACAGATACTTTATGAAGATTTCAACTATACCGTACCTGGCTATGTTGGAGGGAATGGTGCCGTCGGAACCTCTTCCAACAATTGGACGACTCACAGTGTTACAACAGGCCAGACCACAACCATAGATTTACAGACAGGTGGCAGTTTATCTTACCCTGGACTGACAGCTTCAGCAGGTAGCAGAGTGAAATTGCCCGGAACCAACACCCCGGTTTCCAGAGACATTAACCGGGGATTTACCTCCACTGCCACAGTGCTTTATTATTCCGCACTTGTCAATGTGATAGATGCCACACAATTGTCAGCAACCACACCTGACTATTTTATGTGTTTTGGTGCAACATCCGGTGCATCAGTTACAACTTTGGGCGGTCGTCTTGGGGCAAGATCATCAAATACAGCTGCAAATTATCGTCTTGCCATCCTGAACCAGTCAACACCCTCCATCAGCGCACTTTTCACAGACTGGACCTCCGACTTAAACTTTGGAACAACATATCTTGTTGTTGTAAAGTACGACAGAAGTACAACTCCGACCACAGCCAGTCTTTGGGTAAATCCTGTCACCATCGGCGGGGCTGAACCTGCCGGCCAGGTAACAAATAATATTGGGACAAATCCCTTTACTGCCTTTGCCTCCATCTGCCTTAGGAATGGGTCAGGCACACCCAAAGTTGAAGTTGATGAAATCCGTGTTGGAGCCACCTGGGCTGATGTGACCCCGACGGGAACTATTTCTGCACCGACCACCCAAACTTCGAATTTTACCTTTACCAACATTCTCCAAACCCAGATGAATGTTTCCTGGACCAGTGGAAACGGTGGAAATCGTGTGGTCAAGATGAAGACAGGCGATAATATATTCACTCCTCCCGCTGATGGGTCGAACCCGACCGCAACTACTGTTTGGGCCAATGCCGGAGAACAGGTAGTCTATAATGGCCCAGCTGCTACGGTCCCCATTATTACAGGACTAACCACCGCGACAACATACTATTTCCAGGCATGGGAATACAATGGAAGCGGTTCAAGCACTGTTTATTGTACTTCAGCCGGGGCCAATAACCCATTAAGCCAAACAACGGCTGCCGCAGCTACCGCTCCATTGGTCAGTTCACCAACCGCGACAGCGATCACTGCAACTTCAGCTTTACTCGGGGGTGATATTACGGCCGATGGCGGCGCAGCCATTACTGAACGCGGAACCGTGTGGAGTTTAACCACACCCGTAACCATTGCTGACAATAAACTGGCTGAAGGTTTATTTGCAACAGGTATTTTCACTCACACCCGTTCAGGTTTGCCCAATAAAACCCTTATTCATTATGCGGCATACGCCACCAACAGTGTTGGAACAACCCTGTCAGCAGAAGGTACATTTACCACTTTGTTGGGAGAACCTTCCAACCAGGCTGACCCCTTCGCTGCAACTGCACCAACCTTTTCCACCATTACGAACACATGGCTTGACAACGATGGAATTCAACCTGCCACCGGCTTTTTGATTATGGGCAACACAACAGGAGCATTTGTTGATCCGGTAGACGGTTCACAGCCCACTTCCGACCCTAACCTCGGTGATGGAAGCGGATTTGTTTATGTGAACCATGGCGCACAGACTTTCACCTGGACCGGCCTGTTAAGTTCTACACATTATTATTTTGCAATTTATGCCTATACCAACAGCGGAACAAACATCGATTATAAACTTGTTGCCCCCGCTGCTGATGTTACTACACCCGTGTTTGTTCAACCAGTTGCTGCATGGACTTTTGACGCAACACCAGGTGTTCCATCAACTCCATCCTCAGTTGCAGCCAACTACGGCGACCAAACAGGTACTGCGATGCTTTATGCTGATGGATCAAATGGTTCTGCCACCTGGATTACCGCATTAACAAATAATGAACTTACAACTTTTGGCGGTACAATTATTAATGACCCAAGGGAAGGAGCTGCTGCAATTTCAGGAAATGCTTATACACCTGTAGCAGGAACCGGCATGTCAGCCAATGGCAAATCCATGGTGTTCAAATTTTCAATGTCAGCGTTGCAAAATGCAGTGATAACCCTCGCTATCAGAGGCACTGCCAGTGGTTTCAATTTCCATCAATGGGCCTGGAGTACTGACAATATCACTTATACCAATGTTGGGCCAAATACCGCTGACAATAGCACGAACTTTGTTCTTAAAACCCTTGATCTTACATCTGTTACACAAATCAACGGGGCACCTGATGTCTATCTGAAGATCACTTTTTCAGGAGCAACTTCCACAGGTGGCAATAACCGCCTTGACAATGTTGTCATCCATGCTTCAGCCGCCACTACATTACCTCCGACTGTTGTCACCAATGCCGCTGTTTTGGTAGATCCAACATCCTTTACACTTCATGGAACTGTAAATGCCAACAACCAAACTACAGCAGTGAGTTTTGACTATGGGACTGCACCCGGTGTCTATGGTTTAACAATTGCCGGTAATCCTGTGACAGCCACAGGAAATGCAACAACCCCGATTACAGCAGACCTGACAGGCTTAGCTCAATATACTTTCTACTACTACAGGATAAGCGGTACAAATACCAATGGAACTTCCAACGGAGGTGAGCTTTTCTTCCAAACGGGATGTGTGACTCCAGGTGTTGCAGGTACGATTTCGGGCCCGGCCTCCGTTGTATCAAACGGAACGGCATACGTGTATTCAATCCCGGCCATTCCTAATGCAACAGCCTATGTATGGTCCTTCCCGGCTCCATTTAACATTACAGCAGGTGACGGAACAAATACGGTAACGGTCACCTTCGGTGCAGGCGCACTTTCAGGGGATGTAACTGTTTTTGGCGTCAATCCCTGCGATGAACCAAGCACTACCGCCACTTATCCAATCACTGTCGTGACTGTACCTGTCACACTTGATGTTACAGGAACTGTTTCAACGACAGTATGCTATAATGCCACGCAAACCATCACTGTTGCCGGTATTAGTACTTTTGAAGTTCTGGTTGGTGGAACTGTCACAATGATTGCCGGAACAAACATCCTTTATATGCCTGGAACACTGATCCACAGCGGAGCCAGCATGCACGGCTATATTGCTCCGGGTGGTCCTTATTGCTCACCTGCAAAAGTTTCGACGGAAATCGCCGGAACCGAGACACCCGGTGTGAGCCTGATGGATAATTCATTTAAAATCTATCCAAACCCGACAAGCGGCTTGTTTACCATCGAACATCAAGGTGATGTTGCAAACGGACTGGTTAGAGTTGATGTTCTCGGAACTCTTGGAAGCAAGGTCCTCAGCACGCAATTCCAGGGTGTGTCCAAACAGGAGCTCTCCATCAAAGGCAACCCTCCGGGAATCTATTTCGTGAGGGTATCTTCCGGTGAAAAGGTTCAGACGGTGAAGATCATTCTGACCAACTAGGCAGAAACAGTATCGCATGGACGCACCGTGTATAGACGCGCCATGGCGCGTCTATACACATTTGTATGTTGTATTCCCCGTGCCCGTGGTTCAATCCCCGGGTTAAAACCCGGGGGTAAAAAAAATATTATGAGAAAGTATACCGTATTGACATTGATTGCCTTAGTCGTTATCTTAACAGGTTTTAACCGAACCGGATTCGGCCAGATATTGTTGGAAGAGAACTTTGATTATCCCACAGGAGATCTTATTACAGCACATGGCTGGACTGCCCATTCCGGAGCCGGAACGCAAGCCATCACAGTGACCAATCCGGGCTTGACTTTTTCAGGCTATGCCGGTTCTGCCATCGGGAATGCAGCGCTTGTTGACAATACGGGCGAAGATGACAATCGCGTTTTTGCGGTTCAGTCGGCAGGTGTGGTTTATACCGCCTTTATGGTCAACATCACCACAACCGCTGCAGGGTATTTTTTCCATCTTGGCGGTGATCCGATAGGAAGCACCTTCAGGGGCAAGGTTTTCATGGATGCAACCAACCATTTCGGCCTCAGTTTGGGCAGCAATACCGGCACTTTTTCTACAAGCACCTATACCCCGGGCGTTACGTACATTATTGTTCTTAAATATGAGATTGTCAGCGGCACTGCCAATGACATCGTCAGTTTGTTCGTATTCGATGCTTCAGTACCTTCCAGTGAGCCTGCCTTGCCTGCCATTGGTCCGCTCACCGATGCTGCTTCTTCAGATATCAACCCCGGATCAGTTGCATTGCGCCAGTTTTCTGCAACTCAAAATTTCACGCTTGATGGAATCAGGGTTGGTCTTTCCTGGGCTGATCTCTTCCCTTCCGCCATCGTTTCACCAACCATACAGGCGCATGATATCGCGTTCAGCGGTGTCACTGCCAATGCCATTTCTGCCTCCTGGACTAATGGTGACGGAGCAAAACGCATTACCGTCATAAATACGGCCAACAGTTTTACCAATCCTGTTGATGGCACAGATCCTGTTGCAAATCCGGTTTACGGGGTGCGGGCCAGCAAGTGATATATAACGGAAATGGTAATTCAGCGGCTGTTACCGGGCTGTTTGGAAATACAACCTACTGGTTCAGGGTTTTTGAATATAACGGAACAGGTGGTTCTACCAAATACCTTACCACCCCCGCTATCCTGAATCCCAACAGTCAGACAACAGCTATCCTGTTAACTGCCCCGGTAATTTCCTTACCTGCTGCCACATCAATCAATGATATTTCCGCCTCACTTGGCGGTACGATCACCTACGATGGTGGAACGGCCATCACGGAACGTGGCACCTTATGGAGTACCAACCCAGGTGTAACGATTACAGACAATAAACTGGCAGAAGGGGGGACTCTAACGGGTGTTTTCTCACATACAAGGGGAAGCCTTCCTCCGCAAACCCATCTCTATTTCAAGGCTTATGCCACGAACAGCATTGGAACAAGCCTCACCAGCGAAGAGTCCTTTTATACCCTTGCAACTGAACCTGCCTCACATGTTTCCGGCTTTACGGCCACTGCAACAGGCAACACCAGCATAAACCTTACCTGGAGTTCAGCAGCAGCAGGAGCAGACGGCTATATCATCCTGCAAAGCACCGGGCCGTCAGCTCCCACCGGCATTCCGGCCGACGCGACAGCTTATGCTACAGGCAGCACTTTGGGTGACGGAACCGTTGCCGCATTGGTTACATCCGGTGCAGCACTCAGCAAAGCAATTACAGGCCTGGCCTCCGGAACTCAATATTCCTTTACCATCATCCCTTATTCATGGGATGGCATAAAAAGCGCAACCTATAATTATTACACCGCACCTGTAATCCCTTCAGGTACCGCAACGACTACAGGAGTCCCATCTACAGTATATACATGGCAGGGTGCCGACAACGGAAGCTGGGCAATAGCTTCAAACTGGAATCCAAGCCGGACAACACCATCAACTGCTGACATCCTTCAGTTCAATGACGGCACAATCAAGACCATTACAGGAGTGACAACTCAGACCATTGCACGGCTGGTGTTTGCAAATAATACAACCGTCAATCTTCAGAGTTCAGCAGCAGCAACCCTGACTATTGCAGGGTCCTCCGGTATTGACCTCGATATCCCGGCCGGCTGTGCATTGAATTTCAATGCAATCAATGCCATTTCCATGATCGTCGCCACCACTGCCACAGGCAAGATCAGTGGCAGCATGAAGTTTTCTTCAACCGCAACAACGGCCCATCGCCTGACTGCTGCAGATCCGGGGGGCATTGTTTTCAGCAACGGCGGCATATTCACAGCAGGGACATTCTTTTCCGGCAATCCATTCGGCACCTCATCCTTTGGGTCGGTTATATTTGCCAGCGGATCTACCTACCTTCAGCAGGCAGGTAGCAATCCATTCGGAGCCGGTGCACCAAACAGTGTGGTGGTGTTCCAGGCAGGCAGTCTCTTCAAGGTCACAGCGAACCTTACGCCCTCTTTCGCCGGAAGGACCTATGCTAACTTTGAGATGGATGCAACTGGCATCACCCTCAGCCCTTCAGGCACCACCCCGGTTTCAATCGACAACCTTACCATTACCAACGGCACATTCAACTTTAACATGACCGGCCCCGCGTCGGGTTTTCACCAGATTGACGGCAACATTCTTGTGCAAGCAGGTGCGATCCTGAACTTTTCTCCTGCTTCAGCCAGTACAGTCACCCTGTCAGGGTCGGCACCCCAGTCAATTACAGTCAATGGAACAATAAACACCAATGCCAACCTCACTCTCGAAATTTCTAACTTAACAGGAATAACCCTCAATAATTCCCTAACCATAAACGGCAATTTAGAACTGACCAGCGGTTTCATAGCTTTAGGTTCAAACAACCTGGTTTTAGCTCCTGCATCGGCCATTCTGGGCACACCATCTTCAGCTGCCATGATTGTTCCAACCGGTACCGGAAAACTACAGAAAGGATTTCCATCCGGTTTCACAGGCAGTTTCATATTTCCGGTTGGTGATGTTACCGGAACCCCTGAATATTCGCCGGTTACACTGAATTTCAGTGCAGGCGTGTTTGCTGCCGGAAATTATACCGCGGTGAACCTGGTCAATGCAAAATACCCATCAGATCCAAATACATCAAGCTATCTGAACCGTTACTGGGATGTCACATCCTCGGCTATTACAGGATTTACCTGCTCAGCCTTGTTCAAATATGCACCGGCTGACGTGGTTGGCACCGAGACACAAATTTACTCCATGCAGGTAGTACCTGCACCATTCACCGATTTTGGACTGGTAAATACCCAGCAGGTCAGTGCTCCCGGTTTGACTGCCTTTGGCACGTTCACCGGTTCACAGCCAAAAGCAGTTGTAACTACCAGGCCAGCAGACCTGATCACCGCTACGACAGCATCCCTGAATGGCGATGTCATTGCCAATTACAACAGCACATCGGTCACCTTTGAATACGGCCTTACGGCAACTTATGGTTCAACAGTCACAGCATTACCGGCTTCAGTGAACGGAGGCGGCACCAGCACCGCCATCGGGAATATCTCCGGCCTTACACAAAACACAACTTACCATTTCAGGATTGTAGGAACCAATATACAAGGACCTGCCTATGGCAACGATCTTTCGTTTACGACCCTCTGCCCGGTTCCTCCAACACCTGGTACAATAACCGGTCCGGTGAACGTTTGCAAAAGCGGTACCGGGTATATCTACACGGTACCGGTTATTCTGTATGCAACATCCTACACATGGACCCTGCCTGCGGGGGCTACGATTACTTCCGGAGCCAATACCAATTCAATCACAGTCAGCTATGCTGCATCCGCAGTATCAGGAAACATAACCGTTTATGGTTCCAGTGTATGCGGAGCAGGATTGCCGTCTGCAGCACTACCAGTAACCCTGATCCCTCAGCCGGTCCCTACCATCACAGGTCCTGCCAGTGCATGCATCAACTCCACAGGCAATGTCTATTCAACCGAAACCGGGATGGCCGGTTACACCTGGACCGTTTCTGCAGGTGGCACCATTACCGGTGGTTCGACAACCAACAGCATCACCGTTAGCTGGGCATCGGCAGGCCCTCAGACTGTAACCGTCAGCTACACCAATGGCGCCGGTTGTATTGCTGCAGCTCCGACATCATTTCCTGTTACTGTCATCGCCTTGCCAACTCCGACGATTACTGGTCCGACCGTTGTTTGTGCAAATGCAGCAAACATTGTTTATACGACTGAGGCAGGTATGACAAATTACAACTGGGCCGTTTCTATTGGCGGAACAATAATTTCCGGTGCCGGAACCAATGCTGTAACTGTTTCATGGCCTTACGCGGGGAGCAGAACCGTGAGCGTAACATATACGAACCCCACCGGTTGTGCCGCGATAACACCCACTGTTTATAATGTCACCATCAATCCTGCAGCCGTACCTGTTATTGGAAGCAGCAATGACCCGTGTATCAATTCTACCAACAACCAGTATATTACCGCCAGCGGCATGTCAAACTATGTGTGGAATATCAGTTCGGGCGGAACACTGGTATCCGGACAGGGCACCAATACGATCAATGTTACCTGGAACAGTGTCGGTTCACAATGGGTAAACGTCAGTTATACCAACTCGTTCGGTTGCGTTTCTGTAACACCTACTGTTTACCCCCTCTTTGTTAATCCATTGCCGAATGCTGCAGGGCCTGTTACCGGGACCTCTTCGGTATGCAGCGGCACAAATGGTGTTGCATATTCGTGTGCTGAAATTACCAATGCAACTGCATATTCATGGACGTTGCCATCCGGCGCCACCATTGCCAGTGGTGCAGGAACAAGGAATATCACTGTCAACTTCTCTCTGAATGCTGTATCGGGCAATATCACTGTTGCCGGGAACAACAGCTGCGGCAATGGTATAATATCACCAAATTTTGCGGTTACAGTCACCCCGATCCCGGCTGCCCCGGTTGTATCGGCAACAGGAAATGTGCTCCATAGCAGTGCTCCCGGCGGCAATCAATGGTATCGCGAAGGTACAGGCGCTATTGCAGGGGGCACCGGGCAAAACTACACTGCCCTTTTATCCGGATGGTACTGGACAGTGGTAACAGTGAATGGCTGCGTTTCTCCGGAATCAAACCATGTTTACATCGTGATGACCGGCGACGATGAGTTGCAGGGTACCAGCTTCAGCATTTATCCAATACCAAATGACGGGAAGTTCATGGTTGCCCTTGACAGTCCTGTCCAGGAGGTTTATTCCTTAGCTATTTACAATCAGCTTGGTTCAAAAGTATTTGAGCTGGACAATGTAACCATTAAAGGTAATTTTGAGAAAGAGGTTGACATTCGTCCCGTGCCAAATGGAATTTATTCAGTGACATTTACAAGCGGGTCAAAACAGGTCGTCAGGAAAATAGTGATAAAACGGTAAACCTGTTCCTCTGCTATCCAGTTTCTGTTTCAACCATCCCTCTGACCAGATGAAAATCCAGGTTATACTTTGCATGTTCATTTTCCTGGGCATACGGGGTTTTGGTCAGTATTACAGCACCGGGCAGGACCCGGCCTCAATCCATTGGCGGCAGATCAAAACAAAAAAATACCAATTGATTTTTCCGGAGCCATTTGAAAAGAAAGCACAGTACGTGGCTAACATCATGGACGTTATTTGCCGGAATGAAACGACCACCCTTACAGCCAAAGTGCCACGCATTCCTGTTATTTTCCACACCCAATCCATTATTTCCAACGGTGTGACCGTTTGGGCGCCCAAACGGATTGAACTTTACACAAGTCCGGCGCAGATAACCTATTCAGAAGAGTGGCTGGAACAACTTGCGATCCATGAATACCGTCATGCGGTTCAGATAAGCAAGATTAACCGCGGTTTCTCAAAAGTGCTTTACTATGCATTTGGCGAACAGATAACGGGTGGCATTCTTGGATTGTATGTGCCTGCCTGGTTCCTTGAAGGAGATGCCACTGTAACCGAAACTGCAATGACAAAAACAGGAAGAGGACGGTCAGCGCTTTTTGAAAGTATCCTGCGAGCGCAGGTTGTCGAAAAAGGACCTTACTCTTATGATAAAGCCACCCTGGGTTCTTATAAAACATTCACGCCTGACGCTTATGCCCTGGGCTATTACCTGGTTGGGCAATCCCGGAAAAAATACGGACCTGAACTATGGAATAATGCAATGGACAAAGTTGCCAGGTATCCGTTCATGGTGGTTCCATTCAACAGCAGTATCCGGAAAACCACCGGGATGTGGAAAACAAAACTCTACAAACAAACACTTACTGAACTTGACAGTGTATGGCAACAACAGCTCCGCGTATCAGGGCCTAAGCCGATGAGGCAGATCACCAAACGTGATTCCAAAACCCATGTTTTGTATACTCATCCGCTTCTTCTCAATGACTCAACAATCATTGCCGATAAATCGAGCATGGATGATGTTGACCGCTTTGTGCTCATTGACCGCAAATCGGGAAGTGAAAGAATTTTATTGACCCCCGGTAACCATATAAGCGGAACGGCCTCCATCGGGGGCGACTGCCTTGCCTGGATAGAACTGCAGGTGGATCCACGCTGGTCGAACCGCGATCATTCAGAAATCAGGCTGTTTAATTTTAAAACATTTAACCGGACAACGCTGGCCGGAACCTCCCGATATTTTGCCCTGGCATTAACGCGCGACGGGTTGCAGATGGCCGCAGTAAAGGTCTCCGAAGAAAACCAATGTTATATCGACATCCTTGCGGTTCCATCCGGTCAGCTTCTGACGAGGCATCCAATTCCGGGTTATGCACAAGTCATTGCGCCCAACTGGTCACCCGACGGAAAAAAAATCATTTTTACGCTTCTTACAGAAAATGGAGAATCAATTTCCTCAATGGATGCTTCTACCGGAAAGATCAGGCAAATACTTCCTCCATCATTTGATGAGTACAACGGCCCGGCATTTTTCTTTCACCATTACATCATTTATAGTGTTGATCATTCCGGCGCTGAAAACATCTATGCCCTGGATACCATCACCAGGGCGATTTTCAGGATAACATCGGGTCGTTTCGCCACATTTGATCCCGATTTGACCTCAGATCAAACACAAATGATCTGTTCTGATTACACATCCGACGGGTTGATGATTGCAGAGCTGCCTGTTGACACGTCAACATGGACACCTGTTGAACAGGTAAGCGACCATTCGATTAAACTTGCTGAGGATCTTTCCCTGCAAGAGAAAGCAAATATCCAGGACAGTGTTTTAAGGAGGAATATATACAAGATGAACAGGTCCGACAAGTACGACCTGATCCAGGACACGATATCAGGCACACTATATCCGGTTAGGAAATATTCTAAAATTTCTCATCTTTTCAACCTGCACAGCTGGGCGCCTGCCTCTTTTAACATCAACAACCTGAGTATTAATCCCGGGTTTATGTTACTCTTCCAAAATTCACTCAGCACAATGATTGCGGGTGCAGGCTGGCAGTATAACGTCAATGAACAAACCGGAAAATTCTACGCCTCCATAAGTTATAAAGGCCTGTACCCGGAATTCACGCTTCAGGCAGATATAGGAAACCGGGCAGGATATGCCCGGTACAAAGGGAGCAGTGAAACTTTTCGTTTTACCTGGCAGGAAACCAATTTCAAAGCCATTGTGAGTATTCCCTGGAACTTCTCACACGGGAGATATTCAAGGAGCCTTCTGCCATCAATCGGCACAACACTGACAGGGATTAAGCATAATGAGTCCACCCCTGAAAGATTTATCACCGGACGGATACAAACCATGGACTATCGTATTTCTGCAGCGCAGTACTTATATTCGACGCCAAAGGATGTTTATCCACGCTTTGGGCAATCTGTCAATGTTACTTTCAGGAACACGCCATTCGGGGGCAATGCGCTCGGGTCGATATTCGGCGCAACTGCCAACTGTTATTTTCCCGGAATATTCAGGCATCATGGCATTTTAATCAACGGCAGATACCAGGAACAGAATGACCAGTCGGAATCTCTGTACTATTTCCCTGATGTCATCTCCTATCCGAGGGGATATTCCGGCGAAAATGATGTAAACCTGGTTTGTTTAAGTACCAATTACAACCTGCCTGTTTGGTATCCTGATTTCAGTATGGGATCTGTCATCTATCTGAAAAGACTGAAATTGAACCTTTACTATGACTGGGGGAATGGCAGGAACCCCGGCTATGTAAACACTTACCAGTCGATGGGTGGTGAATTAACAGCTGATTTCCATTTGCTCCGGTTTGTTGTGCCATTGGAGATGGGGGTCCGCTCAATCTACTATCCCTCCAATGGAGGCTGGGGTTTTGAATTTCTCTATGCTGTTTCGTATTGAACCCTGACGGGGTCCAACACCCTGACGGGGTGGGTGAGCAGGTAAATGTTTTACTATCTTTGGCTTTTTAATTTGCCTGGCAGCCAACACAGCAATAATTTATTGAAGTAAAATGAAAAAGAGTTCCGTCAATAAAACCGTTTCAAAAAAATCCATTCAAAAAGGCAGTAAGACATCGGGTCAGACTACCTCCCTAAAGAACAACTACCTGCTCTATGTCACCATGTTTGCGCTGTTCGTTACCAGCCTCATGGTGCTTTCCCCAATACGTAACAACGAATTTATCACGACCTGGGATGATGGGATATACGTAGTCAAAAATCAACTGCTGCATGACATTTCATGGAAGGGTATCTCAAACATGTTCAGTTACGGGGATGATTTTCAGAAGCTCATCAACAATTACCATCCACTTACGATATTTTCTCTGGCTCTTAATTATCAGGTGTCAGAGTTGACACCTGCTTCCTATCATACCACGAACCTTGTTCTTCATGGGCTGAACTCCGTACTTGTATTTCTCTTTGTCTTTCTCCTCTCCCGCAGGAAATTGCTGCCTGCCGCGATCTCGGGATTATTGTTCGCTGTTCATCCAATGCATGTTGAATCCGTGGCCTGGGTTTCTGAACGGAAAGATGTACTTTATACCTTCTTTTTCCTCGCAGGCCTGATTTCTTACCTGAAATATCTCGAGGATGAAAAAGTCTGGAAACTTGTTGTTACACTTGTGCTTTTTATCCTGTCCTGTTTGTCGAAAGCCATGGCAGTTCCTTTTCCACTGATTATACTGCTGATTGACTATTTTCAGCGCCGCAAGTTCTCCGGCAGGATGCTGATTGAAAAAATTCCCTTTCTGATCATCGCCATGATTATCGGATTCATGTCGGTTCGGCTGCAGGCAACCAGTGCCATCAATACCTTCGAAACATTCACCGTGTATCAGAGAATTATGCATGCCTCTTATGGTTTCGTTTCTTACCTGGTCAAATTTATTAATCCCACAGAACTTTCCGCCTTTTATCCCTATCCGGCAATCACCACTTCAGGAGAGCTCCCGATATTGTTCCGGGTTGCACCCTTCGTTTGTTTGGTGGTTGCAGGATTGCTCGTATGGCTCGCGACCAGAAAAGGTGACATTCCGAGAATCGTGGTGTTCGGAGTTCTCTTTTTCTTCCTTACCATCGCACTGGTTTTGCAGTTTTTCTCAGTTGGAAAGGCCATCATGGCCGACCGGTACACCTATATCCCGTATATCGGTTTGTCATTGATCATCGGGATGGTGACTGATTTGTTAATTAATCAGAAATCAAAAATGAAATACCAGGGTTTTGCCTTAGGGGCTGCCGCCCTCTTGTCAGGCATCGTATTTTCATCACTTACGTATCAGCGAACAAAAGTCTGGAAAGACGACATCACACTATGGACCAATGTATTGCAGCAATTCCCCGACGGGCGGATGAACTTCATCTACGATAAGCGGGCAAGACAATATATTCAGAAGGACCAGTATGACGCGGCACTTGCAGATTATCAGACAATGATCGCCAATGATCCACGCGACGACAAAGCGCTTGAAAGCATGGGAAGAATTTATGGGCAACATTACCGGGACCTTGGTAAAGCAGTCGGGGTGCTGGAGAAAGCATATTCTATAAATCCAAAAAATCCGGCTGTGTTAAAAAGCCTTGGTGTAGCGATGGGGATGAAGGGCAACTTCCAGCGTTCACTTGACCTTTTGCTTCAGGCATATTCGATTGACAAAACCGATACAAGTCTGGTCCGGAATATTGCGGCTAGCTACCGGTATGCCGGCATGAATGATAAAGCGATCGAATTTGAAAAGCTTGTCCATCATTGAACGACGCCCAATTTGAACGATTCGGAATAACCGTTTATCGTGCATTTTACAAGATACATCCCCTGTACGAGGCCTGCATCCTGAATGTCAATTTTCCACATATTTTTCCCGGCAGGATAGGCAACTTCCTTATAGGAATGAACCAATACTCCCTTCAGATTAAATATATCGATCAGGACATCTGAGGTTTCCTTATTTGTGAACGATATCCGGAATTGTGATGACGCCGGGTTAGGAAATAAATGAATGTCATGATTGTTGTTACCTGACGCGCCCGGTTCGTTTCGAAACTCAAACCAGTTCATTTTGCAGCACTCCGCTGAAGCTCCCTTAAAGACGATATATACATCACGAATGCCACCGGCACCTGTGATCATGCATGATTTTGTCTGATACCCGTCTTCCATTGCTGATGCATGCAGCCTCACCGATCCTGCCGATGATCCGTTAAGGCTGTCGAACCTGATTTCGACGATAACATCTTTCACATCTTTTGAAGAAAGTGCAATCCTGGCATCGAAAGAGGTAACTCCTTTTGTAAAATCAACATTCCTGTATACCACAAAATCGTTTTCAGCCATGATTTGAACACTTTGCCCTCCTTCCGCACAAGCTGCGATTGTCAAAGGTTTTGACTTAAATTCAAAATTTTCCGCCTCAAAACGGGAAAGAGGATCCTGCCTGAAGGTGGAGGCAACCGTGCAACCCTGAACAGTAACCCGATCCTGCAATTGTATGTCGTCAGATGAACCACCAACCATAATGTCCAATAAACCATCTTCAACTAAAAATGCTTTGGTTGAAACATCAAAAAACGATAAGTCCCCATGACACAAACTAAAAGTTACAGTTCTGGATTCACCCGGCTGGAGCGTGATCCTGCTAAAACCCTTTAACTCCTTTAATGGCCTCTTCACCTTCGAAGAAACATGCCGGACGTATAACTGGGGAACTTCATCACCGGCAATTTCCCCTGTGTTCTTAATTGTGGCGCTGACCATCACCGAATCCCCGGGACTCAATATCTGCCTACTCAGCTTGAGGGTTGCGTATTCAAACCGGGTATAACTTAACCCATGGCCAAACGCGAATAAAGGAGTGCCGGGAAAATAGAGATAAGTTCTGTTCTCCTTTATATCATAGTGATCCATTGAAGGGAGGTCTGAGACTGATTTATACCAGGTAGAGGTCAGTTTCCCTCCGGGATTGTAATCACCAAAAATAACATCGGCGATGGCAGCACCGGCGGCCTGACCATCGTACCAGGCAGCAACGATTCCGGGAACATCGTCATTCACCTGGTTGATCGCCAATGGGAATCCACAAACCAGCACGACAATCATATTCGGGTTGGCCTCATATACTGCCCGGATTAAATCATCCTGAACCCCGGGCAGGCCCAATGCAGTCCGGTCCCTGCCTTCATTGACGATCTGAAGATCAGTGCCGCCGATAAAAACAACCACATCCACATGTCGGGCCATGTTCACAGCGTCATCAAAGGCAACAGTATCTTTTGGGCCATTCATGGAGCAGCCCTCTGAAAAAATAATTTTCTTACCCGGACCGGTGAACTTACCTGTGATACCCTGTAATGGCGTGATGGAAACGACAGGGGAACCGCTGTACCCTCCCAGTTGCATGATGTTGGCATTGGGTCCGATCACGGCAATGGTCGAAACAGAGTCCTTGTTCAGCGGTAAAATCCTGTTTTGGTTCTTCAGCAATACAATTGCCTCCCGTGCGGCACGCAATGCCAGGTCACGATGTTCCTGGCAATCGATTTCCGAGTCGGGAATTGCATTATAAGGAACCATTGCTGCCGGATCAAATTCGCCGAGAAGAAACCTTGCCCTGAATATTCTCGTCAGGGCAGTGTCGATATCGGTTTCAGCCAGTATTCCCGAGGAAATCGCTGTATTTGCAAACATTTGAAAGGTTTCGCCACAGTTGAGATCTGTCCCGCTTTTCATCGATAATGCTGCTGCATCTGGTCCCGCTTTCACATAACCATGGGATGCAAAAACATCCAGCACGGCATCACAATCAGAAACCACATAACCGGTGAACCCCCATTCCCTTCGCAAAATATTGGCCAGCAATGTTCTGTTGACCGGTCCCGGAACTCCGTTCAGCGCATTGTAGGTGTTCATCACTGAAAAGACCTTGCCTCTTTCAACGCATGCTTTAAATGCCGGAAGGTAGTATTCCCTCAGGCTTCGTTCGTCAACATCAGATGAGATTTCATGCCGGCCGGAATCTACATTGTTGCAGGCAAAGTGTTTCACTGTTGCAACCGTTTTCAGATACCTTGGATCATCTCCCTGCATCCCCCTGATGAATTCCAGGGCAATCCGGGTTGTCAGATGAGGATCTTCTCCATAAGTCTCCTCCGTCCTGCCCCATCTGGGATCCCTTGCCATGTTGATGACGGGGCTCCAGTAAGTTAACCCCATCCCCTCCTGTTTGTTTTTCACACGGGCTTCATCTGAGATGGCATCAGCCACCTCACGAATCAAACCAGGGTTCCAGGTGGATGAAAGTGCAATCGATTGCGGGAAGGAGGTGACACCATTGGCAACTACGCCGTGAAGTGCCTCGTTCCAGTAGGCGTAACCTGCAACACCCAGACGATCAATTGCGGGAGTAAAGTTGCCCAACTGAGAGATTTTCTCCTGCAAACTCATTCTTGATACCAGATCAGCGGCTCTCATGGTTACAGGAACTGTAATATCCTGGTATGGCAGCAAGTTCTGGCAAAGGGTATTCATCCGCAGAAAAAGAAACAGGCAGCATAGGATGATTCCGTATCTTGGTGATAACATTGTTACTGGTTCTTTAAAGTATGACCGAATTGAATTTCATGATTTCCTGAAGCCCCTGTTCCTGACTTATGGGCACAAAGTTATTATTTTAAAAGGTTATATTTGCACTGGTATGCTTCCTAAATCGGTCACCGGTAAACTTCTTGTCTGGCGATTGCGCCATATCAGACAACGGCAGTTTGTCCTGATACTCAGTATCATCGTTGGTATTGGCAGCGGACTGGCTGCAGTTGCACTCAAAAACACATTGTATTACACCAACTATTTCCTGACCAATGGGTTCAGCTACCACGGCATTTACTACCTGTTTCTTGCTTTTCCGGTGATCGGAATCATCCTGACAATTCTGTTTATTAAATATGTTGTAAAGGATAATATCAGCCACGGGGTAAGTAAAGTACTATATGCCATTTCAAAAAACAGCAGTCAGATCAAGCCTCACAACACTTTTTCATCACTTATTGCATGCACCCTCACACTGGGATTCGGTGGTTCTGTTGGGCCGGAAGCGCCCATTGTGCTGACCGGATCAGCCATTGGCTCAAACCTGGCCCGGTTGTTCAGGCTTGATTACAAAACGACTACACTGCTGATAGGCTGTGGTGCGGCCGGAGCCATTGCAGGGATTTTTGAAGCCCCCATCGCCGGCGTAATTTTCGTCCTCGAGATCCTCATGCTCGACCTCACGATGGCCACCGTACTCCCACTGCTGATCGCCACCGTTACAGCCTCGCTGGCATCATACCTGCTGATGGGAAATGAGGTATTGTTCTCATTTACGCTTACCAGTCCGTTCATTCTGCGACACATTCCTTTTTACATCCTGCTTGGCATTTTCACAGGACTAATGTCTGTTTTCTTCATCAGGGGAAGTATCGGCATTGAAACAATGCTGAAGAGAATACCACAGTCCTTGCGGGTCGGAATCTCAGGTGCCATGCTTGCCCTTATAATTTTCGCCTATCCTTCTCTTTTTGGAGAGGGATATACTGTTTTGAAAGAGGTAATTAACGGACAGGGTGAAATAATCGGCAATTCACTCTTATTTGGCACATTGAAACAGAATCAATGGTCGTTTCTCTTCATCATTTTCGGGTTGGTCATCATGAAAGTGGTGGCCATGGCACTCACACAGGGGAGCGGTGGAATCGGAGGGACCTTTGCCCCATCCATATTTGTCGGTGCCATCAGCGGGTACTTTTTTGCCGTCTTTTTAAATACAGTTTTCGGATTCAACATTTCTGTAAGCAACTTTGCCCTGGTAGGAATGGCTGGCGTGATGGCAGGGGTCATGCATGCCCCGCTGACAGCCATTTTCCTGATTGCCGAGATTACCGGCGGATATCAGTTGCTTACCCCTCTCATCATGGTATCAGCTATTGCTTACCTTACCTCACATATTTTCGAGAGCCATTCGATCTATACCCGGCAACTGGCCGCCAGGAAGGAGTTGATTACACATGATAAAGATAAGGCAGTGTTATCATTCATGTCACCCAGGCACCTCATCGAGACCAATTTTGCCAGTGTCGGACCTGAAGCGACACTGGGGCAACTGGTAAAAATAGTGGCAAGCGCATCGCGCAATATTTTTCCGGTGGTGGATGAAGATGGAAATTTCCATGGCATAGTGATGCTCGACAATATCAGGCAGATCATGTTCGACCAGTCAATCTACACGGAAACTTTTGTTAAAGACCTCCTGTTCATGCCCGACTATTCCATCAACCCGAATGATTCCATGGACACTGTGATCCAACTGTTCCAACGCAGTGACCGTTACAACATACCCGTTGTTGACAATGGAAAATACCTGGGATTTATCTCCCGTGCGAATGTTTTCTCGCAATACAGGGAGATGCTGAGAAAGTTTTCTGATGATTAATACCCAAAAACATCCTTCAATTCAAGCGAATTCACCTGCCCATAAGAAGATAAGGTCTTCATATCGAGCCCGCTCTTTTTGCCAAGCACCATGATGGTGAAATTCTTATCTTTGATGTACTTCTGCTGAAATGCTTTCAGATCGGCAAAGGTCATCTTTTGAACCTGGTCAAAAACATCCTTGCGGATATCGTATGTCAGTCCGAATTTCCGGGCATTGAGATAGTTGAACAGCACAGCCGATTTGGTAATGCGCTCAGTACGAATTTTATTGATGATTGCTTCACGTGAAGAATTAAGCGCTTTTTCGCTTTCAGGCATGTTGTTGAACAAACCGAGCATCGCCCTCATTGCCTCAGGAAGTTTGTCACTCTGGGTTCCGATATACGAAAACAGGTAAAAATTGCGGTAAGGCTGCTGGGGTGTGGTATAGCCGGCATAAGCACTATAGGCAAGGCCTTTCGACTCCCTGATCTCCTGGAACACAATAGAATTCATGCTCCCGCCAAAATATTCGTTGAACAGCCTGACCTGCGGGATAACCGACTTATCGTATTTATCAGACTTTGAAAGCATAATGATTTCGGCCTGCTTCATCTCATAATTCACCGTATAAACTTTCGACACATTAGTTTCCTTTTGCTCAAATTTCTTCGGTTCAGGTACCGGTTTCAGGGTGGCAGGCACCTTATGTTCCTTGGTCAGGATTTCGGAAAGCGTATTTGTACTTTCCGGGCCGTAGTATAAAATCTTATGTTGAAAACCTGTGAGGCCGTGGATTAAATCAACCAGTTCTTTGGCCTGGAGCGCGTCGAGTTCTTTGGAGGACAAAATATTGGTAAAGGGTGAATTTTCTCCATATACACCATAATTCTGCATCGCCTGCCATAGGATCGTCTGTTTCGAAAGTTTATCATCATCCCTGCGTTTTTTGATATCGGCGATCAGATTCTGCAAAGCCAGAACATTGGGTTGTGCATCCGAAAGCAACTGTTCAAAAAGATTCATGGCGCTCGGCATGTATTCGCTCAAACCATCCAGTGAAACCCATATCTCCTGCTCAGCACTGAAAACGTTGAATGAACAACCCATTTTATAGAACTCTTCCTGAATTTGCTTTGAGGTATATTTGGCGGTTCCCAGGTATTTCAGGTAATCAAGGGCAATTCCCAGTTCACGGTTTGCACTGGTTCCCATCTCAAAATGGTAGTAGAGTGAAAATGTTTTATTTTCTGCATTCACTTTGTACAGAACCGGGATGGTATTTTTAAACTCGAACTTCTTTATGTCGGTGGCATAATCAATAAACACCGGCTCAATCACCTTGCTTGGTTCTGCGACGATTTTTTTCAGGAAAGCCGACTCATCATCACGGTTCATGGTTACCGGCGTAATCTGTGGCTTTACCACTTTTTTGGCATCAACAGCCTGACCATTGCGCTTATATACAATCACATAGTTGCTGCCATAATTTTTATTGGCAAAATCCACTATATCCTTTTTCGTAATTTTCTCAAGCCTGTTCACATTATTTACCACTTCTGCGTGGGGAAGTTCCTTCACAAACTCATCAACCAGTTCCATGGAACGGCCATAATTGGTTTCATACTTTTTGATTTCAGCCAGTTTGAAGTCATTAATGATGGCGGAAACAAGCCATTCGGGAAATTCGCCTTTCTTTACCAGTTCAATCTGTGACATGATCAGATCCTTCACCTCTTCGAGTGACTGACCCTCCTTGGCTTTTCCGGTAAAAATATTGACGGAATAGTCCTTCAGCACATACGAAAAAGCACTGGCTTCCAGCACCTTTTGCGCCTGGTTGAGGTTCAGGTCCATCAAACCGGCCGTACTGTTGCTTAACACCATGTTGCACATCGTAACCAGATCGGCATCTTTGGTATCGGCACCGCCAAGACGATAACCGATGGTCACCGACTCTGCATCCGGGCCAACCACCTCTTTAACAATGGGCTGGGCAATCGGAGCCTCTGCTGCGGGAACATAAGTGACTACAGGTTTTGACGAAAGCTGCCCGAACGTTGCATCAACAAGTTTGATCACTTCCTCAGGGTTAAAATCACCGGAAAGCACAACAGCCATGTAGTTGGGGACATATCTTGCCTCATAATAATTTCTCAGTGAAATGAGAGATGGATTCTTCAGATGTTCAACAGTTCCGATGGTGGTTTGGGTACCATACGTATTCTTCTGAAAGAGGCCGGCAAATAAATCTTCGAAAACCTTGTCGTCATCCCGGTCGAGGCTCATGTTCTTCTCTTCATAAACAGTTTCCAGTTCAGTATGGAAGAGGCGGAACACGGGGTCTTTAAAACGCTCCTGTTCAATCTGAAGCCATTGATTAATCTTATTGCCTGGAATGTCGTTTATGTAAACAGTTTCTTCAAATGATGTAAACGCATTGGTTCCTTTTGCACCGATTATTGAAAGAAGCTTATCATACTCATTTGCAATGGCGTATGTAGAGGCCACACCAGAGAGGCTGTCAATTTCATGATAGATCTTTTTCCGCTGGTTGGTATCAACAGTTTTCTTATAAACTTCAAACTTGTATTCGATCTGATCGATCAGCACTTTTTCTTTGGCAAAATCCTTAGTGCCAAATTCGTCAGTCCCCTTGAACATCATGTGCTC
>CAIYJU010000195.1 GCA_903926565.1 uncultured Bacteroidales bacterium
ACCTAACCATTGATAAGTTGAATAAAACGGTGGTTGTTTGCAACCGGCATAAAACCTATCTCACTTTTGCTTTACAACAAACCTCTGAACTTTTTCCCATTACATCTGATAAATATGATCATTTAACTCAAATTCAGGTCAGTTTTCTCGACCAGATGATTTACCGTTTTTCGAAGCTTCAAGACACTATTGGCAGCCGGTTATTCAAAACACTACTTGACTATCTTGGTGAAGAATCTGAAAGCATGGCATTTAAAGACATGCTGCTTCGCCTTGAGAAGCTCCGGATTCTTCCTTCAGCAAATGAATGGCTTGAACTACGGGAAATCAGAAATCTTGTCAGCCATGAATATCCTGAGGACATCGATAAACTCATTGCCGGATTAAATCTACTGCATCTTCAGACCTCCCGGTTAATCGCAATTTATAACGGACTGCTGAATTATTTAAATGAATCTGATTCTTTTAAGGTGTGAGTCATGTAAACTCCTGAAGTATGAAGGGAGAAGTTAGAGGCTGTGGAACATAAATGTTTATTTATACATTATTAATTCATAAGCCCATGAAAAGAATTGCAATTTTCTGCGACGGAACCTGGAACACCCCTGATGAACAGGAAAACGGCAAATCCTGCCAGACCAATGTCGTTAAGCTGGCCAACGCACTCAGCAAGAGGTCAGCCGATGGAACTACCCAAAAACTTTACTACGATCTCGGGGTCGGCTCGGAAGGGAATAAGCTGAAAAAGGTGTTTGATGGTGCAACAGGTACCGGGATTTCGGCCAACATCCTCCAGGCTTACCAATTTGTTGTCAATAATTACCAGCCCGGAGATGAACTGTTCCTCTTCGGATTCAGCAGAGGTGCTTTTACAGTCAGGAGTTTGTCGGGACTGATCAGGAATTCAGGCATTCTGGACGTGAAAAATATTGACAAAACCGGTAAGGCCTTTCAACTATACAGGTCAAGACATCCCGCCTTTCATCCGAAATCCGAGGAAGCCACCCTTTTCAGAAAGACGTATGCTGTTGAAGAGTCAACAACCATTAAATTCATCGGTGTTTGGGATACGGTGGGTGCCCTGGGCAATCCGCTGGTCGCCCACAGCATCTTTAACGGCAGGTCTGAATTCCATGACACGGAACTATCTTCCAAAGTAGAAAATGCATTTCATGCGCTGGCCATTGATGAGAAGCGTAAAAAATTTGAAGCAACCTTATGGCACCAGCAACCGGATGTCAAAAACCAGACGTTGGAACAGATGTGGTTCGTTGGGGTGCACTCTGATGTTGGCGGCGGTTATCCTGAATCAGCATTGTCGGATATTCCCTTAAACTGGATGATGGAGAAAGCCCGTGGATGCAACCTGGGTTTTGACCCGATCGTAACACACCCTGATCCTTTGGGGCAGAAACATGATTCGATGAAGTGGTATTACCGGCTAAACGGAGTTTACCACCGCCCGGTCAGCCTTAAAACAGGAAGCAATGGCAATACCAATGAACTTTTGCATCCGTCTGTCATGGAAAGGTACAACAACGACCCCACGTACAGGCCTGAAAACCTGGCTCATTTCTTATAAGATGCTGTTCACCAGGCTGGAATAACCCTGATCCACATCCTTAAAAATATCCTGCTCCAGATTGTTGAAGTTTCCTTTATCCCTTGAGAAAACGATCTTCCCGTTCCTGAGAAGATGGATATAATCACATATTCCTGTCAGGGATTCCAGGATATGAGAAGTGACAAGCACCAGGGTGCCCCTTTCCTTCAATCTGCCGATGATCAGGCTGAGCAGGCGGGAAGACTCCAGGTCGAGGCCGTTGAAAGGTTCATCCAGTATTACAAGTTTCCTGTCCTGTCTCAAGACCGCTGCCAGGGCGAGTTTTCGTTTCATCCCGCTTGAATAGCCTTCGATCAACTGGTTGAGCGGAAGATTGAACAACCGGTTCCACTCATCAATATCCGACGATCCCGGCGGGGCTTTAAACAATCCAAGGTACTCCCGGCCCGTAATATTGCTGTAAAAAAAATTCTCGGTTTCCAGGAAGGAAAGGTTTACCCGTTGAAGTGGCATCCCCTGCGTGAGAATGGTCCCGGAGTTAATGGAAATAAACCCTGCCATGGCATTCAGCAGGGTCGTCTTTCCGGCACCATTCATGCCAACAAGTCCATGTACATAGTTTTCGGAAAGAGTCAGCGATAAGTTATCGAGAACCTGATGGTCGCCGTATGATACACAAAGATTTTCAATGACTACCATAGAGATATTTTTTCAGGTTGCCGGTCGCACCAGCTGCCAGGACCAGGTTAAATAAAAGAAAAACTACTGCCACGGGCAGGATCACCGATATCAAACCGGCCAGCATGGTAAGCAGCTGGTGTGCACCCGAAAATGCAGCCGGACGGTATTGATAGTATTTAAGGAGGATGGAGAAGGCAACGAGGTTTACTGAAGCCAGGAAATAACCAAAAATGATCCAATGGAATTCACCATATAACAATGCGCTGAGAAGTAGAGGCAACAAAATAAGTGCAAAACCTCCTCCATGGTAAACAACTTTCCACATCAGAAACTTCCATGGACCAAGCCTGTGCGGGTCAAGCATACTCAATGGTTCATATTCTGAATAAAAGGAAATAAAAATAAGGGTGATTACAACCAGGGAAGTTGCCGAAAGCCATACCTGGTAAAACCCGAACAGACCGGGGATGTAAAAGAGTATAAGTACCACAAGATTCTTCCTGATCCCGCTGTGCCACTCAAACATCCCGTCAGGAATCATCTTCAGATTCATGGTACGGTCAGCAATTGCGGCTTTTCGGGGCACTGTAAAGGCAATAACCATCAGGATGATACAAAAACCAAATGCGTGAGGATAGAGCTGAGCCGAGAGAAGGAGCAATATGACCGGAATCGTAAAAAGAAAATATTCAGCAAGTAACTGGACCTTCGGGTTCGGCATGATGGCCAGCAGGAAGTGATAATCTTTGCGGTTGTTGTGGACCATCCATACAATGTATAGGACCATGGCGGGTATTGCAAACTGCCAGGGATGAACCCTGATTCGCTGCACCAGGAAAACTGAAAACAACGGAAGAAGCACTACCACCATCAACATTACCCTGAACAACCCAAGATCACCGGAACCCCGGTAGAGCTGAAGGAACCGCAACCGGATTAAACGAGTGGTCATTTCTTTGCTTCACTTGAAAAGCAGTAGACCCAGCCGTCATAACCGGCTACAACGAGGTGGTCAATGTCAACAGCCGGGGTGCCAAAGATCCCCCCAAGCTGACCATACATCACCAGCATGTCGGACGGGGTGCCGATAAGCTTACTGATATCTGCACGGTATGTGTCGTTTTTCTTAAGCCATTTAAGATGGTTCGCGATATAACTGTCAAGTTCAATGGTCCAGGCAATCTCACCTGTTGTAAGATCAACCCCATGTACTTTTCCTGCCAGTGTTGCTACATATCCCATTTTCTTGCCAATGGCACAACCCCCGAAAATGTTAAAACCGAGAGGAGCTCTCCACAACTGGGTACCTGTTCGTATATCAAATGCAAAAAAAGACCGGTCATCAGAGGTTCCAACATAAATAACAGAATCGTTTACTGTAATTGGCAATGCCCAACCTGCAGGGAATTGCTTCATCCAGTTGCAATATCCTCCCCTCATGTCAACTGCATAGAGGTTGTTATCCCTTGCGCCAGCAAAGACCATTCCACCGGCAACAACAGGACTCCCCGTCACCTCCCCTTTTGGAAATGAGTACTTCCCTGTTGTTTTAAACTTCCATGCCAGGTTTCCGGTACGGATATCGATAGCATAGAGGTTCCCATCAAATGAACCTGCATAAAGCCAGTTTTGCGCAATTGCCGGCCTGGTGTGTACCACCCCACCAGCCTTAAAGGTCCAGTTGAGGTATCCTTTTGTTGTTGAAACAGCATAAATATAATCACCGGAAGCGAAGTAAATGGTTGAATCTTTAATCACCGGGGTTGAGGTAAAATAATCAGCAAAGTCCTGCTGCAAGTCCCCCATGTAGCCATTCATTGTTTGGTAGTAACCCAGAACCTTGCCGGAATCCTTGTCAAGTTTGAAGAGAAACCCATCGCTGCCAATAAGAAACAACCCATTTGGAGCCACGCATACCGACGACCTGATGGGTCCCCGGGTTTGTTGTTTCCACTTCTCCTTGCCTGTCGACAAGTCGATTGCATATAATGAACTGTCAAGGCTGCCTATAAAAACAGTCCCATTGTCAATGATCGGAGAGCCTACAATCGGACCATTGGCTTTAAACTTCCAAAGAAGTGATGGCTGTGTCAGAAAATCAACCGGCTCTATTTCCGGTGCAGACATAAACTGGCTGCTGGCATGATTGACAATCATTACCAATAAAAACAGGAGTTTTGATTTCATGTGATGTTTTTTTTATTATTCACTCATTTTTACAAGCACCAGAACTGTATTCCAGTTTCGGGTGGTGGCCTGTACCTTTAATTTCTTCTCGAAAAATGTATTGCTGAGTTTTGTATTCCCATAGCCATTGGGACAAAAAAGGTAGATTGTCCTGCCGGTTATATAAAATTCGTCAGGTAAATAGTCCTCCTTCCTGATGCCATCTGCAAGGCTTTTATCAGGTTCTGCTGACAGAATTGTTACATGAAGTTTCGAAATATCTTCTCCCCTTTTGCCTACATAATCATTTTGCATTGAAATCTCTATCAATGAATCTTTGGAGAGAACTATGACCGGCACCTCAAACCCGAAGCTTTTCAGTACTTCACCGGTTATCATGTGTTCCAGTTTTCCAGGATCTGATATACTGCTTTCAAACACTACGTTCCCGCTCTGGATATACGTCCTGACACGATGAAAACCGAGCCGTTCATACACCTCCTGCAGCGCCTTCATTTTAATGATCTTATGGCCACTGACATTGATTCCGCGTAAAATGGAAATGAAGGTTGGCATGTTTCAATTTTAATTACATTTCTTCATTTACGTACACACTTGTCCTTTTTGCACAAAATGCAAAGCTAAATATTTATTATATTTATTGTAACTAATCAGTAGGTGAAAAATAAACGTTATTAACAGTTTTATTCGGTAGTTAACAATTTGGTTCGTCGATAAAAATTTGCTTTTTTAAAATCCAACACATGTTGACAATTCATCATTTTACGAGTTGATAAATAAG
>CAIYJU010000196.1 GCA_903926565.1 uncultured Bacteroidales bacterium
GATAAAAATACCCAGTCCAAGGAAAAGTGTAAATTTTATGAAGGTGACAATCCGGTTAGCCCGGGGTGCTTCTTCAATTGTCAAGTCGGCCATTCAATTCTTCGTCAATCGTTATATTTCCATCGGAATCTCAATCAGGCCGCAAAATTACTAAAAAAGTTCAATATTGTCGATTAGTCTCACATCTCCCACGAAAACAGCAACAAAGGCAACATCCCGCGCCAGGTTATCCCAATTTTCAACAGGCATCAGGGTCTCATTGTCGGCGATTTCGAGGTATTCCACCCTGAAGCCCGGATGTTCTTCAATTTTTCTGACGGCCCATGTAAGTAATTCGTTTACTGATATGTTCCCGGCTTCCATCCTCACTTTTTGAAGAACCTTGTAAATCCCCGGAGCCAGGTTCCTGTCTGACGCACTGAGTCGTGTATTGCGCGAACTCATTGCCAGGCCGTCTGGGTCTCTCACGGTTTCACAGGGAACAATCTCCACCGGCAAATTCAGTGTTTTAACCAGGTATTTAATGACAGCGAGCTGTTGAAAGTCTTTCTTGCCAAAATACGCCCGGGTTGGCTGTACAATATCAAAAAGTTTTTTTACAACAATGGCCACTCCGTTAAAATGGCCCGGGCGGAATTTGCCCTCCATGACCTTGTCAAGCATGCCGAAATCCAGGTTGAGATCAACGGGTTCAGATTCAGGATACATCTCGTCTGCTTCCGGCACGAAAACAATATCACATCCAAGTTCTTCAAGCAAAAGGGAATCCCTCTCAAGTGTCCGCGGATACTTTGCCAGGTCTTCCTTATTGTTAAACTGTATCGGATTTACAAATATGCTGCAAACGGTGAGGTCATTTTCCTGCTTTGATCTCCTGATCAGGTTAAGATGCCCGTCATGCAGCGCCCCCATCGTTGGCACAAATCCAATAGAAAGTCCACTCTCAGCTGATTTTCTAAGGTGTTCAAATGTTTGACCAATGCCAGTGAATTGTTTCATTGTAATTTGTAAAAAAAATCAGATTCCCCCAGGCTCTCATTTTTGGGAAGTCTGGCATCCCAATGGTCAAAGATAATACGAATTCAGATGTTGTGAAGTCGATCAGGGATAATTTATTTCCATTTGTTTTTTAATAATACTTATCGTACCTTGCATTGTTTTTCGATAATGTTACCCAAAATTGCAGTTAATTTGCAATTTTATTGTAGTGATTTTAGATACCATCAACCACATGTACCGGATACTGCAAATTGAGGATCTCCCTTCTGATGCCTATTTGGTTAGAAGAGAGGTTTCCAGAGTACTTAATGATGCCTGTGAATTTCAAATTGTTGAAGACAGGGAGGCATTTGAAACCGCCTTGTCCGAATTTAATCCGGATTTAATTATATCTGATTTTAGCATTCCCGGGTTTGACTGGCAAACTGCCCTAAGGCTTGTGACTGAAAAGGACCTTGGTACTCCATTCTTTGTGGTTTCTGGTTCAATCAGTGAAGATATCAGAAAGGAGTGCATTGCTGCCGGGGCCACAGAATTTATTTGTAAGGATAACATAGCAAAATTGGGTCCTGCAGTTACAAAGGCCCTGGGAAAGTAACTTCTCAGAGTGTTCCCTCATCGTATGCTTTCTCTCCGTGCAGAGCTGCATCCAGCCCTGCCTGTTCATGTTCCTGTGACACTCTCACCGGTGTGATCAGGTTGATCAGGGCCAGCATGATGTAGGTGAAGATGAATGCATACGCAGATGCTGCAATTACCGTGATCAGTTGTTTAAAGAAAAACGAACTCTGGCCAAACCACAGCCCCTCAGAAACTATTGCAGGATTGATCATTTTGGTTGCGAAAACTCCCAAAAGGATAGAGCCAAGTACGCCACCAACCCCATGAACACCCCAAACATCCAGTGCATCATCCCATTTCAGTTTGTTCTTGAGCTGCACAGCCATATAGCAGGTTACCCCTGCAGCAATACCGATAATAGGTGCCGACCACATCGGGACAAATCCCGCACAGGGGGTGATGGTGGCCAGTCCGGCAATTGAACCTGTAAGCAAGCCAAGAAGCTTGGGTCGTCCTTCACGGAACCATTCAATGGCAACCCAGGCAGCAGTGGCGAATGACGCAGCAACATCGGTATTAATGAAGGCCAGGGCGGTGATGTTATCCACCTGCAACTCGCTGCCGGCATTGAATCCATACCATCCAAACCAGAGCAGTCCACTGCCGATGGCAACGAGTGGGATGCTGTTCGGGGTCGAATTCTTATCAGTCCGGGCTCCAACATAGAAAACTGAGGCCAATGCAGCAAATCCGGCCGTAGCGTGTACAACAATTCCACCTGCAAAGTCTAAAACTCCCCACTGTGCGAGTAATCCATTCCCCCATATCATGTGAACAAACGGGTAATAAACCATGATCTGCCATACAGTGAGGAAGATCATATAGGAACGGAAGGTGACACGGTTTACAAATGCCCCGGTGATCAAAGCTGGCGTGATGATGGCAAACATCATCTGGTAAACGATGAAAACTATTTCAGGGATCTTGCCATTGCCGGCATAAATTGAATCAATACTCACTCCGTTAAGGAAAACTTTGTCAAGATTTCCAAAAATCCCGCCTTCTCCGCCGCTGAAACAGAGGGAGTAGCCGAAAGTAACCCAAAGTACAGTGGTCCAGCCCAGTGAGGCAAAACTCTGGATCATGATACCCAGAATATTTCGCTTGGTGGCCAAACCACCATAGAAAAATGCCAGCGCCGGCGTCATTAACATAACCAGACTTGCCGACAAGAGCATGAACCCGGTAGAACCAATATCAATTGTTCCCATAATTTTGATTTTAAATTATTTTATTTACGATTTACGAATTAATTCGCACTTACAGGGAGATTCCAAATACAAGGAATAGGCTCTGCGCCTGCGGATTGGTAATTGCAGAGCAGAATACGGGCAGAGAATATTCACTGGAGATCCGGATGGTTTTTGTGAAAGTACAGCCGGCATTGATGATGCCACCTGACGGACCATACCACGAGGACCCAAACGGAATCCCTCCAAGGAAGGGTTTTATACCAAAACCTTTGACATTAAACTGGTATGCGGCTTCAAAATAGGTGGAGTAATTGTTTTCACTACCCGCACCATAAACTCCGGTGGAGTCTTTGCCTTTGTCAGCGCCATAAATAAGTGTTCCTGCATAGAGCTGAAGCGGGAACTTTTCAGTGCCTCCCCAGGAGAGGCATGCTTCAAGGGTATGGCCTGTTGTTCCGGATTTAAAGTTGAAATATTTGTTCCCGTTGTTTGGATCGAGTGAATTTGGAAAAAAATAGTCATAAGCCATGATGGTGAATCCTTTCCAGGTATAGGAAAGGTACAGGTCGACTTCAGCGTAGTGCCCCATGTTGGCTATGGTGGAGTCATTGATTTGTTTCGAGTACTGTCCGAGTCCGTATGAACCCCAGAAACCTGCTTTGAATCCGGCAACCGAGAAAGCCATGGCCGGCTGAATACCGGGGGAGTTGCCATAATCTGATCCGCGCCAGATATAACGGCTTACAAGGTCGGCACCAGCACTGAAGGCCGCACTACTTCCGGTTTTTTCCTCCATTTTATTTTCATCCTGAAGCTGGGCATGGCCTTGCATGCATAGTCCAATGAAGAGGCTTACCAGGATGATCGATCTTAAAAATAAATTTTTTCTGGTCATTGCAACGTGATTTGTTAATGTTTTCACATGCAATGTTAGGTCGATATGGTCGTTCCTGCAATCCCGTAAACTACTGAATTTTAATTAGCTAAAACGAGGGTGGGTTATAAGTGAAATACGTAAGTTATAATTCTACAATCTTATTCCGGATGGCATATTTGATCAGTTCAACTGTCGATTTTAGTTCGAGCTTTTTCATAATGTGATTTTTATGAGTCTCAACCGTACGAATACTGATATCGAGCTGATCGCTGATCTCTTTGTTGATATAACCTTCGGCAAAGAGCTTTAGAATCTCGATCTCACGTGTGGTGAGCGGGATTGGCCCCCGCTGTGGAAGCAGGTCGTCCTCCTTTGCTTTGCGGACATAACTTTTCAGCATGATCCGTGAAATGGAATCTGAAAAGAACTCATCTCCATTATAAATGGCATGAATGGCGCTCAGCAGTTCCTCTCTGGAGGTATTCTTTGGCAGGTATCCGCGTGCCCCGGCTTTCACAGAATTGAAAATAAAATCTTCATTGGTGTACATGGAGAGTATCAGGACACGTGTCTGGGGATAATCAACCGAAACACGTTTTGTGATCTCAATACCATTGGTGTCAGGCAGGGAGATGTCCAGGATCAGCACATCCGGAGGTTCAATTGCGATTTTCTCAAAACATTCTTTTCCGGAGGAGGCTTCCCCGAGAATAATCAGGTCATCGGAACTGATTAGCAAAGCTTTGATCCCATCCCTTACGAGCTGGTGATCATCCACGAGGAAAATCCTGATTTTTGACATAAGTTGTGATTATTGGTACATCTAAGGTGATGGTTGTTCCTTTCAACGGAATTGAATGAATTGTAATCTGACCTTGCAGTAAACTAGCCCTTTCCCGCATGTTGTGGATGCCATTCCCAGCTTCAGCCCCAAGGGTTTCAGGTGAAAATCCTTTGCCGTCATCGCGAATTACCAGTCTGAGCTGGTCGGTGTCACGGGTAAGGTAAACCCATACTTCCTTGGATTCTGCATGTTTCACAATGTTATTCAGCGCTTCCTGGGTAAGCCGGTAAATATAAGTCTTGATTTTTTTATTCAGGTCGTCGAAGTTTCCTTTTGCTTCAAAATGGATCCGCAGGTTGCTGTGCTCCTCTGTTTCAGAAAAGAGATTGCGGAAGGCAATCGGGATGCTGAAGACTTCAAGTACCGATGGCATGAGATTGTTTGAAATCCTGCGTACCTCATCAATGATCTGATCAAAGTAATTCTTCAGCTCCTGGATGGAGTTTCGAATTTCATTCCCATCCTGGTACAGAAGATTTTCAAGCCGAAGTTTGATGGCAATCAGAGACTGCCCGATGCCGTCGTGCAGCTCACGTGAAAGGCGCTGCCGTTCCATCTCCTCCCCGTCAAAAACCGACCGCATGCGGCCAAAACGTTCCATCTGAAGTTCAGTCGTCTTTTCCTTTATTTGCCTGGCCATCGTATTGAATGATTCTGTCAGTGCCCCGATCTCATCCATTGAATCAACCGGAAGATCCAGGCTGTACACTCCCTTTCCCAAACTGACCGTTGCATTCCTAAGCCTGTTGAGCGGTTTTGTAATTCTCCTGGAAATAAGAAACACAATCCCAAAAAAGATGATGGTCAGGATGGCGCTCAGCAAAAGGATCCGTGTCCGTGTTTCGTAAATCGGAACCATGGCTTCCTTAACATCGATCTCCGACAGAATTGCCCATTTCAACCCCGGAACATCAATGATGTCGAATGATGAAAGGACAGGAATATTTCGATAATCATTGGTCGTAATCGTACCTGTCATGCCATTGACAGCATCAACAACAGATTGGGTTTTAACTTTGGTTTGAAGGATGGAATTTGGTTGAAATCTGGAAGTGGAACGCATCAGGAAATCATCGCCAACAAGATAGGTCTCGCCGCTCAGGCCCAGACCACTCAATGGATCATTGTTCAACATGATGGCATTCACTGCCTCTATAGAAACAGCAAGGATGAGGATGTTGCCGGTTGTTGTGATATCTTTACCTGTAGCTGGAATTTTAGCTGCCATAAGCTGGTAAGGAAATTGTTGCCGGTTATCACGAACCATGTCCAAAAGTACGACTGACTTGCTTTCAAGTTGCTCACGGAGTTTGATGAGACTGGTTTCGGGGATGACCGGAAGCGGCGCACTGTTGGTGTCAGATAACCTGCCAAGAGCCACTATCTTATCCTTGTCAAGAACGTAAAAAAATGAGAAGTACTGCCCGGGCAACCGATATGCCGGGCCAGTAGTGGGTTTTCCCAATTCAGCCATCAGCCTGATCTCCCTCTCCCTGTCGGAGTAAAACTGTTCAATCTGCTTCTTTTTAACGATCCGCAAAGATGTCAGCTGATCAAAAGTACGGCTCATCAATGCCTCTTTCGTGCTGTAAAATGAAACCGTGCTTACAACCATAATTGCACCCATGCCTAACAGGACGAAATAGAGAATGAGTTTTTCGCTGAGCGAGTCGATCTTCATGGTTTTTTACTACTTTTGGCTATCACCGCCACGACAGGATTTCGATGCAGGGGCAAACATAATAAAAATATCTATTTATGAAGTCACTTTTTGTAAGAGAAACACGTAAACCCCTCGTTAACACCCTGATTTTATTTTCGATAATCACAGGCTTCATGAACCTGGGCTCCTTATCGGCCCAGGTTAAAACAGTAACCTATTATGCCGATCCTTCGGGTGTCCCTGCGGATTTGCCAATAACAATCAGGCACCTTACCGCCCATGTCAATTTCCAGCCGGAGAAAAACCTGGTTATTGGAACTGCTGAATTCACTTTTGTTCCGAATCGTTACCAGGTTGATTCCATAATGTTTCATACCCCCGACTTCCTTGTTTCATCAGTGAAAATAAACGACAAAGAGGTTAAATTCCGCCAGGTCGCAAACAACCTTGTGATTGATCCGGGGTCATCCATTCCCCATCCTCTGAAAGTCGGACCCGATGCTTCATCCGAATCACAGATACAAATTGCCTATACTGCAACTCCCCTTTCAGGCCCCATCTATTTCATTGGCTGGAGGCCGGAGGAAGAAGGGAAACGCAAACAGATATGGGCGCACCGGCCGCATGGCTGGATCCCATACATGGACGGCCGGATCACGGTTGATTTGTTTGTCACCTTCGACAGTGCCTGCAAGGTCTTTTCCAACGGTGAGCGGCTCGAAGTGAAGGCAAACACAGATGGTTCCAAAACATGGCATTATGCCATGAAGAAGGACCATCCGTTTTTCTCTACAGCACTGGTTATCGGCGATTATAACTTTAAAAGCACCAAGACATCACAGGGAGTGCCGCTGGAATTCTGGTATTACGCCGATATGCCTGATCGCGTTGGCACTACCTATATGTATACCGAAAGAATGTTCGATTTCCTTGAGGACGAACTCGGGTTCAAATATCCTTACCCGGTTTACAGGGAGGCTCCGGTAATCGACTATATGTACGGTGCCATGGAAACCACCACGAGTACTGTGTTTGGCGACTACATGCAGATAAACCCCAGGGCCTGGTGGCAGCGGAATTATGTGAACGTGAATGTGCATGAACTTGCTCATCAGTGGTTCGGGAATTGTGTGTCTCATTTTGTCAATCGGGATGTATGGCTTACAGAGAGTTTTGCAACGTATTACGCCAAGATGTTTGAAAAGAGTATCTATGGAGAGGATTATTATCAGAATATCCGCAATGATGAAACACGTCTTGCCTTTGAAGCAGCTCAGAAAAACGATTTCCCGGTAGGGGGAAGCCAGGGCGGCGTGCAGCGGATCTATCAGAAAGGATCCCTGGTCCTTGAGATGCTTCATAACGTTATGGGTGAGCTTGAATTTAAAGATGCAATCCGGCATTATCTTGAAAAATACGCCTTCGGCTACGCCGAAACCAATGATTTTATACGATGTGTGTATGACGCAACCGGAAAACCATATAACTGGTTTTTTGATCAGTGGGTGTTAAGGGGTGGCGAACCCGACTATCTCGTAAAGGATTCTGTTGCTGCCGATTCAACAGGGAACAGGTCAACGCTGTTTAAGGTTTGGCAGATTCAGAAAGTCAATGAGTTAAACGGGCTCTTCAAAATGCCCGTCGAATTTGAAGTGCATTATGTGGATGGCACAAAGAACAATTTGAAAACCTGGATCGAAAAGCAATATACAGAAATATCGGTCCCGAATCCGCTGAAGAAACAGGTAGCCTTTGTGTTGTTTGACCCCAACCGCAAGATACTCAAGAAGGTAACATTCACCCAGCCATTTGAAAGGTTAATTACGCAATCGCAACAAGCGGAGAATATGATCGATCGTTATGATGCATGGGTAGGGTTGCGGTCAGAACCAGTATCTAAAAAATCGGAGATTTTGATGACCTCCTTCAGAAAGGAGACATTCTGGCTGGTTAAATCCGAAATTCTTCAACAGCTTGCCTCCGACCAATCACCTGAAGCAGTGGAACTGTTCAGGCAGGCGTTGCATGACAAGGATGCCAGTGTTCGAAAAACCGCGTTGCAGGTGTTAAATCCTGTTCCCGACCTGCTTCAGAGTACGGTGGAAGGGTTGCTGTATGACTCAAGTTACCTGAATGTTCAATTTGCACTGGAAGCACTCTGTGTATCTTTCCCGAAAAACCAGGAACATTACCTTGATATTACCCGGGATATGGAGGGCTGGCGAGGTAAGAACATCAGGATGTCCTGGCTTGAAATTGCCATCAGAAACGGGAAACGGGAGTATCTACCTGAAATGATCGCTTACTGTGGTCCGAAATATGAATTCGAAACCCGCATGAACGCCTTCACCGCCTTAAAGAGGCTTAAATTTACTTCGCCTGAAGTTTCAGGATACGCACAGGATGCAAGTAAACACTGGAATTATAAGTTGAGTGGTGTTGCCAGAGAATATGTGAAATTTAGCGAACAGATTAGCCAGTAAGTATGAAGCAAAAAATACTCACCCGGACTGTTCTGGTTGTCTCCTTTGTAAGTCTTTTCACCGACGTTGCAAGTGAAATGCTTTATCCGGTTATGCCGGTTTACCTTAAATCAATCGGTTTTTCCATACTCCTGATCGGCATCCTGGAAGGGGTTGCCGAGGCTACTGCCGGATTAAGCAAGGGCTATTTCGGCAATTTATCTGATCTCACGGGGAAACGGGTGCCATTTGTAAGGGCTGGCTATATGTTAAGTGCCATTTCAAAACCAATGATGGCCATTTTTGTATTTCCGGTCTGGATTTTCTTTGCCCGCACAATCGACAGGTTTGGCAAGGGAATCCGCACCAGCGCCCGGGATGCCATGTTGAGTGATGAAACTACACCGGAACACAAAGGGAAAGTTTTCGGTTTTCATCGTTCCATGGATACCATTGGTGCTGCCATTGGTCCGATACTCGCCCTTATTTTCCTTTGGCTCTACCCCGGTCAGTATAAATGGATGTTCTTCATTGCATTCTTCCCGGGCCTGGTTGCAATTACACTGACTTTTCTTTTAAAGGATAAAACTGCTCCCCCGTTTACTGGCTCACCAAAAAAGGTTGGTTTCTTCTCCTACCTCAGGTACTGGGGTAAATCATCTCCCGGGTTCCGTCTGCTGGTTGTCGGTTTGCTGGCATTTACCCTTTTTAACAGCTCTGACGCCTTTCTGCTCCTTGCCTTGAAAGAACAGCACCTTTCCGATACCATGATGATCGGAGTTTACATTTTTTACAACCTGGTTTATGCACTGTTTTCATATCCAATTGGTGCATTGGCCGACAGGATTGGACTTAAAACCATGCTGATCACGGGATTATTCATCTTTGCTGTCGTATATACCCTCATGGGATTTGCAACGTCGCTGGTTGTATTCGGGATCCTGTTTTTTTTATATGGGATTTATGCTGCATGCAGCGAGGGGATTTCCAAGGCACTCATCTCAAATATGGCAAAGAAACCGGATACAGCTACTGCCATCGGGTTCTATAGCAGCCTGGCCAGTGTATTTTCGCTTTTGGCGAGCTCGCTTGCCGGTCTTTTGTGGTATTCAATTGGCCCCCGGGCGATGTTTATGGTATCCGGGATCGGTGTGTTTGTAGTTGTCTGCTACCTGATGGTGGTGTTCCGTTCCAAAGCGGTTACAGCATAGTATTTATGGGTTATGAGGACCTTTTTTAACGATATAACCCGGACGGTTCTTTACCTCCTCGTATATCCTCCAGATGTATTCTGCAATAATTCCGAGAGAGAAGAGGTTTAACCCTGAAAAGAAGGAAAGGATAATTACCGTGGATGTCCAGCCCGGCAGTCGTTCTCCCCAGAATTGCGGGTTCCCGAAAAGTGCCAGGTAAGCGTAAAACACGATCAACCCGAACGCTACAAGCGCAAAAACCAGCCCCATCCTTGTGATCATCTTAATCGGCCAGGTTGAGCACGAGAAAAATGTATCCTTAAACAACCGTATTTTCTTTTTCAGCGTCCATCGTGACTTGGTATTCAGGCTTTTGGTCCGCTCGAATGGAAAATAATACGGGGAAAATCCCAGCCGGAGAATCTCTGTAATCAGCGAAGTATTAATTGCATGAATCCTTGTATTGATGATATCGATGACTTCACGGTCAATAAACATGGAATCAGCACCGCCAGGGGGAAATTTAACGTCAGAAAGGGCATTGATTATCTGATAATAGGAGTTGGCAAACAAGTTATTAAAGAAACCATCATTGCGTTTTAACCTGTACGGTATGATGACCTTCTGCCCCGACTGCCAGAGTCTGTACATCTCGACAATGATCTCATAGGGCTGCTGCTCGTCGTCAGGAACGCTCATTGCACAACCTCCCGTGCAAACTGATAATCCGGCAAAAATACTGTAGTGTGAGGTGTAATTTCTACTGAGTTGATAGGCCTTTACGTTCCGGTTTTCGTCAGCCAGTTTCAGGGCTAACTCATATGAGTTGTCAGTTGATCCATCATCAATAACAATAAATTCAAAGGGAATCGCATGCTCGTTTAAAATGGCCGACAATTTCTGAAATACAACCGAAATCCTTGTGCCGCTATAATATGACAGGCAAATGATGCTTAACATGGTTTTTCTGGTTTTAAAAAGTAATATGATAAGGTGAAGTTGGACAACAAGGTGAAGGGGATGACCAGATAGGGCAGGACCCAGTTTTCAAATGGCAGAATTCTCCTGAACAGCCATAACAAAATTGTACCCAGACCCAGCCCGACACCGTAAACAAAAAAATAGACAACCAGGTTTCGCAGGTTGGAACCTGTTTTAAAGATCAGTTTTGAGTTTAAAAAGAAAGAAATAACAATTGTGGCTCCATAAACAAGGATGTAGGTAGCCATCAGCGGAGTGGAAAACTCCTTTAACAGGATATACGTGATCAACAGCGAAAGTAATGTAACGATTAAGCCAACAATGCTGAACCCGGCAAATTTTCTTATCAGGCTGTTTATCTTGTTAATACGCATTGAGGGCCTCTGTTATTCTGCAAACTTCTTCATCTTTCAGAATTGGTGAAATAGGGATTGAAAGTACTTCCCGGTGAATTTTTTCAGTAATTGGGAAAGAAAGTGAATTCCAGTCAGGATATGCAGATTGTTTATGGGGTGGTATCGGATAATGAATTAATGTTTGTATGCCTTTTTCAGCCAGATATTCCTGCAATCGGTCTCTTTCCGCGGTGCGGATAACATAAAGATGCCAGATATGTCCTTCGAAAACTTCAATTTTCATAGCCGGATCAGGGATCCCGGGCAGTATGATTTTAGAATTTTTAATGTTTGCGGAATAATACCGGGCAACCTCCCGGCGACGGTTGTTGTCGCTGTCAAGGCGTTTGAGTTTAACACCCAGAATGGCAGCCTGGATCTCATCGAGCCTTGAATTCAGTCCCTGAAATTCATTGACATACTTTTGCTTCGATCCGTAATTTCCCAGGGCCCTGATCACCGTACTGAGCTGATCATCATTTGTTGTTACCGCACCGGCATCTCCAAGCGCGCCAAGGTTTTTCCCCGGGTAAAAACTATGACCGGCTGCATGACCCAGAGAACCGGTTCGTTTTGCATGGTCGTAACATCCCTGGGCCTGTGCATTGTCCTCAATTATTTTCAGGTCGTATTTTTCAGCCAGACGCTTGATTTCAGGGTGCATGGCATTTTGTCCGTAGAGGTGAACAATCATGACCCCCTTCGTTCTGCATGTGATTTTTGCCTCAATGAGAAAAGGGTCAATGTTGAATGTGCTGATGTCTGGTTCGACAAGAACCGGCGTCAGCCGGTTTTCAGTAATCGCAAGCATGGAAGCAATATAGGTGTTGGCCGGAACGATGATTTCATCACCCTCCTTCATTACACCAATCACCGTGTATGCTCCTAAAATCAAACGAAGGGCATCCAGCCCGTTGGCGACACCAACACAGTGGCGGGTGCCGATATAGGCAGCATATTCCTCCTCGAAAGTTTTGACTTCCTGGCCAAGCAGGTACCACCCCGATTTCAAAACGCGATTTACGGCTTGTGAGAGTTCAGGATCGAACGCATCATTGATGGCTTTGAGGTCGAGAAATTTTATCATAGCGCAGCAGGCAGGTCTTTGCCGTAATTGTTATGTTATTTGATGCAAGGCTTTCCATCGATCAGGATATACTGATTCCCCCGCCTGTCTTTCAGATCCATTGTCAGGATCTCCTTCCCGTCGTCAATATATCCTTTCTGTACCGCCGGGTTCCCATACCAGACAGTATATGCAGGAACACTCCTGGTTACCATGGAACCGGCACCGATGAGTGACTTGGTTCCGATTGTAATTCCTGCCATAATTGTTGAATTGGCCCCGATGGAAGCCCCTTCACCTATATTTGTTTGAATGAACGAGTGAGGGCGGACTTGTGACCTGGGAATCAGGTCGTTAATAAATGTGACATTGGGTCCGATAAACACGTTGTTGTCAATTCTCAGCCCATCCCAAATCTGAACACCAGGTTTGATTGTAACATTGTTGCCAATTATTACATCGTTCTCAATAAATACATGACAATTGATGTTGCAATCAGTGCCGATCACTGCACCTTCGAGAACGACACAAAATTGCCAGATTTTTGTCCCCTGGCCAATTTTTCCGGTCTGAACATCTGCCAGTTTATGAATCATAATTCATTTTTTTTCAAAGCAAGAAAATCAGCGTAATCTCTTATATAATCATCCTCCCTGTACTTTTCTGACGTCAGAACCAAACACACCGTGCCGGAGGCAAACCCCTTTTCTGCAGCCCAGATGCCTGGTGGGATATGGAGTCCGAAGTACGGCCGGTTTAACATAACTGTTCGTTTAACAACGCCATCATCTAATTCTATTTCAAAACTGCCGCTTGCTGCAATGAGAAACTGATGACATTGCCTGTGGGCATGGGCGCCACGGTCCTCCCCTCCGGGAATGTCATAGATGTAAAAAAGCCGCTTCACAGCAAAGGGGATTTCTTCCGAGTTGGTTACAGGGGTAATATTACCGGCTCTGTTTTTAATGCTTGCCAGGGTAATAATGCTGCAATCATATACAGTTGGCCCTGTCATGGTTTTCTGAATTTTAGAAATTCCTGGTAATCACGGATATAGTCCTGTTCACTAAATGAGGTGGAACTTATCACCAAAGCCAGCGAATTGGTGGAGAAATTCTGCATTCGCCGCCACAATCCCGGCGGCAGATAGAGGCCGTAATATGACCTGTTAAGGGAAAATACCTGCTTTTCGGAGCCATCATCAACTTCCACATCAAAGCTGCCTGACAGGGCGATGATCAGCTCCTGCTGAATTTTAAATGCATGGCCTCCGCGAACTTGTCCGCCCGGTACATCATAGATCCAGTAAACCCGTTCAATGGTAAAAGGAATGTGCTTTTCCTCCTCTATGAACGAGAGGTTTCCCCTGGGGTCTTCAAATTTAGGAAGTTGTATGATCCTGGGTTGCATGTATCACTGATTAGTCATGTTTTGCCAAAGGTAAATTATTTTTCAACCTGTTTTTTCTTCCTGAGAAAACTGTGAGTCCCGATCAGTCCCAGGTAGAGGAGAACGCCTCCGATGGAAAGCATCAGGCTGAGTGTGAAAAACGGCGGTCGGTAAAAAAGCTCAACCTGGTGTTTGCCCGGATCGATGAAAAACCCCATGAACCCAAGGTTGCAAAGCATTGGCTGAACAGGTTTTCCGTCAATAATTGCATGCCAGCCTTTGTCGTAGGGAATGCTGAAAAACAGTAATTTATTTGTAGTTGAGGAGATGGTACCCTGGATCCGGTTTTCACTGAACCGCGAGATCGACAAGGTGTCCTGCCTGCGATCATCGATGTTTTTATAAAAAAGGTCGAACGTGTATCCTCCCAAAGTATCTTTGAAATCATACTGCCTGAATTGTTTTACCCTTGGATCAACAGGGTCTTCAGCTACAAAGGCTTGCTGGATGATTCGCTCCTTTGACATCGCTGATGCCTTTTGGAAATCGGTGAGAGAAATGTAGGAGTCGTAGGTAAACCCGAGTGGAAGAAAATGTTTGTTCCTGAAAACAGAAACATTTCCGAATCTGTTTACAGAATCATACGAGAGTTTTAAATACACAGGGGCAGGCTGTTTGCATAAATAGTACTTTGTACTGGCAAAATTTTGTAAAAGCGGCCTCGTAGCCAGTCCAATAGCCCATCGGGTTTGAGTCTCTTCACCCTTTTTAATTATATTCATCTCCTCCAGGAACCGGATATAATATTTCTGGTTGAAAGAATGGTATGATTTTGTGCCATAATAACCCTGAACTTTTGCATCGTTAAAGCTCGTATGGATGGCAGGATTTGAAGAGTAATCTTTATTGATCCTGTAATATTGAGAATCCTGTGATTTGATGAACGCCACCGCTTCACGCGTGTAATCATCATACCCGGCCCGCTCCTGTTTATCCCTCTTTGAGAGCACAACTCTGTCGTTCACGGTTTTGTAGTTCATGTAAGCCATCTCAAAAAAGACCACCATGATCAGTAAAACGATGATCGCCGACCGGTATGTTTCAAATCTTGAAAGAACAACCAGAAGACCGTACAAGACAATAAAATTTGTAATGACTGTTCTCAGGTCCTTATTTATCACCCTTTCTGTATCAGCATAAGGATAATACAGCAATGTAAGTAAAACCACCAGCGAGCCACCCAGAAGATACAGATTGATCTTTTTTCCGTTAATTAACTCATGGAGAACATCCATGGCTGCAAAAAGAAAAAACAGCGATACAAATACAGAATATCCCCTGTAATAATCTCCTGTAAATAACCATACAGCATACCTGAAAAACGGGAATATGACCGGGATTGCCAGGATAAAGAGTAAACATCCGTAAACGATCTTCCTCCTTTTGGTGCCCAGCATGAATATTTGGGGCATCAATAGCATGGGGAGCAGGCCGATGTACCACATGGGAGCCTCAAGGTAGTTGTACCAGCCCCTGTAACTACTGCCATTTCCAAGAAGATCATTGGAAAACAGACGCATGATTGCAGTAGAATAGTATATGCCATTTTCCAGGAAAAAGAGAGGCTTTGCAAGAAGTTGGGCAGAATGGGATGAATTTCCACCTACCCTCGGACTGTCAAGCAGCATTTGCATCTGGCTCAGAAAAAAGAAACTGCTCATGGTCAGCCCAAGCAAGGTTAATCCGGCCATCTGCAGTGCCAATTTCCCAATCTTAAGCCAGGAGGGTTTATCTGATGAAAAGTGCCGGAATAAAATGTACAAAATGAGGAACACTCCGTAGAAATATAAATCGACAGGCTGGAAACTTGTGATCACGGCAATAGCCAACGGAAACAGGTACCAATTCGCGTTACGATATAATTTCTCAAAACTGTAAAGTAGAAAAACCAGTAAAAATGCCTCTGTTGAAAACTGGAACCAGCCTCCGCCTACCATCATAAAACCACCAAAGCAATACAGGATTGTACCAATAAGAACCACCCTGGATGAAATTCCCCAGAGTTTAAAAAACAGATATAAAATAAAAGAGGTACACAGAATTTTGCAAATCTCCATCCATACCATCCCATAAGGCAGATTATCCGGTCCGAAAAGCAAAACAATAAATGAAAATGGATCTGTTACAGTGGCTGCCATCATGTTTTGCCCCATACCCTGTGCATGCGACCACAATGGAAATCCATCTGTGTGCAGATATTGGCTTAACAGTGCAACATTGGTAAACCATCCGTTAAGTGAATCACTCCCGATATCTTTAAATAAGTAAAAGACATTTCCGGAGATGAAATTATGGAAAATGATCAGAATGAGTAATGAAACGAGCCCCAGTGTGATCCAGATGCCATGACTTTCTATGATCTGATCCAGAAAAAAGGGTTTCGGTGCAGCTTTGTTATTTTCCTTTTTTACAGGAGCTTTAGACACCGGGTTATTTGCTGACTTATTTGTTGATTTTTGCTTCATAGAAATTCCTCTCTGAATCTGTCCGTTTGAGTTTTTGGTAATGGCTCATGAATTCACCGCTTGCCCATTTTACAGGTTATCTGCCCTGGCACTCCTTTTGATAAATCTTATAAGCCGCTGTATAGCCTAGCTTTACAGCTTTCTGGATGTCGGCACAGGCAAGATCTTTTTTTCCTGAATTGAGATAAACCAAACCACGGTTAAAATACGCAACCGGATATTCGGCGTCCTCTTTGATTGCGGCACTAAGATCTCTGATTGCCAAATCGGTTTTGCCCATGCTTGCATAAGCGATGCCCCTGCTTGACAAAGCCTGAACATAGTTGCTTTTAAATTTGATGGCATTATTAAAGCAATTCATGGCCTCACTGAATTGCTTTGCCTTGCCATACGCGTTGCCCAGGTTATACCAGGCTTCAGGAAAGTCGGGTTTCATATCCAGGGCTTTTTTATAGAGAACAATCGCCTCCTGTATGTTACCGGATGATTCCATGGCCATTCCCTGCTTATTTAGTTGTGCCGGCTGCTGTCCTTTTACTTCAATGCCTGCAATGCCAATGTTTTTCACATATCCTTCTGCAGCATAAGATGGATTCAGCTCAACTGCCTTTTGGTAATCTGCTTTGGAGCCTTCGGTATCACTCATTGCCTTTTTTACCATCGAACGGCTGAAATAAAGTTCAGCGGATTTTGGTTCCAGTCCGATGCCAGAGGTAAGGTCGGCCAGGGCTTCTGCATATTGTTTTCTGGAAAGCAAAACCGCACCCCGGTTCTTGTATCCAAGAAAATCTTTTGGATTCAATTTAATGCTGGTGGTATAATCTGCAATGGCACCCTCTGGATCATCGAGTTGGTATTTTAGATTGCCCCGGTTGTTGAAAAATTCGCTGTTTCCGGGTTCAAGCTCAATCGCCTTATCATAATCTGCAAGTGCCCCCTGCAAGTCTTTGACAGTTTTTCTTACAGCTGCCCGGTTGGTATAGGCTGCTGTGTACTTCGGGTTTATTTTAACCGCCTCATCCAGGTCTTTTAAAGCACCATCATAGTCTTTCATGTCCGACTTCAGATTGGCCCGGCTTGTATATAGTTCCAGTTGCTCCGGTTTCATCCGGATTGCCTTGTTATAATCTTTGAGCGCATTATCATAATCCTGCAGCATCTTTCTCGCCATTGCCCTGTTGATGTATGCATTCACTATTGTTGAATCATATCTCAGCGTTTCATCAAAATCTGCGATTGACCCGATATAATCCTTCACCATACTCCTGGCATGACCCCTGTTAACATAAGCCCGCCAGAATTTGTTATCGAGATTGAGACATGCTGTGTAGTCAGTAATTGCCCCCTGATAATTTGCAGAATCCATGCGGGTATTGCCCCGGTTATACCAGGCAACAGGAACCCTGGCGTTTTTGGCAATGGCATCACTCCACAATGTATCGGAATTAAGCCAGACCTTGCTTTGCTGAAAGGTCAGGAACATAAGGACAATTGTGTAAACTCCAGCGATTCCCCAGGCAACTTTTTCCGTTTTGATGTATTTCCTGTTTGTCAGGAAATACCCAATCAAAAAGAAATAGCCGATTGACGGGATATAGGCGTACCGGTCGGCCATAATGGCCCTGCCTACCGGTAAAAGCTGAAGCAGAAGTACGATATTCACGAGGAAGAATCCGATACCAAAAAACAGAGGCTTTGACCGCTTCCATGAAACAAACAGCAGGATGAATAATGCAATGGCCGGAAGGATACAAAGCCAATAGATGAACGGCACATCGCCAACATTGCCAAGGATGGGGTAGGGGTAGTACGCGGATAATGCAAACGGATAAAATAGCTTCAGGATATACATTACAAGTCCATATGAAGCAAATGCCACCCGTTGCTGGATCGGGAAATTGGCCATGATGGTCGCATCAGCACCCAGCTGGGCACGAAAAGCGACCACCCCGAATATCAGCGCCATAATGAGAAACGGAACTTTCTCAATCAGCACCTTCAGGTCAGTCCATTTGCGCTCCATGTAAATATCGACAAGGAATAGCGTGACTGCAAGTGTCACTGCCTGTCCCTTGGATAAACATGAGAGTAGAAAAAAAAGCAGGCTTAGTCCAAACCATTTCTGATCTCTTTTTGGCACATAGCGGATATAGCTGTATAAGGACAAAAGGTAGAAAAACGTATATAGCACATCTTTGCGTTCCGAAATCCATGCAACCGACTCCACATGAAGCGCGTGTACACCAAACAACAAAGCAGCAATTACAGCAAGTTCAAGTTTACCGGTAAGCCGTTTGAGAACCAATAAAACCAAAATGGAATTAAGGATGTGAAGGAAAATGTTTGTAAGGTGAAATACAACAGGATTGAATTTATTTATCTGGTAATCAATCGAAAGTGACAACATTGCCAAAGGGTGATAGTTTCCCATGTAGTTCTCGGAGAATATGGAAGCCAGGTTCTTTAGGGACAATGACTTAATGTAAGGGTTTCCTCCCACGTAAACCATATCATCCCAATTGGTAAAATTTCCTTTCAATGCAGGAAAATAGGCTACAAAGGTTGTGATGGCAATAAGTGCCATCCAAAATACTGGCACCGAAAAAACAGTGAGATTCTTATTGTTCGTTTTCATGGTCGTTAGAATTAGCGAATTTACAAATTTTGTCATGAATGATAAATATTTCTACCTTTATCTGCCCATTAACCTTGTTGCTTTGAAGAAAAAACTGATCCCCGGAGAGTCGAAATTATATCAATATTCGTCCCTTATCGTCATAATTATTCCCTTCATTTTATATATATCTGCGGTCCGGCTGGGATTCGTTTATTTTGATGATGATATCCTGGTGCTGGACAACTATGAAAAATTAAGTCATATTGCAAATATTGGCCTGGCCTTCCATTCTGATGCCTTCTTTGCCAACATCAGCCCTTACTATCGCCCGTTGATGAATGTATCCTTCATGCTGGATGCGGCAATCGGCGGGAAGCTGCCATTCATGTATCATTTTGGTAATTTGGTTTACCATCTCCTTGCATGCCTTAGTTTGCTGTGGTTACTCCCGCTCACGGGATTCAGTAAGGCAAAAGCGTTGGCAGGAACACTGATTTTCGCAGTACACCCCATGATGGGAAATGCGGTACTCTGGATTCCGGCACGGGGTGATCTGCTGGTCACCTTGTTTTCGCTGCTTTCATTCTCCCTGTTGATCAGGTTTACAGAAGAGAAGAAATACAAGTTTCTGGTTTTGCATTTATTATGTTTTGCAGGAGCCGTTTTTTCGAAGGAATCAGGTGTGTTATTACCGATACTGTTTATATTGTGGCTTCTTATTAAAAAAAGTAAAATATTTGACAGAAATGGGTTATTGATGGTCGGATCCTGGGTGATCATACTTGCGTTATGGTATTATCTGCGCTCGATTACCATTGACCAGCGCAGCGACGGACAACAGGGGTTGAATGCATTGCTGCACAATCTGCCTTTTCTGCCTGAGGCTGTTGCCCGGTTTTTTTTCCCGTTCATGCTTCCGGTGACACCTGTGTTTTCTGCAACGTACACGATTGCTGGAATTTTAACCGGTATTGCCATGTTTATTTTTATTTTCAGGCAGGATAAAAGAACTACCCTTCCGCTGGTTTTATTCGGAGCAGCATGGTTTATAGGTTTCTGCATGCCAAATATGTTCGTAAGGCTTGTGGCCGCGAATGACAGCTTTGAGTACCTTCTGCATCGTACCTATCTGCCTTATGTTGGTTTCCTCATCATGTTACTTGCTGCAACACCTGAAAACTGGTATTCATTGAGAAACAAACCTTTTAATATCGGGATAATCAGTTTGCTGCTTATCCTCAGCCTGTCTTCTGTATTCCAGCAGCGTAAATACAAGGATGCAGTTGGTTATTGGGGGTCTGCCATTGAATATTCGCCTGATAAGGCATGGTTTCACTATTATCTGGGACGCTATTATTTTAAGCAAAAGGAGTATGCCTTGTTTGAGAAATACCTGCTTGTTGCAGACAGCATAAAATCATATCCTGAATTTAAATATCATCTTGGAATGGTTGCATTGCAGGATAAAAGGGATTTGGAGAAGGCATATAATTACTTCACTGAAGCATTCAAACAAGGATATGGTGGCGTTGAAGCCCATTCGAATTTTGTGGCCTTATGCATTGAGTCGAGTGGTGAATTTTTCAAGCAGGGCTCTTATGCAAAGGCGGTTTCCCGTTGTGAAGAGGCCCTGAAAAATGACCCAATGAATGGAGTAGCTGCATTTAACCTTGGTATCTATTATGTAAACCTTGGTGAAAAGCAGCGGGCTGCTTCTTTATGGCAACTGGCCCTCCGTTTAAAACCCGACATGACCGATGCTTACAAAAGTCTGTTTTACTATTACAGTTATGATGTAAAAAAGGCTGATTCAGCTGCCTGGTACGCCCGTGAATATACTAAACACGGAGGTGCCGGGAATCTGATCAGCCCTCAGCAAAATTAATACAAAAATTATTTTGACCCTGGGAGGGGTGCTCCGTTGCTGTCAAACGAAAAATTGGAACTTATTTTAACAACAGTCTGATAGGTCACTTTTTCTTTATTGTCAGTGATTTGCAACGCACTTACCACCTCGTATTTAGGATCAAGTTTAAAAAGTTTGTCTTTAGCTTTCTTTGGCAGGTATGATTCATGAATTTTACGTTCAATCCGTACCGTACGGCCAAGGGAATCAATCACCATGGTGGCAGGTGCATCCATGATGGTGATGGTGGCTTTGTAATTGCCTTTTTCCTTTGACCAGGATACTGGAATTTCAATGGTTTGTGGAAACTTGGCCTGAAGCCTGTCTTTGATGTTCTGGGGAACCTGGCTTGGTTGTAGTTGCTGGGCAAATGAAAATGTTCCAAGAAGCACAAACGCCAGAATAGCAATGATTTTTCTCATAGAAAGATGAATTTTTAAATTAGGTAAAACTTAATTCAACACGGCCTTTTACTTATTGACCCTATTGTAATAACTACAATAAGGTCAATAAGTTTTAAAGAAGGCAAAATAATTGTGGTTGGTGCAAAAACAATTGTAAGTGTGGCCGCTGACTAATTTTCCGGCTCAACAATATTCTCTTGCTTAGCCTTGCGTGCAGTATAGAGTTTTTTACCACCATAGCCCAGGCCCAGTGCAAGCAGAATGCCAAGCCCGCCATCGATCGGTGCGCCGACAGGTGTTTGCCCACCACCACTTCCCTGGCCGCCACCGCTACCCGGAGGACCTGGAGGATCAGGCAATGAAACTAATGGTAAGGCGAAAATGGCCAGCAGGATAAAAACCAATTTGATCTTTTTCATATATGTATTTTTTTAATTTTCTAATGTTGTTAACTAACCCGATTTTATCGGTGTATTATTTGATGAAAACTTTTCCGGCATTTGTGTTGGAATCTCCATCAACTTTTACAAGGTAAAATCCCGTGGGTACATCCAGATTGATTTTATTCAGGGAGTAGGCTTGTATGGTTGTTCTGGTAATTTCAATGCCAAGCATGTTGTAAACAACGATGTTGCCTTTCATGTCTGAAGGAATATTGACAAAAACGGTGTTTTCATTGCTGTAAATTTTGATGCCGGATGGTTTGTTTTCTGATACACCGACAGAAGCAAAGTGAATGTTAAACCTGTGCTCCAAATCGCCGGATGTTGCTGAAAAAGTATAAACCGGGTTGCTGTTCAGATCCTGAACTTTGTTTGCAAGAACGTCTTCCAGGTAGATGTCTGATCCTGCTGCAAATGTTCCCAGATCAGAGGCTGTTAAAGTATAGGTGCCGTTAACACCAACTTTCAGGCCCATTGCCACTGTCGGGCGTGATGCTACATCAGCCAAGGAGTTGATTGAAAGAATTTCTGAAGGGGTAATTGAATAAAGTTGTGGTGCATCCTGCAGACCGAACAATTTATATGTGTCGTATTCAAAATCAAATCCGATGGTTGCTTCAGGCCTGAAATGGATGAAGGCAAAATCTTCCGCAGCACCGCTGCCCTTAACGTTTAATTTCAGAAGGTTCTCAATGGTGTTCTTGTATAGCATTGTTCCGGAATGTTCTCTTGCAGCTTCGGGAATAGTGATCGTTGCAGTATTGGTCAAAGCCTGAACAAAAAACGCCTGCTCTGCAGGGATGATCCCTCCCAGGAGTGTACCGGCAGCGCCATTGTAATATGCATAGTTATGGGTAAGTTCATTCCATGTATAAACTGAACCAAGAACATTTGATTTGGTAAGTGCATTCCAGTTTATTGCGCAAGGATAAGGATTGCCAAGAAGGTTCCAGCCGGTAGCTGATCCATAGGCACCTGTTAAAGTGATTCCAGGGGCATAAGAGGCATTGTTGTTTATGGTGCCGCCACTAAAGGTTACAAGACCATCAGGTGCGTGTTTTGCAAGACCATAACCAACACCGGGAACCAATGGTAAAGTGGTTGGCCACACAAGTGAATCCCATTTGGTCGTAACTTCATTCCATTTGTTCAGCATGCTTCCCAGGAAGGTGTTTATGGTTGCTCCAGAAACCGGGGATGATACGTAATGCCATTTTGTGGATCCGTCAGGCAACCCGGCAGTCCAGTTGGCAGTTACCCAACGTTGAACAGAGGTGGTGCCCGTTACAGTCAATGTACCCTGATTTAAAAATGAACCTGTTCCTGTTGCATCACCTTCAATCAAAAAGTTACCGGATACTGCTAAGGAATTTCCAGTAGTTAATGTGAGTTTTCCAGTGGGATTGATATTTAGGTTGTTACATTTAGCCACGCCAGGTAAAGTTCCATTTATTTGAATTTCATCACCTTGAATAACAGTATTGAAACATTTTGCTGGTGTCAAAACTGCCCCTGCTGAGCCAGATGGAGATGTTGCCCAACTAGCTGGGTCATCCCAATCTAGTGGACCACCAGTTGCAATTGAATAAAGTGTTGTTGCCGAAATGCCAGTTGATCCATTAATTGAAAAATCTGCAGAATAGGATGTAATTGTTATTTTCACACCTAAATTATTGTAGAAATTACAAACTGGATTAGCGTCAGGTGGTGATTTCCTTAAATGAATTGTTGTTGTCCCTGAAGGGCCGCCAATGTAAATAAAGCAAAAATAACCAATAAGCCTATCTGTCATAACAGGCAATGCATTAACGGTATTTGAAAAAAATGTGAATGAATAGATTCCATTGCCAGTAGGTGGGTAATCTGGGTTTGCAATCCAGCCAAGAGTTTGAACTGGAAAGTAAACCTGCGAGAAAATGGAGGCTTGCGGAGCAAGTACATTCTCATCATAATTAAAGAAAATTTCTACTGTATGTATTCCAGTACCTGAAATACGAAGAGGAATTTTTACAGTATCTCCTGGATTGAGTCCATTACGTGTTCCCCCCAATTTAATGCCTTGAGAATGAACCTCAAAACCCGCTAAAATCATGGCTAGTGCAAAGAAGCCAATTAAAATGAAATTATTTTTTTTCATATAATTATTTTTTAAGTTTTCTATAAGGATTAGGTTTAATTCGGATAAGTTCCATTTACATCACCTGAAAGCGTACCGTTAAAATTTGCACCGGTAAGGTTTGCATTGTTGATGATCACGGTTGGGTTCTGGAACATCCAATCCGGTGCAAGGTATTGAGGGTTTGGTGTAAGGCCGGCAATACGGCGGCGTAATGGAATCACATCACCATTATCCACTGAGCCATCCTGGTTGATATCCCCGGCACGTATCCTGAGCGGGTTGCCATCCAGGGTGCTCGTTAAGCCGGCGATATATCTTCTTAAATTGATGACATCGCCCTGATCAACGCTGATCCATGGTGCAGTACTTGACGCATAAAGGTAGTATGATCCATTGTAAACATTCACTGTGTAAAAACCATTTACATCCGTGGTAGCTGTGGCGATGACATTGGGTATCGGGGTAGTAGCTGGAGCTACTGGTTCGGGCCCGTCTTTTACATAAACAGTTACACCTGCCAGCGCGTAATTGGCAGCAGGAGAATTGTCATATTTAACATAGCCACTGAGGGTGTATTGAACGTTTATATTGATTCCACCGGCATTCCAGTTTGCTGGAACGATGGTTCCAACCATGTTGGCCAACTGGCACCCATCTTTAAAGACGATTTGGGTGGTTTCGCTTCCAACAACAGCAGTATAATTGAAGTTCAGGGTTATAAATGGGGCACCGTTAACAATAACAGGTGTTGTGCTGCTCCATGCGATATGAAGAACATTGCCCGTTAGTTGTACTGTAGCATTGTGAGGATTTAATGAATTGACATAGGTGAGCTTTGAAGCATCGAATGCGATGTTCATGGTTGCTGCGCCAATATCTGTACCAACCGGGATATTGGAAAATGAAACAGGCACGGCAACAGATGAAGGATTTGCTGCACTGACAGATCCGATGTTTGCGTTCACAACAGCAGAAGCGGGCGTAACCGATCCGTTTGTATATCCGACACTGACCGGACTTCCGTTTGAGAACTGGGTTCCCGTAACAAAATTCACATTGGCTGTTCCAACACCATTATACATAAAACGTAACACGAGGAATTGTCCGTTAATGGAGGGTGCGCCAGGATTTGTGTAGAGAATGTTGATGCTGCTTCCTGAAGCGTAGGTTGTTACCGGGTAAATTGCGTTGAAAACGCCAATGAATGACATCCTGGGATTATCATAAGTCAGTTTGACATCAAAATTGTTGGTTCCGGCTGGCATCCCGCTAAAGGTAAGTGGAAGATCAACCATTTGGCCCTGTACAGCATTGGGAATAGCAGGAAAGGAGGCAAATGCAGTGATGGGAGTGCCGGGATCAACACGACCATTGTTGTACGTGACTGCAATGTTGGCAGCTCCAACCGTTGAGATCACACAACCAGTACTGAAATTTACGTTTGCTGTGGCAAGTGTAGTATAACTGAAGTTAAGATTCAATTGGCTCGTATTGATGTCCATCCCCAGTGGGTTGGTTTTGGTAACCGTAATGATACCGGCAGCAACATTTGAATTCAGACCGGTTGAAAGATTTCCTGTGCCGGTTACACTGATAAAGGTCAGTTTTGAGGGATCATAAGAAATCTTTTGAGTCATTGCGCCAACGTTGGTTGGAAATCCTGAGTAGGTAACCGGAACAGTTACCGTTCCCAAAGGAGCTGAGATAATACCTATGTTCGCCTGGGCTGCATTACCCAGAAACGGACTTACAGCACCGTTTGTGAACGATCCGGTAAGAATGTTGGGCAGACCGCCAACCAAAGTGGCTACTTCACAATTTGCAGGTTGGAAAGCGATAGGAGATGTTAACCCGTTATATTTAAAATTAAGGGTCAGCAAGGTCCCTGGAGCCCAGGTGTGAGCTGTCAGATTCGTCCAGAGCAATGTAATCACATTCCCTCCGGCGGCTCCAACAGTTAAGGCACCAATACCGGTTTGAAAACCTGTAACATTCTGGAAGGTCAGTACAGCCGGGTCAACCTGAACGTAAAACTGGAACGAGTTAATGTTATTAAACCCTGTAACACTTAGGTTGACTGACACATTCTCATTAGGACTAGCTGTAACAGTTTGCAGCGTAGCGGTGTATTGTCCGAACGATAAAGATCCGAAAACCAACACCATCAGCAGTGTAAAAGTAAATTTTCTCATCATGGTATTTATTTTTATTGTTATTAATTTGTATAAGTTCAGTAGGTTTTATATGTGATTGGTTATTTTTAATTGAATTTGATAATTTTTCGATTTGTTTCGTAAACAGATGTTTGGCCATTAAATACATATTGGCAAAAGTAAATGCCCGCAGGCAACTGTATGAAACTGTCTTCAACCTTGTAATGCCCGGCAATTTGCAGATTACTAACAGGAATTTCCATGGTTTGGCCGGTCATGGAAAAAATCTTTATGGTGACATATCCATATTCCGGAACGGAATATTCAATGATTGTTTTTTCGGAAAATGGATTTGGACTAATAGTCAGATGTAAAAATGATTTAGATGGTTGCCCGGCAATACCTGCCAATGAATCAACAGACAGGATTGCAGCGGCTGAAACAACAACGCAACTGGTTGGATTCAGCATGCAACGATACCTGAACTGGTTGTAGTTTAAAGGAACCTGATTAACGACCAGCGTGTTTGTTTGGGTACCATTATAAATAGATGATTCTGAAAGATTCGTCCAATAAATACCACTGTTTCTGCTTTCCTGCCAGACATATTCCAAGGCGTTGGGTGAAGAAACCTGGAAAGCAGCGTTCGCTTGCGGAAAAACAGTTTTGTTTTCAGGCTCAGAAATGATTGTTGGCAATGCACCGAATACAGACCCGTTGGTGTAGCTAACGCTAATAATCTCAGGTGGCAGTGCAGCGTTGGCAATTTCGCAATTGTCATTGATAAATTGAAGATTTCCAGATTTTTTAATCACATCAAACCGTAATTTCAGGAGGGTAGTATTCATAAAAGTTGCGCCGGAGGTTTTGCTCCAAACGATGGCGATCCGGGGAGGGTTGTTAAGTGCATTAAAGATGAGCCCACTGGAAAGTTGGGGATCAATGTTCTCAACAGAACTGAATGAAAGCGAAAGTGAATCATATTTGATAAAAAGTGTAATTGCTCCAATGTTTGATAAATTGTTGCCGATCAGGGGAACAGACACAGAGGTGTTGTTGCAAATGCCAACAGTTCCAAGTGACAGTGCCGGAGTCTGAGCATTTAAAAGCAGGCCGGAAAGCATAAGCACCGCAATAAGGAAAGTTTTCCGCATTACAGAGACATTATGACTTGAGCTTGTTCTTAATTGTTGCATATATAAATATGAGCAAATGTTTTTTTTAATTGCTTTTAATTGCTTTAACAATTTGATGAATTTTTTTATCCCGGGAAGTCATTGTTAATGTAAAAAAATACATTCCTGATGGCCATCCACTGGTGTTTAACAATATATTGTGAAGCCCTTTGTTTTGGGCGGGCAAGGTAATTTCAGTTATTTTCTCCCCGATGAGGTTCATTACCTGGAGGAGGGCATTGCCGCTGACAGGCAGGTTAAACGCTGCATTTATATGATCGGTAAATGGGGCCGGGGAAATGGAAAGATTTTTTTTGCCTGGACCTGAAGCATCTTCAGTCGAGGTAAGCGCATCTACAGAAAGAATTGCTGCAACTGAAATGGCGACGCAGTTTTCTTTAATTAAAACGCACTGATATTGGTTTTTGTCATAAGACAAAGGTGTAGGAAAAATGGAGAGCACATCGGAATTGGTACCTGAATAGATACCCCCGTCATCAAGTGTTGTCCAGCTGGTTCCCTGATCAAGGCTCTCTTTCCAGAAATAGGAAACGGCATTGGGGGAAGATACAGTGAAAGAGACACGGTTTCCTTCAGTAATGGTAGAATCTTTTGGTTGCACTAATACGATTGGAAGGCTCGAATTGATAGCACCATTTGAATATTGCACAGGAATAACCGAACCTAAAGGGTCGGCAATTTCACAACCAGGGTTAAATGACACCGTACTGGTTTGGCCATTGGTAACAAATTTAAGATCAAATAATTTGTCATTTAAAAAGACAGAAGGAGTGGTGCTGCTCCATGCAAATGCAAGCTGAGCGGGTAAGGTCATCATATTCATGCTCATTCCGGTCAATTGCGGGTCAATATTTTCAATAGAAACATAGGTGAGATTTGTTGTGTCAAACCCGATAAACAGGGTGATGGCTCCGACATTGGTCAAGGAGGCAGCTGTAACAGGAAGAAACACTTCCTGTCCTGCGCAGACCTCAATAGTATTAATATTGAGGGTCTGCGCAGACAAGAAAGAGCACGGAATAAGTAAAAAGAAGAAAATTACTTTACTTTTCATTGTGACTCAGGCTGGAAGTGTTTTGATTCATTATAAATTTATAAGAAAGCAAGAGGGCAACAGAATAAACTGTCGCCATCTTGCTTCAGGTATTACTACCGTGCAAAGATCATTTTGTTAACCTTTACATAAGTATCCGTTGTTCCAACGGCTTCGATTCTGTACAGGTATGCGCCTGAGGAGAGATCGAGTTCAGCTGCGTTAACCGGGATCGTGTAAGTACCGGCTTCCTGTACTTTTTCAACAAGGGTACGAACTGTCTTACCAAACATGTCGGTAATAACAAGAGTTACCTTGCCAGCTTCAGGAATAGTATACTGGATCTTCGTTTCAGCATTGAACGGGTTAGGATAGTTGAACATCGAGAACTCCTTAGAACCGCCAGCGGTAATAACCTTGGCCATCTTAAGGTCGAAGTTGTCGTACCTGATACCTGTCGGGCTTGCGAATTCACTTCCGGTATTTACATTGAAAATTGAGGTAGCTTCAGCAAGAGGTGCTTTGGCTTTCACAGTCAGTGTAAAGAGCTGGTCGTTATTTCTAACCGACATTGGTTTGGTATCTGCCCATGCAATCGCAACGTTGCCATCTTCAATTACATACTTCATCTCATCATTTGATGTAGCAGTAACGTCCATAACTTCGAAACGATCTTTGTCATAACCCATGAACAGGGTCATAGCGCCGAGCTGAGCAACCATGTTGCTTCTGATTTCATAAGTAAATGTCTCTTCAACAGGTACTGTCTGGGTTTCATTATCGATAACTGACAGGAAGGAAACTGCCTTCAGGCCTGTTGGGATATATGAACCGTTAACGTCACCCGTGCAAAGACCTGCGAAATCAACAACAGCAGGTAGGGTTGATACGGTTGGTACTTCAAATTTCCAATCCCCTGCAGGGTAGGAGTTGATAGAACCAACTGTACGTAATTTAACATAGAGAGCATCCAATGCAGTAACCGTGAGGCTTGCATTAACATCAGCAACTGTGTGGTACAATCCGAACAGTACTGTTCCTGGATTGGCAGCTTCTAATTGGATCAGAAGAGCATCAGTTGCATTGTTACCACCCCATGTCCCATTGAATGAAGCTTCCAGCTTATAGTTGCCGGCAGGAACATTCGTGAAAGCATAGTAACCAGGATCACCTGTATACAGTGGTGGGTTCATGTTCGGGCCAGTTACTGTTGTAGCAATAGTAACGTTGGTCGCAACATCTTTCAGTTTAACAGTAACACCATTCAACGGGGTATTTGGTAAGCCGTTCTTGTAAGATACGGTACCCTGAATGCTGATTCCGTTCGGATCTGGGAGCATTGTGATATATAATGTATCACAACCTGTGCAGCCAGTGAGAGGATCGGTTTCGCAAACAATAATCATAGCGCAACCACATGCAGGATATGAATCCCAGGTAACAGTGATGCAGTTTGAGCCAGGAATGGTTGTATAGCTTCCGTTTAACACGGTCCATGAGTAGAGATGGCCTGAAATAGCAGGTAATACACAATACTCATCAGTTCCATTGGAAACAACAGATACTGGTCCTGTAATTTCCGGAGCAGGTGCCTGGTTAACAACTACCGTCATGCTCTCGGTCAGGAAACAACCGTCGCACTTGGTAGCTGTAACAGTAACAGTACCCTGGAAACAGCAGTTCCACTTAACCGTGATTTGGTTGGAATTCCAACCGCCTGTGATTGTACCACCAACAACAACCCATTCATAGTCTACGTGACATCCTGTTGGAACGCCAACTGCGTTTGCAGTATATGTGAACTCTTCGGTTGTGTTACAGCATACAGGTGTCGGACCACCGAGGTCGATTGACCACATTGGAGGCTCAATTACCTGGTAGCTTGCAGTAGCTACGCATGAATGTGCATCGGTAACAGTAACAGTATAGGTACCTGCGGTAAGGCCGCTGATATCTTCTGTTGCAGCACCATTGCTCCATGCATATCCGTAAGCAGTTGTTCCACCGGTTACAGTAAGATCAATAGCACCGTCGCCGCCTGTATAACAGGTAACAGTAGTGATCGCTGCAGCAAGTGATAATGCTGAAGGTTCGTTGATCGTGAAGATGCCGGTAGTTGAACATAAGTTGTAGTCAGTTACGACAACAGAATAGGTACCAGCAGTTAAGCCGCTGATATCTTCGGATGTGGCACCATTGTTCCAGAGGTACCCGTAAGGTGTAGTACCACCTGCAACTGTGATGTCAATTGATCCGTCGCTGCCACCGTTACATAATACATCAGCAGTAACACCTGTAACTGTTAACAGATCCGGGCTTGTTACTTCCCAGCTGCCAAACGCCTGACAACCATTGCCGTCAGTGATTGTTACAGCATATACACCGGCGATTAAGCCGCTGATATCTTCTGATGTTTCAGTATTGCTCCATTCATAAGTATAGTCAGGTGTTCCACCAGTAACTGTAATGTCAATTGATCCGTTTGCATCTCCGTAACACAAGACTGGCGTAGGTGTGCCGGTAAGTGTGAGGGCTGAAGGTTCGGATAGACACCAACTGCCGGTAGTCGAGCAATTATTGGCATCTGTTACAGTAACAGTATAGCATCCTGCAGTAATACAGCATGGGAGGTCTTCCGTTGTAATACCATTGCTCCAGATGTAGCCATAAGGCTCAACACCACCGGAAACAGTGATAAACAGGGCACCATTGTCAGCGCCATTACATGTTACGTCTCTGATAACCGGATTCGTAATAACAAGAGCGTCTGGCTGAGTGATGCACCAGCTTCCTGTAATCATGCAATTGTTGGCATCCATCACGGTAACAGTGTAACATCCTGCGGTTAAACCGCTGATATCTTCTGTTCCTGCTCCGGTGCTCCATGCATAACTATAGGCTGTGGTACCGCCTGTGACAGTAATATTGATAGCGCCATTGTTGCCTCCATTACACAGGACGTTGGTAACGTCACCGGTAAGTGAAAGTGCTGTAGGCTCAGTAACCTGCCATGAGTTTGTAATCTGACATCCGTTTGCATCGGTAACAACTACTGTGTAAACACCTGCAGTTAATCCGCTGATGTCTTCAGTGATTGCTCCATTGCTCCATGCGTAACCATAAACCGTGGTTCCGCCACCAACAGTGATGTCGATAGAACCAGTGCTGCCACCATTACACAATACAGCCGAAGGTGTACCGGTAAGTGTAAGAGCTGTTGGCTCGGTAACCTGCCAGGAGTTTGTAATTGTACAGCCAAGGCCGTCAGTTACAACCACGGTGTAAGTACCAGCGGTCAATCCGTTGATATCTTCCGAAGTGGCTCCGTTATTCCAGGAGTAGCTATAAGCAGTAGTGCCACCAGTTACGGTGATGTCAATGGAACCAGTGTTGCCACCATTACACAGCGCAGGGGAAGGAGTTCCCGTAAGCGTGAGTGCAGATGGTTCGGTTACTGTCCATTCGCCGGTTTTCTGGCAGTTATGAGCGTCGGTTACGACAACAGTATAAGTACCAGCGGATAATCCGTTGATATCTTCTGAAGTTGCACCGTTGTTCCACAGGTAACCATAAGGCATTGTGCCGCCGGTGACTGTGATATCGATTGCTCCGTCAGCGCCACCATTGCATGATACATTGGTGATAATTGCTAACTGATCAATGATGAGTTCAGTTGGCTGGCCGATAAACCTTGAAGTAAAGGTATAGCAACCATGGGAATCTGTCGGTGTAACAGTGTACCAGCCTGAGGTAAGTCCGCTGATATCCTGAGTGGTTTCACCATTGCTCCATAAGTAGCTATAAGGAGGAGTACCACCTGAGGCACCGCCTTCAATATGACCATCGCTACCACCGAAACAACTTACGTCGGTCGTACTGCCAACCCATGTGATATCGGAAGGCTCAGTAATCATCCAGCTTCCGGTTGTTGAACAACCGTTTGCGTCAGTTACAGCAATCGTGTATGCCCCGGGATATAAACCGGAGATGTCTTCGGTAGTTTCCAGGGTGTTCCACATATAACTATAAGGTGAAGTGCCACCGGTTACGGTTACGTCGAGAGAGCCGTTGTGATTGTTGTTACAGTCAATTTCGGTTTCGATAGCTGTTACGCTAAGTGGCAGTGCTGGTTCAGATACAAAATAGGTGTCGGTGATCTGACAGCCGTTTCCATCTGTAACAACAACCGTATAGGTACCAGAGGTAAGGCCACTGATATCTTCTGATGTGGCTCCATTGTTCCATAAGTAACCATAAGCCAAAGTTCCGCCACCAACAGTGATGTCGATCGAACCGGTGCTTCCTCCGTTACAAAGAGCAGGGGATGATGTGCCGGTAAGTGACAGTGCTGTAGGTTCGGTAACGATCCAGTAGCTTGAGGTAACACATGCATTGGCATCGGTTACAACCACACTATACATTCCGGCTGTTAAGCCTGCGATGTCTTCTGAAGTTGCACCATTGTTCCATGAATAACCATAAGGCATTGTTCCGCCGGTTACAGTGATATCAACAGAACCGCTGTTACCACCATTACAGAGAACAGGGGAAGGTGTGCCGGTAACTGCCAGTACGTCTGGCTGAGTTACACACCAGCTGCCTGTGATTCCACAGCCATTGGCGTCCATTACGGTAACAGAATAGCATCCTGCGGTTAAACCGCTGATGTCTTCTGTACCTGCTCCGGTGCTCCATGAGTAGCTGTATGCGGTAGTTCCGCCGGTAACAGTGATGTCGATAGAACCAGTGTTTCCACCATTACAAAGAACAGGGGAAGGTGTGCCGGTAATTGACAGTGCAGTAGGTTCGGTAACGTTGAAGCTGTTTGTTGCGGTACAACCCAGCGCATCCGTCACAACTACCGTGTAAGTACCTGCGGTTAAGCCGCTGATATCTTCGGTGATTGCACCATTGCTCCATGCGTAACCGTAAGCAGTGGTTCCGCCGGTAACAGTGATGTTGATAGATCCGGTGTTGCCACCATTACATAATACAGCAGAAGATGTGCCGGTAATAGCCAGGATATCTGGTTGAGTTACTGTCCATTCTCCGGTTTTCTGACAATTATGAGCGTCGGTTACGACAACAGTATAAGTACCAGCGGATAATCCGTTGATATCTTCTGAAGTTGCTCCGTTGTTCCACAGGTAACCATAAGGCATTGTGCCACCGGTTACAGAGATGTCAATTGTTCCGTTGGCACCGCCATTGCATGATACATTGGTGATGACAGCAATCGGATCAATAACCAGGTCGGTTGGCTGGCCAACAAACCTTGAAGTGAAGGTATAGCAACCAACAGCGTCAGTAGGAGTTACAGTGTACCAGCCTGATGTGAGGCCAGAGATGTCCTGTGTGGTTTCACCATTGCTCCATAAATAGGTATAAGGAGGAGTACCACCAGAGGCACCGCCTTCAATATGACCATCGCTGCCGCCGAAGCAACTTACGTCGGTCGTACTGCCAACCCACGTGATATCGGAAGGTTCTGAAATATTCCAGCTGCCGGTTGTTGTGCAACCATTGGCATCAGTTACAACGATTGAATAATCGCCTGGGAATAATCCGGTGAGGTCTTCAGTGGTTTCGAGGTTGTTCCAGAGATAACCGTAAGGGGCTGTGCCACCTGTAACAGTTACATCAATTGCACCGTTGTGGTTTCCATTGCAGTTTACATTGGTAACCGCAGCAGTTGCATCAAGCGGAAGCGATGGTTCTGAAACGTACCATACTCCTGAGAGCTGGCAGCCATTTCCATCGGTTATGGTTACAGTATAAGGACCTGCAATTAAATTGCTGATATCCTGTGTGGTTTCACCATTGCTCCATAAGTATCCATAGGCCAGTGTGCCTCCGGTTACAGTGAGATCGATAGAACCTGTGTTGCCTGCATTACATAAAACAGGAGATACTGTGGCTGATGCATCAAGTGCAGTAGGCTCAGTAACAATCCAGGAGTTCGAAATTGAACAACCATTGGCATCAGTTACAACTACATTATACATTCCGGCTGTTAATCCGGCGATGTCTTCTGATGTTGCACCATTGTTCCATGAATAACCATAAGGCATTGTTCCGCCAGTTACTGTGATGTTAACTGAACCAGAATTGCCGCCGTTACAAAGAACAGGGGATGCTGTACCGGTAAGGTCAAGAGCTGCTGGTTCAGTAACGGTATAGCTGTTTGATATTTGACAGCCGTTTCCATCAGTAACAACAACAGTATAAACACCAGCGGTTAATCCGTTGATATCTTCAGTGATGGCACCATTGCTCCATGCATATCCGTAAGCGGTAGTTCCACCGGTTACTGTGATATCGATCGAACCAGTGCTGCCCAGGTTACATAAAACTGGGGATGCAGAACCGGAAAGTGCAAGAGCGGAAGGTTCAGTAACAGTAAAGCTGGCTGTTTTCTGACAACCATTGCCGTCTGTTACGACCACTGTATAATCACCGGCAATTAATCCGTTGATATCCTGAGTGGTGGCTGAGTTATTCCAAAGGTAGGAATATGCAGTGGTTCCACCGGCTACACTAAGGTCGATTGAACCTGTGTTGCCTCCATTGCAAAGAGCAGGAGACGGGGTGCCTGAAAGTAAGAGCTCGGAAGGTTCTGAAACGATCCAGAAGCCAAACTTCATGCAACCCATGGCATCGGTAACAGCTACAGAATAGCCACCTGCGGTCAGTCCGCTGATGTCCTGTGTAGTTGCACCATTGCTCCATGAATATCCGTAAGGTGCAGTACCGCCGCTTACACTGATGTCAATTGCACCGTTGCTGCCACCATTGCATGATACATTGGTGATAACAGCGATTTGATCAACAACCAATAAAGTAGGCTGGCCAATAAACCTTGAAGTAAAGGTGTAGCAGCCAACAGCGTCGGTAGGTGTTACAGTGTACCAGCCGGAGGTAAGTCCGCTGATATTCTGTGTCGTTTCACCGTTGCTCCATAAATAGGTATAAGGAGGAGTACCACCTGAGGCACCGCCTTCAATATGACCATCATTCCCGCCAAAGCAACTTACATCAGTCGTACTGCCAACCCAGGTGATATCGGTTGGTTCGGTAATTGACCAGCTGCCTGTTGTAGTACATCCATTGGCGTCAGTAACAACAACTGAATAATCTCCAGGGTATAAGCCAGAAAGATCTTCAGTGGTTGCAAGGGTATTCCATAAATAACCATAGGGCATTGTGCCGCCGGTTACTGTAAGATCGAGAACTCCATTGTGGTTGCCATTGCAATTCACGTTAGTTTCTACTGCGGTTGCAGCTAAATCGGCCTGAGGCTCACTTACAGTGTAACTGTTTGTGATCTGACAACCATTTCCATCAGTAACAACAACAGTGTACACACCAGTTGTTAACCCGCTGATGTCTTCTGTCACGGCGCCCGTACTCCAGGCATATCCGTAACCGGCTGTTCCGCCTGTCACAGTGATATTGACAGATCCGGTGTTGCCACCTTTACATAGTACGTCAGAGGCTGTTCCATCAAGCGTGAGTGCTGATGGTTCGGTAACCTGCCATGTGTTTGTTATCTGGCAGCCATTGCCGTCAGTTACAACTACTGTATAAACACCGGCGGTTAAACCGCTGACGTCTTCCGTGATTGCACCATTGTCCCAGGCATAACCATAAGGAGTGTTGCCACCGGATACAGAAATGTCAATCGAACCGGTATTACCTCCATTGCATAAAGCAGGGGAAGCCAGGCCGGTAAGAACAAGCGGGTTGAAAGAAGTAACAATATAACTGCCTGTTTTCTGGCAGCCATGTGCATCAGTTACTGTCACAGAGTAGGTGCCTGCGGTTAAACCGCTGACATCTTCAGTGATTGCGCCGTTGCTCCAGGCATATCCATAAGCGGTAGTTCCACCGGCAACTGTAAGATCAATTGCCCCGGTTTGAGCTCCGCTGCATAAAACGGGAGTAATTCCACCGCTAAGCATTAGTTCGTCTGGTTGAGTAATTGTCCAGCTGCCGATATCGTTGAAACAACCAGCGAAGTCAGTGACAAGTACCGTATAGGTTCCGGCCGGCAACCCGCTTGGGTCTTGCACAGTTGAACCATTACTCCATAAATAGGTATAAGGCGGCCGGCCGCCTGAAGGTGTCATGTTGATTGATCCGGTTGATAAACCGAAACAAAGGATGTTGGTAGGAACTCCGGTAACATTAACTCCCGGTAACAGGTTTACCTTTACAGTACCACCCGAGAAACCTCCTGGAGGCGGGGCAAATTGTACTTGAAGGAAAAACCGGTCTTCAGCGTAACCCTGACCGTTACAAATTCCAGAGCCAGGAAATGTTTCTGCCTGACCGCTTCCGATGAGAGTAGATCCCGGAGGATAAAGAACAGGAGTCTGGTAGATGCTTGCAGTTCCTGAAAATACCCAGGACCCGGTAACATTGGTCCAGGAGTAGGTAGCCCCAGGTACGTCACAACCCGATAAGGAACAGAACAGATTGATGGGCTGTCCGTAACACACAGGGTTGGGCGAAGCAAACTGTGATCTGGCATTGTATGACAAGGCCAGCATGAAGAATATTAAGACTGGCAACAGCCTTAACAACTTCATTGTTGTCTTCAGGTAAAGTGTTTTCATAATTTAGTGATTAGTTTAAACTAGGTTTATTAAAATGGGTAAATATAGTGGGGTTGATTAATTTCAGTAAAAAAGAAATAATCTTTGATGCCTCTAGGGCGGAGGAGCTAACAGAATGTATATTTTGGTCGTTTGCATGGTTGAAAAATTAAGTTTGTAAAAGTGAATCATTATTCAAAAAATGTAAAATACAGCAAATGTCTAATAATTAGCTCTTTTACGGTGATTTTGTTAGAGTAATTACATAACATGCTGAATGACTGCTATTTTCCTGACAAATTTAGTTTTAAATTTAATATAAACAAGGAACGAAAGTATAAAAAAAAATGCTTTCAAATTGGATTATTTTAATAAAATTCAGATCATTTTGAGAATTATGACAAAAAATGTCCAAAATCATGTATATTTCTTAATTTTGAAAAAATTTATGCACTTTTGCCTACTGAAACAACCTTTTGAAGCAAAAAGTTTTCAAAGGTAATGACATTAGTGTCTTTTGTTGTGGGTTCAAAGTTAATATATGTTAAATTTGGCAGCAATATGGAAAACGGTCACCTCAATAATGGTAAAATTAACCTGATAGTCGCAGAAAATCAGGAGATTATACTCCATTCGCTAATTTCACTCATTGGATCTTTCGGCGAATTCGAGATCATTGGTACTGCGACTGATGGCACTGAATTACTGAAGAAGCTTGAAAATATAAAGCCCGATGTGATACTTCTGGATATTAAAAAACCGGGACTTACTACCATTGAGGTTACCAGGATTATTGATGAGAAGATGCCCTGGGTTAAAATTGTTTCACTGACAAGGCATAACCATCCGTTTTTTATTAAGGAGATGTTAAAGCATGGTGCCAAAGGGTTCTTGTCGAAGAACTGTTCTGTAGAGGAACTCCATGAAGGCATTAAACGGGTTTATAGTGGAAAAACCTATTTTTGCAGTTTATGCTCAAAAGTTATTCTGCGGGATTATGCTGCCGAACCAGCTGTAGGGACCGTTGATTTACGTAATATAACTCCGAGAGAGATTGAAATTATAGGTTATTTATCTGAAGGATGTTCCACAAAAGAGATTTCCGATAAGTTGTTTATCAGCAATAAAACAGTTGAAAGGCACAAATCGAATTTGTTTAAAAAGATGCAATTGCGCAATACGGCTCAGCTGATCAAAGTAGCTGTTGAAAACGGGTTGTTAATACATTAAAAGTTAGATGAAGCCAGTAATTACAAAAAAAGCGAAACAAAAAAAGCCTAATCCTATTGGCACGGGTCCTGCCTCGAAACATATCGGATCCTTTTCTGACAGCAATTTCCGGCAATGGCTACTGGCAGCAATTATCCTGATTATCACATTCAGCTGTTACTTTCAGGTGCTTAGTAATGACTTCATTCCAACGTGGGACGACAATGCATACATAATTGACAACGTCCTTATCAGAAGTCTCTCCTTTTCTGCCATCAGGGAAATGTTTACTTCCCAGGTAGGTGGTACCTATGTTCCACTTCCTTTGCTTTCATATGCGATTGAGTATAAAATATGGGGACTCAACCCTGTTCCCTTTCATGCTACAAATCTTTTGTTGCATTTGATCTGCACATTTCTGGTTTTCAGAATTCTTTGCAGATTTAATATTAAACCGCTATTTGCCGCATCCGCAGCTCTGATTTATGGCATCCACCCGATGGGGGTTGAGTCCGTGGCCTGGGTCACAGAGCGAAAGGACCTCCTTTACAGTGTGTTTTATTTTTGGTCACTGCTGTTATATGTTATTTATTTGCAGGCGAGGTCACAAAGAATGTTGCTGTTCTTCACCAGTCTTGGCCTTTTTGTACTGGCACTTTTTTCAAAAATCCAGGCAGTTTCTCTTCCCTTGATTTTACTGCTTGTCGATTTTTATTTTAACCGGACCGACTGGAAAAGGATTTTTTTTGAGAAGGTGCCATTCTTCCTTCTGTCAATTGCATTTGGGATTGCGGGTATCTTTGTTTTAAGACATGTAGGGGCCTTGAAAATTAATGAATTGTTTACACTGAGCGAAAGATTGTTTTTTGGAATTTATACCCTGAGCGCCTATTTCCTTAAGTTCTTTATGCCGGTAACCATGAGTGCACTCTATCCATATCCTGTTATCAGCAGCGGAATGCCCTTGCCATTGTTATACTATTTAAGCCCGTTGTTTATCCTTGTTCTTGCTGCTGTTGTTTATTATACTTCACGAAAGACCCGGGTAATCGTTTTTGGCTCGCTTATTTTTCTCCTTTCTGTTATTTTTATGCTTCAGATATTTGGTGCGGGCCAGGGATTTCTGGCCGACAGATATGTCAAGGTTCCCTATCTGGGAATGGTATTCATCGCAGGCTGGGGGATGGAGCATTTTTCTACAAAAGTCAAACATGGAACCCTGGCAGCATGGCTTGTGTATGTCTCCTTCTGCTTATTTTTAATGGTCTCAACTATCCAGCGATGCAAGGTGTGGAAGAACGGTGAAACCCTCTGGTCGGATGTTATTGACAAATACCCGGAAAGAGATTCACGTCCCTACGCATGCCGGGGCTTGTACTACAGGGCTGAAAAGAACAATGAACGCGCACTTACGGATTTGAACAAATCGCTCACACTTAATAGAAATGATGCAGAGATCATGCTGATGCGCGGCAATATCTATTTTGACATGGGCAAACACGATTCTGCATACCTGGATTACCTTCACAGTTTGAAGATGAAGATGGATAATTCTCTTGCATTGGGTAATTTAGGCGCGATTTATGTGAAAAGGAACCAGTTCGATTCGGCAGTGTATTACCTTTCGAAGGCTCTTCAGAGAGATACAGGGTTTGCAGTATCTTATGCAAACAGGGCCGTAGCTTACGGAGGATTAGGGAAATCAGACGAGTCAATTGCCGATTTTAAGCATTATCTCTGCTATAAACCAAATGATGAGAGGGTCTTTATGAGTATTGCCCTTGCCTACCAGCGTTCCGGGCGTTACCAGGAGAGTCTTGCCTGGTTTGATAAGGCGATTGCCCAAAAGCCGGATTTTGGGAGTTATTATTACTACCGGTCCCAGTCATACAAGTCAATGGGGAGTCGCACCAAAGCACTGGAAGACGGACTGAAGGCTTTAAACCTTGGAGTCGCGGTTCCTCAGGGTTATTTGCAATCGCTCCGTTGATGGGGTTAACGGGCCATGTGCCGCATGGGATTCATGAAAAATATGTTGATGAACCATAAATTAGTATTACATGAAGCAAGACAAAAAAACTCCAATAAAGAAGACACAACCAGTAAAATCAGTACCTTCACGAAAAAAAGTCATTGATGCACAGCCAATCTGGCAAATAGTTCTGCCAATGGTATTGATTGTCATTATTACATGGGTTTTATACCAGCCGGCAACCCGTCACGGCTTTACCAACTGGGATGACCCAACCTATGTCCTGGAAAATCCAAAGGTAAAAAATCTCAGCAGCGACAATGTTGCCTATTTTTTCAGTAATCCATCAGCTTCAAATTACCATCCGCTAACCATGATCTCCCTGGCCATTGATTACTATTATGCTTCAGGAGATAATAAAAATGCTGCCCAGCAAGAGGAACCGATGGCCGGCCGGTTTCATACAACCAACATCATTCTGCATCTTCTGAATGTGTTGCTTGTGTTTGTTTTCGTGTACCTTGTTTCCCGGAAGCGGATTCTGGTTGCAACAATAACGGCATTTCTCTTTGCCATTCATCCGATGCATGTTGAATCAGTCGCCTGGATTGCAGAAAGGAAGGATGTGCTTTATACGTTTTTCTTTATGGCAGGGTTGATTGTTTATCTGAAGTACCTTGGCTCAAAGTCGTGGGTTTATCTCGTGACAGCATTTCTTCTTTTTATCCTTTCAGCTTTTTCAAAACCCTCTGCGGTTGTTTTTCCTTTGGTTTTAATCGCCATAGATTATTTCATGGAGCGAAAATTTTCAGCCAGGGTGTGGGTAGAGAAAATACCATTTTTTGTCGTTGCTATTGTGTTCGGTTTGATAACCTTTCTCATTCAGTCAAAGGATGCCATTGCCGATATAAGAGTGTTCAGCATGTTTCAGCGCGCGATGTTTGCAGCTTATGGTTTTATTATGTATATTGTTAAAATAGTTGCCCCCTGGAATTTTTCCGCCTTTTATCCCTATCCGCGATTAACTTCATCAGGAGGACTGCCCATTATCTTTTATCTATCACCTTTGATTGTGATAATTGTTGCAGCAGTTGTTGTGTTTTCTGTTCGTTACACAAAAGTTGTACTGTTTGGAATGCTTTTTTACCTGTTCTCACTTGTTCTTGTTCTGCAGTTTGTCTCTGTTGGCAGTGCCATTATGGCCGATCGATACTCATACGTTGCTTCAATCGGCTTGTTTTTTATCATAGCATGGTTTATCGACCAGGCCTTTGCGGTAAAGGCTGGCAAATTGTATCCTGTGCGCTGGATTCTGGCAGGAGCTCTGGTTGTTTTTTCCGTTTTTTCCCTTAAGGTTGCCTTCAGCCAGGTCATGGTTTGGAAAAATTCTGAAACCTTATGGACCGATGTCATCGAAAAGTATCCGCAGGCGGAAGTCTCCTATAAGAACCGGGGTAATTTCTACGGGGCACTTAATATCACGGATAAAGCCCTGAAGGATTATAAGGTTTATGTGCAATTAAAACCTGATGATCCCAGGGCATACAGTAATATTGGTAATATCTATGGGGTAAACAATGAACTTGACAATGCGCTTTTATCCTACTCAAAGTCAATTGCACTTGACAGTATCAACCCTGAAACTTATGTCAACAGGGCGATTACTTATGCAAAGGGAAAAAAGTTTGATCTTGCACTCAAAGATTATGATAAAGCTTTAATGCTGAATCCGGGAATTTCCGGTGTTTATGTTAACAAAGCCTATACACTTCTTGAAATGGGCAGGTACGAGGATGCCATGAAAGCATATAATTACCTGATTGATCAGACTCCCGGGAATGATGATTATTATCTGAAACGGGGTACATGTCAGTATATGTTAAAAAACAACAGGGAGGCCCTGGATGACTATGCCAAATGCCTGTCGCTGAACCCGTCGAACGGGAATGCCTGCTACAACAGTTCAGTGATCTATAACGCACAGAATGACTTTGTAAAGGCTTACCAATACGCACTGAAGGCGAAATCGGTTAATTATCCGGTAGATGCCGGATATCTGGACCGGCTGAAAAATCTAACCAAGTAACATTCACATCGTACCTGCAGGAAGTATGAAGAAAAAATATCTTTATCTGGTTGTATTCCTTTTCGGAGTGGTCGTTTATTTGAACACACTACCCAATAAATACGCCTATGATGATTTTAGTGTGGTACAGGGCAATAAATTTACCAGGGAAGGGTTGACAGGCATTTTTGGCCACCTGTTTAATGATAGTTTCACCGGTTTTACCGGGCAGAAAAATCTATTCAGGGGTGGCAGGTACCGTCCGCTGTCATTGATTACCTTAAGTGCTGAATACCAGTTTTTCGGGGCAAGTCCTTTCGTGAGCCACCTGGTAAACGTGATCCTCTATGGATTAATCTGTATGCTTTTATTCAAAGTTCTTGCAAATTTATTCCGGGAGAAGCTTGTTTTTAAAAAGCCGCGGGATTACTTTGTAAGTCTGTCACTGATGGCGGCACTCATTTTTGCGGCACATCCCATTCATACCGAGGTTGCTGCAAATATCAAAGGAAGGGATGAACTGATGGCCCTGCTGTTCGGGCTGCTTGCCTGGAACGCTGTCATCATGTATGCGGATAAAGGGAAAGTGAGCAGTGTGTTTTATGGAGGGCTTTTCTTTTTCTTATCATTAATGTCTAAAGAGAGTGCTTCACCATTGCTCATCCTTATTCCGGTTTCTTTATACTGTTGCCGGAGTAAAACTGTTTTCCGGAATTCGGTTTTGTGGAGTTCGGTTAGCTTGCTGGCTGGATTTGCTGTGTTTATGCTCATCCGGCAAAGTGTTTTAGGATGGAATTCCAAACCAACAATGGAGGACAATATTTTAAGCAACTCCTTTATGTATGCATCAGGATTTTCTGAAAGATATGGCACCACGCTTTACACCCTGTGGCTTTATGTGAAACTGTTGCTTTTTCCGCATCCGCTTACAATTGATTATTATCCGTTCTACATACCCTATATCGGATTGACGGATTTGCGGGCGATCCTGCCTTTTTTGTTTTATACCGGACTTGTCATTGCTGCCATTTACCTGACATACAAAAAAAACATTGCCGGATTCGGACTTCTTTTCTTCCTTGTTGCGCTTTTTCCGGTGTCAAACCTGCTCTTTATCATCGGACCATTCATGGGAGAGCGGTTTGCTTTTATTCCTTCGGTCGGGTTTGCCATCGCTTTTGCATGGATTTTGATCAGAGGGGCAGAGAAGACAAAAATGACCCATATTCTGCCATATGCTGTAATGGTTTTGTTAATTCTTTATTCGGGAAAAACAATTTCCCGCAATTTTGACTGGAAAGACAGCTACACGCTTTATACCAGGGATGTGCTTACCTCGGTGAACAGTGCCGTTATAACGAAAGGGGCCGGACATGAATTATTGTTAAAGGCTGAGGCAACCAAAGATAATGAGGTGAAGAGAAGTTATGCCCAAAAGGCAATTCCCTATCTTGAGCAGGCAGCAAAGATGAACAGGACGACCACTGAGACTTTTTTACTGGCAAATGCCTATTATGAAAATGGCGAGTTTGAAAAGGCCCTGGAAATGTATCTTGAGACCCTGAAGATTAACCCTGCTTATGAAAAGGCATTCAGCAACTATTTCGTTTCGGTTAACCGGCTGAGTTCACCTGTATCGAAAATACAATATTATAACCTGCTGATTAATGCCACAGGCGACAAGTACGAATCCTTCTATAACAAAGGCCTTGTATTTGGCAAGGAGATGAATCTTCCCGATTCTTCGATATATAACCTAGTCAAAGCGAGCAGGATAGACAGTACACAGTTTGAATGTCTGAGTGATCTGGGTGTTGCATTTGCCATGAAAGGAAATTTCAGCCAATCGGCTTTTTATCTTGAAAAGGCTTTGAGAATTAAGCCAAACGACATGAAGATCAGGCAAAATCTGGCCGCTTCTTATTTCAATATGGGTAACCTTAAACGGGCAAAGGAGATAACAGATGCGCGATAAATTCCGGAGATTTACCTTTTATTGTTCATAATCTGATAAGTAACCCTGATGTTCTGGCGAATCTGCTGATCTGATGGATCAAGTTTCTGCGCTCTTGAAAAAATATCCAGGGCCCTGGTGTAGTCACCTTTCATGCTGTAAACGATTCCAAGATCTTTGTATGCCGGCAGGTTCCCGGGATTGAGGCTGACGGATCGCTCGAGAAACCAGGATGCCGAGTCGAGGTTCCCTTTAAATTGTCCGTATAGTTTTCCAAGGCTGTAGTTCACATCCGGGTTTTCAGGGTTGATCGCGTATATTCTTTTCAGAATTTGAACCTTATAGTCAGATTCCTTTTGGTTTTCGAGTGAACCGAGAACCTGGATTATATTTGTAAAAGCATTCTGATTGTACGGGTCTATGTCCAATACTTTAATATATTGGGAAATAGAGAGTTTGTAGTCCTTTTTATATAGTGCCAATACATTACCATATAAAACAAGGCCATTTATCGCTGTGGGGTAAATACTTAGTGCTTTTTCAAGATATTTAACTGAATGCTCGTAGTCTTCTGCCTGCTTTGCCGGGTCGGTTTCCTGACCTGCTTTTTTCTGATAATCACCGCCTGCGGAGATGTTGCACTTCACGCTGTTTTCCGAGACAAGAACATCCGTGGTAAAAAGCGTAAAATCATCTTTCCATGCTTTATTCCTTGAATAGGTCGCTACAGTATGCAATGTGAGTATTAACAGTAGTATGCCTGATGCCAGATTCCTGTAAATTTTCTCTTTTTTGATGATGAGTGGTAGTTTTTCAGCGACAAGATATGCTATTATCAGTGCAAAACCCAGGGAGGGCATGTAGATAAACCGTTCGTTCATGAATGTTCCAACAGGGAAAAGCAGGTTGGACACGATAAAAAGTGTTAACATGTAGAACAGGATACCATAAGAAATGAGGTCCTTCGATTTAATTTTCCAGAACGCATACGTTAGCAGGGAAATGTACATAAGCAGGGAGGCCACCGATTTCCAGTCGGTTATGTTAATAAGTTGAATATGATATGGATAGTAGTCGTGTGTAAGTGGGTGCGGGAAAAACAGCAGTTTAATATACAGGCCCAGGGTGTATATGATCGTTCCGATTTTCTCACCTTCTGATGCTCCAAGGAAGGGGTTGTTTAGCAGTTCTTTAGGTAATTCGCCGGAGTTGAGGTATCCTAATACAAGGAACCTGATAAACACAAAGATGATGGCGGTTGACAGGAATGAGAGGCTTACCAGAATGTTTTTCCTGGTGGGTACTTTGGTGAAAAAATAGATTGTAAGCGGAATCATGACGACAAACATGATGGCATTTTCTTTTGACAACAACCCAAGAAAAAGGCTCAGGTTGGCCATCAACAATAAGACAGGTTTCTTACTTTCAAAGTAACGTATTGTTGTCCAAATGGTTATTAAGGGGAATAGAAGTGCGAAAAGTTCATCTCTTCCTTTGATGTTCGCCACCACTTCGGTATGAACCGGGTGAGCCATAAACAGGAGGGAAGCAATGAAAGGAATGCTCAGGAACCATAGTTTTCCGGGCCGGGGTTTTATGAGTCTGGTGAAAATAATGAAGATAAAACTACCGGTGAGTGCATAAAGCAGGATGTTGATGAGGTGACTGAAAAACGGATTTAGCCCGCCCGTCACTGCGTATTCAATTGCAAATGAGGCGATCGACAATGGTCGGTACCTGCCGCCTGCAACAAGTTTTTTTTCGGTACCAAAGAATCCGGTAAAGGAGTCATAGCTGAATATTTCTTTAATGCCTGAAAGCCCCTTTTTTGTAAAGGAGTTGTCTTTGATAACGATGAGGTCATCAAGAGCATAATCGTTTGTCAGCGTATTTCCATAAAGCAGAAATGCGAATAAGAATATCAGAAGATGCGGCAGGTATTTGTCCGATAAAAATTTCATGGCCTGAGTTTATCAATTTTTTCCAGGAGTTGTTTGGCCTGCTCATTCCCGGGATCTATCCTGATCACTTTCAGGCAATAAACCCTGGCACTGTCGAAGCTGCCTTTATTATAGTTTGCAACGATCATGTTAAAAGTAGCATTCAGGTTTTCGGGTGAATGGGTGAGGTATTTCCTGAAATCTGAAATCGCATCATCGTGGTTGCCAAATTTGTCAGTGAACAGAATGCCCCTGTAAAGATAGGAATCATAATCATCGGGGTTGTGTCTTATCGCACTTGAATAGTCTGCAAGCGCAAGGTCATACTTCCCGATGATCCCATAAGCGATGCCCCTGTTTTTATATAAGGTGAAATTTGTCGAATCGATCTTCAGCCCATCCGTACAATCCTGCAAAGCTTCATTGTATTGTTTGTTTTCATTGAATATGTAGGCTCTGTTGATATAGGCAGAAACACACCCTGGGTTTTTTTTCAAAACATCTGTCCACAGGGTTACGCTGTCTTTCCATATCAGGCCCCTGTTCCATGTAAGAATGAATAAAAGGAGCATGACTGCAATGCCTGATGCGTCAAGAAAATTTCTCTTTTCCCTTTCCAGCAAAGGACGCTTTTCCCAGAAAATGATTGCAACAATTGCTGCCAAGCCGGTGTACGGGATGTATGAGTAGCGTTCGGCAACAACAGCCCATCCGACCGGCAGAAACTGTAATACGGGAAAAATGGTTAACAGGAAGAACAGCATGCCAAAAGTGACATATTTGTTATTCTTCCATGTTTTCCAGATAATATAGGTAACAGGGATGAAGATTAAAGGAGAAAAGTAGATATAAAACGGAAATGCACCCTGGAGTGTAACCGGATAATTATAGACAGCGGTCTGATAAAAGGGAAAAATGAATTTGAGCAGGTATATCCATATCCCGTAAGGAGCATAGAACAGGCTTTGCCACAATGGAATGCCAAGAGGATTGATGTAGCTGTTTTCATTCTGGGCCAGCACTGCAATGATGCCGAAAGCGACAGATAAGACCAGGAATGGAATCTTTTCCAGGATCACCCGGGGCTCAAATTTTCGTGACAGGAGATAGTCAGCAAGAAATAAAATGAGCGGCAACGTTACCGCCTGCGCTTTGGACAGCAGTGAGAAAATGAAAAAGAGAAGGCTTACAAGTAATAATGTGATTTTATTCTTCTTCAGGTATGATATGTAAGCAATCAGCGAGAGGAAAAAATAGGCTGTGTACAGCAGGTCTTTTCGTTCAGACACCCATGCTACAGATTCAACATGCATTGGATGCAGGGCGAAGATCATCGCAATGGTGACGGCCACGTTTACGTTCTTTTTTAACAAATTGAAAAAGAAGATATAGACGAGAACGGAATTCAAGACATGGAGGAGCAGGTTATGGAAGTGATATCCCGGTGCCGCGAATTTAAACAGGTGAAAATCGAGGGAGAAGCTGAGAAGGATGAACGGGTGATAGTTCCCCATGAAATAGGTGGTGAATATTTTTTGAAAGTTTGCCATGGAAAAGCTGGTAATCATGTCATTGTTCATGATGTAAACAATGTCGTCCCAGTTCACAAATTCATTATTCAGGGTAGGAATAAAGGCCGAGAAAGCAGCTGCAACCAACAGGAGGACTTTCCAGTTCAGCAATTTGATCTCTTTTGAGATGGCCTTTTTTTTGGCTGCCATAACAGACTATTTTGCCTTATACATTGGAAGTGAAACAAGGCCCTTTTTCTGAAGGAAATAACCAAATGATGTTGCGAGCACACCGAGTCCGTATTTGATGCTTCGCTTCAGATTGATTGAGGATGCTTCCTCGAAATATTTCGTTGGACAGGTAATTTCAGCGATTTCAAATCCTGAAAAGAATATCTGTGCAAGCATCTGGTTGTCAAAAACAAAGTCATCGGAATTTGATTCATAGTTAACTTTTTCAAGAACTTCGCGGGAGAATGCGCGGTAACCTGAGTGGTATTCGGAGAGTTTTTGATTGATCAGCAAATTCTGAATCCAGGTCAGGAACCTGTTGGAAATATATTTGTACATGGGCATGCCTCCTTTAAGGGCCCCTTTCCCGAGAATTCGTGAAGCGATCACAGCAGGATAGAGACCGCTTGCGATCATGTAGGCCATGGAAGGGATTAATTTTGGCGTGTATTGATAATCAGGATGCAGCATGATAACAATGTCGCCTCCCAACTCAAGTGCCGTGTTGTAACAGGTTTTCTGGTTTCCTCCATATCCCTTGTTTTTATCATGGCGGATGAGGTGTTTAACATTCAGGGAACTTGCTACTTCAATAGTATTATCTGTACTTGCATCATCCACTACCACATATTCGTCAACAAGGTCGAATGGGATTTCTGCAATGGTTTGAGCGATTGTTTTTCCGGCATTGTAAGCGGGAAGCACGACAATGATTTTTTTTCCTAATAACATGGGGAGGTGCTTATGAATAACGAATATTGAATAACGAATATTGAATTATGAATTATCTCGGACATGAATGATTGTTTGTTAAACAGCTGACATGGAATAGGGTGAAAATGAATATGTTCAAGTCCACCCTATCCCCTGATAATTTGCATTTTGTGGAGCTGGAGGGATTCGAACCCTCGTCCAAACAAGTAGCAAAATTGCTTTCTACATGCTTAGCCTCTGGTTAATTGTCGGGAACCGGCCGGTCAGTGGCAAACCTACCTGATCCTTAGTCCCTGTTATTTCACCTGGTCATCGGAACAATAACCTTGCTATCTCAACATTTGCGATGCCTCATCCGGAACACCGTTGAGATTGGTTTCCCGGGAGACAAGACGCGCCTAATTTCTAAAATTAAGCAGCAAGTCTGAAAGAATAATTGTCGCCAGTTAATGGCTGTGTGAACTGACTTTTTACGAGGCCTGAACACGAACACTCGGCATGCTTACAAATCCACTTCCCTGCTGTCAAAACCAGTCAGCCCCGAAAATGGCTACAAAGATACGAAAAGGAATTACGAATTGCGATTTTTGAATTGCGAATCGCAATTTTGACGCCATTGGCAACTATGCTTCCGGAAAATCGAGAATTGTATTCACAAACAGGGAGATATCATATGGCGATTGGAAGATATGGTAAAGTTCTGCCATGATGGGGAAATTGTCTTCAACACGCATTGTTTTCGAAAGATGCTCATAAAAAACAATTACCGCTGTTTTCCCTTCAAGCACGAGTTCATGGGAAACATGTTCGGTGAAAAATCCTTTGCCGATCAGAAGTCCAAGCGTTCTGTTGCGGCTGAGATCGTTCAGCGCAGTAAGGGTAAAGTCACCATAACCGCAATAGTTGAACAGGGTATCAACCCTTCCTCCGCACGACATCAGTACTTTTCGCATTTCCTGAAATGCTTTGGTCAGAACAAGAAACCGCAGATTTGGAGAGTTGAATTGTGCGTCAACGATGCCCAGTGCAACTGCATAGATGTTTTTCAGAATGCTGAGAATCTCCACACCCCTGACATCAGTTGATGAATCAAAGTGAATATTTGTATCCTTAAAAATTCGCCTGATGAACGGAAGGTGATCGGGGTTTTCTGAACCAAGCGTGAACCCTGTGGGGAGGCGGTTGATGATCTCACGGGCAAAACTGGGGCCTTTCATGGTGCACACCGGATTGGAGAATTCGTCCTGCAAACATTGAAGGATTGTTCTGTCGCCATAGCCGAATCCCTTCGCCAGGTTGATCAAAATTGCCTCTTCAGGCAGGTGTTTTTGTATTTTTTTCAGGTATTCAATCATTACAACTGAAGGAATTGCCAGGAAGATGATTTTACAATTTTCGAGCATATGCTCTTCCATGGTGGCATGCAGGCCGGGATGCAGGTGCAGCGTCGGGAAATATTTGGTGTTGATGTGTGTCCGGTTTATATCTTCCACAACCTGGTGTTCGATCGAGTGGAGCAGGATGTTTTCTTTACCTGCCTCGGCAAGAATGTTGCCCAGGGCAGTTCCCATGGTTCCGGCGCCGATGATTGCGATTTTATATTGTTGATTTTCCATAAGTTATTTTTCTTGTTGGGTGGAAAAGAGAATCCTGAAACAAGCGCCGCCATTGTTTGAAACTTCGAGGACTGCTTCTGTTTGTTCCACTAAAATTCCTACAATCTGAGAGCCCATTGATTTTGTTGCACTGCTTGAAAAATCCGAAGGGAGCCCTACCCCGTTGTCACAAATAGAGATACAGAATTTTTCCGCGGTTTCAGGATGAAGTCCAACCTTTATTGTACCCTTTTGATTATCAGGGAATGCATATTTGTAGGCATTTGTTATCAGCTCATTAACAATAAGACCCAATGGCAATGCCATTTCGATGGCAATACTGCATGGATGAAAGTCGGTATGCAGTTCAATGTGGTTGTTTTTGAAGGAACGTGAAATTATCAGGGTGAGATGATGCAGATAGTTGTCGAATGGGATGGTGCTGATTTCCTGTGTCTGGTAAAGTTGTTCGTGAACCAGCGACATTGCCCTGACCCGAAGCTGCAGATCGGTGAGTGAACTGCTTAGTTCGGAATTGACCGACTGGTCAAGCTGCATGTTCATCAGGCTGATGAGAATGGCGAAATTGTTTTTAACCCTGTTATGTATTTCGTGCAGCAGGTACTCTTTCTGCCTGGAATTTTCTGCAAGTTCTTCTTCATGTTTCATCCTTCCAGAAATGTCGCGGACAACTTTTATAAGGTTTTTAACCTCATTTGTCACCGGATCCAGTATCGGATTGATGTTGGCTTCAGCCCAAAAAGTTGAACCATCTTTTCTGAGTACTTTATAGATATACCTCGTTGAGTGCCTTGAACGAAGCATTTCAAGAAGGTGCTGATTGACATTGACATGGAACGACGGTTCAATAAGCTCCAGCGGACTGTGCATCTGAAGGATCTCCTGTTGGGTGAATCCATAGAATTTCAGGCATGACGGACTGATATACAATTTGTTTAAGCCCGCATCCATCAATGAGATGACATCGACTGTGTTTTCTGCAAGGAACCGGTGCAGTTCTTCGCTTCTGCTGAGCCTGACTTCTGCATTGATTCTTATGTCAATCTCCTGTTTAAGACGTGCATTCAGATCTTTCAGCTCATCCTTTCTTTTCTGGTTCTTACGGGCAAGTGTATCGATAAATAGAATCAGTGCCAGAATGATCAGGAATGCTACTTCAAAAAGCGGAATCTGAATGCGGCTGTTTCTGATCTGCAGTTCCTGGAACAGAACTTCCTGGTTCAGCAGGTCAAGTTGCAGTTCACCTGCCCTGATTGTGCGGTTTGCTTCAAGAATTAATATTTCCTGCTGGTTCTGGTCTTTGGTCATTTTTGCCCGGTATTCAGCGCTTTCAATAAAATAGTTCAGTGCCTCGGAAAATCTGCCATCCGCTTTTGCGAAGAAAGAGAGTTGCGAATAAATTGCTTCCAGCAGCTGGGAGTCTTTGATGTTTTTTGCAATTTGAAGCGATTTTTGCATGTAAAAGCTCGCGGAATCTTTCTGACCCAAAAACCAGTATGCCTCTCCTACATTAAGAAAGGAAGAAGAGATCAGCTTTTCGTGGCCGATTTGTTCACGAATCCGCATTGCTGCCAGATTAAATTGGAGATTGAGTTTTTGATCATTCTGCTCCTGGTATATGTGGGCCAACCGGGTATAAACAACGCCGATCTCAGCCAGGTTGGGAATCTGCCTGTAAATATCCAGGGCCATCCTGTAGTTATATTCCGCCTTAGACCACATTTCCTTTTGTACGAAAGCATCGCCAAGGAGTTTGTAAACACTCCCTTTACTGTTCAGATCCTGTGTTTTTTGAATGTAGAGTAACCGAAGGTAAAGGTTGGTGATGGCATGATCGAAATCACCTTTGGCATAAAAACTGGTTGCTTTCCAGGAGAATTCTTCTGCAATTATTTTAGGGTCAGATGATGTTTTTGTCACCCGTGCCAGTATGTCAAGGTATTTTTCTGCCAGATCAAAATCTTTAATGGCCAGAAAAAAATGAATGATCCTGCTATAGCCGATAACCCGGTATTGGATATCATCAGAGTGCTCGGCGATATCTACGACTTTAAAATAGCACTCCAGGATATTAATATAATCTTCTTTGGTTCTGAAATATCTGGACAACAAGAGCAAGGCGTTTATCTGACCTTTTGTGTAATTTACCTGGTTAGCCAACAGGATGGCTTCATTGGCATAGTATCTGGTAAATTCCGGGTAGTATTCCAAAAACAATGTTGCCTGTTCATTGAGGGAATCGACAATCAGAAAGGCATCTTTCCCTGATTTCCAATCAACGGACTCCGAGGATAACGCAACGGATGCAGAAAACAGAAGGATGAATAATGTGGCTAAAGTTTTCATGTTCCGGATCCTCCATGAGTGATAAGCATGAGATTGTGGTCGTGCATGGAGGGGGTATGGTTTGTCAAATGAAACTTCATAGCAAAAATAGAAAATAATCTTAATTTTGCGGACACTTACGACACATTATTCCGCAGAAGGGACATTATGAAACAATTAATAATTAAAGTGTTGGAGATTGTCCCGGGCGGGAGATGGTGTATCAGGAACTATATGCACCTGAAAAGGAGCATCCATTTTTCCAAAATGGGCAATACCCGGGATGTTTTTACACACATCTACGATGCAAATAACTGGGGAAATGAAGAGAGTATTTCCGGACATGGCTCTTCGGCGGAATATACCGAAAATATCAGGAAAGAAATTCCGGGGTTGATTTCGCAACTGAAAATTGAATCAATTCTTGATGCACCCTGCGGAGACTTTAACTGGTTCAGACTGATTGAACATGGTTCACAATTCACTTATACGGGAGGGGATATCGTTGTTCCGCTGATCAGGAAAAACAAGGATCTGTATGAAAATGATCACACGAAATTTATTGAACTGGATATCATCCGCGACAAATTACCTGAAGCAGGTTTGTGGCTTTGCCGTGATTGCCTGTTTCATTTTTCATATGATGATATTTTCACGACCCTGAATAATTTCCTGCAAAGTGATATCAGGTATCTGCTCACGTCTACCCATTCGCAGTGCAAAGTAAACAGGAATATTACCACAGGCGATTTTCGGTTGATCAACCTTGAATTGCCTCCTTTTAATTTTGGCACACCCAAATTGAAAATTGACGACTGGATCGAAGGATACCCGGAGAGGCACCTTGCACTGTGGGACAGGGATGAAATATCAGCCGCCTTGTCTGTTAACAAACACTATCTCAAGAGGAAAAAGTGATCCAGGGAGTAAGATCAGTTTGGTAAAGTGGTCACAATGTATGCTGAATGGACACTGGCTTGTTTTCAATCAGCGAGACCAGTGTTTTTTCCCGGTTTTCAATGCTGAAATTTTCCAGGATTCGTGATCTTGATTTTTCTGCCCGCACACTTTTGTCCACACACCCCATGGCTTCCCGGATTAGCGATTCCAGCAGGTCTGTATCCCTGTGTTTCAGTACAAACCCGGCATCACCGATTATCTGCGGGATGAAGTTTACTTCTGACCCGATGGGAATGCACTTGCAGAGCATGGCTTCGCATAAGGTACACCCAAAGCCTTCAAAAATGGATAACTGAAAGTGAAACTGGCATTTGCTGTAAGCCTCTTTTAATCCATCTGCGGTTAAACGACCAAGGAAATGCACATTGGGGCCTGCTGCCGTATCACCCTGTGGCCTGTCAATCCCTGCCATGTAGAAATTACACTCCGGAAAACGTTTGGCAACAGCAATGATGAGGTCACCTCCTTTGAGAATGTACTGGCTGGAAGAAAATACCGAAATAAAGGAGTTCTTTTCTTTCTCCGCGGGGCTGGAGCATTTCCAGAAATTACCATCCAATCCGTTATAAACGACGGTGTAACTGGTGTTAATGAGTGGGAAAAAGTGTTTGTATCCCTGGTGGTCTGTATGATCTTCAGAATAGTAATTGTTTTCGGTTTCCACAAGTGATTTACTGACAGGAAGGAGCATGTCTGCATATTTGAAAGATAATCTGCATATGTTCCGCAGGAGCGGCTTCCTTAGATTTCCATAGTTCACCTGCGGCAGTGATGCACAGTCAGATCCGTTGAGAATGATATAAACAGGGGTGGAAAATAGTTTTCCAACGATGACAGGTACGATGGACCAGTAACCGCCGGATGAGACCAGGAACAATTTGGAGGAGGAGGCATGTTTCACCAGGACAAAGAACTGATGGACCAGTAAAAACGGCACCATCCATTTTTTTTGCCAATTGTAAGTGTTGATTATTACGCTGTAGTGTTTTGACAGGATCGATATGTCAACTTCAACAAACGAAGACCATGCCGACATAATATAGATCACCTTAGGCTTCATGTCTTCGTGTTTTTCGCCCGGTTATGGATTTTTATGATCGAATATAATAGTTGATAATCAGTGTTATACAATGTACTTTTGAATCAGTGACAAACGATCGGGATGAACAAAAAAGCAATTTCTCACACCATTGTCAACTGTTCGTTTAATGGTTTCAGTTTTTTGCAACCCACCCGGAACATGGTTGTAAAATTGGTAACCATGTTTAAGCATGATGGTTTCCAGTTCCGATTCAATCGTGTTGAAAAGGGTTTCACAGATGATGATTGGTTTCATTGTGTCAAGAACCATTCCGGCGTTTTCGAGGATCAGGTGCTCTGTGCCTTCCGTGTCCATTTTGATCAGATCTACCTTGTGTTCGGCATGGTCTGCGAAAAAGCAGTCGAGGGTTGTTGTCGGCACCTTGTTGATGACAAAATTTCTTCCGGTGGTCTGGCTTCCTGCATTGCCTTCTCCGGCTAAATTGTACTGAAGGTAAGCGTATTTTTTATTGTGAATTTCATAAAATTCAATTTGTCCGTCCCTGAGGTGGGACAGGGCAATCGGTTCGACGCGGATGTTTTTCAGGTTGTTCAGCTGGATATTCTCACGCAGGTAGTACAAGGGGCCTATTGCAGGCTCAAAGCTGTAAACCTGTACCCGGGGGTTTTCAACCGAAGCAAGAAGGGAATAATACCCGATATTTGCCCCGATATCGTAAAAGGTGCTGATGTTTTTGATGAGATCAAGAAACAACTCCGTGTATTCAAAATTTCTATAGCCTTCCCAGAAAACCAGGTGGGTCAGGTAGTTGGTCTGGTTTGTTTTAATCTTAAGGGTTCCGGTGCCGGTGTTCATACTGATGGTTCCCGATGGTGGTAATTTGACGATTCCCGGCAATATTTTAGAAACAACCTTGTTTACATTCCTTAATATAAAATTTGGTCCGGCAGAATAAATTACTTGATAAAATAGTTGTTTCATCTCAATCATTTTATGGATATTTGCCTGAAATATAGATTTTACCGAAAATTTAAAATCTGTAAATCCTGGTTTTCTTTTCAGCATCAAAGATACAAATTTATTGAGTTTCGCGTTCATACGCTAATCCTATAACCTTCAAATGATTTCCCGCAGTTTCTTTAAATCATCCTTAATTTATTCACTGGTAGGAGCACTCCCTTATGCCTCGGGGTTCCTTTTACTGCCCTGGTTTACAATGTATCTTACGCCTCAGCAGTTTGGTATTAATGCCATGTATATTGCGCTGATGTACCTGATCCAGATTATCTCCTCGTATGGACTGGACATGTCGACAGGGGTGTTGTATTTTGATTACAAAGATGATAAACAAAAAATCCGTGAATTTTTAGGTACCGTTTTCATCGGGTTGACCATGTTGGGTTTGCTGACTTTCATGGTTTTTTTACTGGGAGGCCCGAGAATTTTCAATTTTGTATTTAAAAGCAGTGATTTCATTGAACTTTTCCCTTTCGGATTGTTTACGATTATCTCGGGAGTATTCAACAGTATCTTTAAAACCTATTCGGGCCTGTTGATTTACCAGCAGCGGCCCGTTCGTTTTTTCTGGCTTAACATTTCCAATTTTGCGCTTACAATAGGCGGTTCACTTATCATCCTCTATTTTTTTCCGTTTACCATGTATGGCCCGATTCTGGGGAGGCTGATCCCGGCAGTTGTAGTCGCGTCATCATCTCTGTTTATGGTTGGCCGTGAATATGGATTGACCTGGAATCCTGCCTATCTGAAGAAAATCATCGCCTATTGTTCGCCGATCATCCTCTATTCACTTCTTACGTGGGTCGTGACTTACGTGGATCGTTTTCTGATTGCACGCCTGATGGGCGATACAACTTATGTCGGCATATACGATATTGCTGTGAAACTGGTTATCGGCCTCGACCTGGTTATGACCGGGCTTGTGAATACGATTAATCCGAAAATCTACAACATCTGGAAGGATAAAAACCTGAAGGAGAGCACAATTGAAATAAACCGGTATTACAATGGCATCACTGCGCTGTTTCTCCTGGTGATACCATTGTTTGTGATTGTGATGCCGGTACTCATCCCTTTGGTAATTTCCAAGCCAATATATTACCAGGCTTTTGGATTCCTTGCAATCCTTGCCGCAGGATATGCAACCCGGGTCTGGTTCTATATGTTTCTGGCTCCTTTGATGTATTTCAAGCGCACAGCTGCATTGCCACGCGTTTTTATCATCAGCGCCATTTTCAATGTAGTTGTTGGCATCACCCTGATACACTTCTTTGGAATTATTGGTGCTGTATGGACCAACTTTATGGTTAAGCCTGTACAGGCGCTTCTGATGTATTTTGAATGCAGGAAGGTATATACATTCAAAATTAATGCATGGAAAATTTTCTATACTCCGATCATTTTTATCCTGATTGTCATCATTTCCGAGACGCTGGCGCCGGCCGCCATGAAATTTAAGGTAGAAGTAGGACAATTCATCGTGGCTGTGATACTGGTATACTTTTCCTACCGGAAGGAGCTGATTCCGCTCATGAAGAAATATTTCTGACAGATGCCTGGTGAATTACCACGGCTCTTTTATATTTTCCCCGCTGTTCTAATGCTTGCGTTCAGCTCAAATCCCACGATCAAACTGATGGCATTGATGTAAATCCAAACCAGAACGATCATGAGGGTACCGAGAGAGCCGTAAAGTGCGTTATAGCTTGAGAAGTGGTCAACATAGAAATTAAATCCGAGCGTCGTAATCACAATCAGCGTGGTAGCGAGTAACGAACCGGCGGAAACAAAGCGAAATGTTTTCCGCCTGGCGGGGGCGAGGTAGTAAATAAAGGAGATGGCCATGAGCAACAAACCTAAAATGATGATCCATCGCAGCATTTGCAGCGAAAATATCACAATGAAACTCTCCTTGATGGAATCGGGCAGTATCAATTGCAGCAATGCTGTTCCAAAAGTCATCAGCCCGATGGCAATGATCAGCAGAAAGCTGTTGATCAGAACAATCAGAACAGAGACGAGATATTGTTTATAGCTTGCCCGCGTTTCAAGGTCATGGGAGGTGTTGTTGAAGGCCTCGATCAGACTGTTTACCCCATTGGTTGAGAAGTAAAGAGTCAGTACCAGGTTCAAGATCAACAGGCTGCTCCTGGGGCGGGTGACAATATCGATGATGGTCTCTTTTACTGATTCATAAGCCATCTGAGGCATAAAGTCCTCGATGATACTCAGAAGTTGCAGTTGGAAATTATCGATCGGGATAAAAGGGATGATGTTGAACAGAAAGATTAAAAACGGGAAAATGGCCAGGAAAATTGAGTAGGAAATTGCTGCTGCCCGGGAGTTTATATATCCTTCAGTCAATCCGCGGATGAAAAATACAGCCACATCATATATAGGTATTCCGTTGAATCCCGGCAAAATGATTCGCTTTGATGTTTTAACGGCCCAGGCAACGGGGACCAGGTTGAGAAGCCAGTCAGCAAGTTTTTTTGGCAGCGGCATTGTTAAATACTTCCCGGTTTAACTATTTCTGCCTTTAAACTCAGATCAAGGCTTTTGATCTGGTGGGTAAGGGCTCCCATTGAAATATAGTCCACTCCCGTTGATGCATACTCACGGATGTTTTCTTCTGTAATTCCGCCACTGGCTTCAGTTTCAAATCGTCTGTCGATAAGGAGAACAGCTTTCCTCATGTCAGTTACCGAAAAGTTGTCCAGCATAATTCTGTGTATCTTCCCATGATCCAAAACATGCTGCAGCTCCTCAAAATTTCGTACTTCAATCTCAATTTTCAGTTTTCTTTTTGTACGTTCAAGATACTTCTCTACTGCCTCAATCGCCTGAACAATGCCCCCGGCATAGTCAACATGGTTGTCTTTGATCATCACCATGTCGTAAAGCCCCATCCGGTGGTTCTCTCCACCCCCGGTCCTGACAGCATATTTTTCCAGTTCACGCAATAATGGCGTGGTTTTCCGGGTGTCCAGAATTTTGGTGTTAAACCCTTCAGTTTGTTTCACCGCCCTGGCTGTGGCAGTGGCAATTCCACTCAGGCGCTGCATGAAATTGAGTACCAGCCTTTCTGACTGGAGTATGGAGGCTTTATTTCCCGTTACTTCAAACACCACATCGCCTTTTGCAATAACGGCACCGTCGTGAATGAAAATGTTCAACTTAATTGAAGGATCCACGGCATGAAAAATCCGTTCTGCAAGGTCAACTCCACACAATACCCCGTTGTCCTTGACCAGTAATTTTGCTTTTCCTGATGCGTCGGCCTGCAATGTTGCCAGGGTCGTATGGTCGCCGTCGCCAATATCTTCGGCAAGGGCTTTTATGATTATTTCATCGATGGTCATTGAGGGAGTATTGATTGACAAGTGGACAGCAGACGGGAGGACACCAGTTCATTGGCTAATTCTCCTGGACCTGGAGCTGCTGTACAAGGTTTTGCCCGTTTACGGCTTTGATGATAAAATAGACCCGGAAAATTTTTTTTCCGGTTTCAAGACTCCCAATGGTGTATTGTGAGCCATCGGGGGATGAACCTTGTCGTGTAACTTTAAAACTCTTCACCGGGTTTTGCGTGAAGAAATCTTTAAGGATCTGACCAGCCTGGGTTTTACTGTAGGTGTCGTCATATCCCGGAAGTGTAAGATCGACCATTGCATTAAAATTCTTTGCAACCTCAGCTGCATTGCCTGCCTGAATTGCTGCGGCAACTTGTGCCGATGTTTCCTCCGGCCCTGCAATGACAGGTGCTACGGCAACAAAAAACACCTGCAGGATCAGTATTGTCCGTATTAAAAAAATATGTTTCATGTTATTTTGGATATAATGAGCAATACCGGCTACAAAGGTACATCATAAAAGTAGTTACTGCATAATTTCGGCTGTAAGCAGTCGCTCGTTTTGCTTCCCTTTCCCTACAAACATACAAAGAATCAGCGAATTTTTGCATCTTTGCAGGGAAATTATGAAAATCAGGTTACTGCTTATCGGAAAAACAGAGGAAGAGTTTCTGAAAACCGGGATTCGCGATTATGAAATGCGAATAAACAGGTATGTCCCTTTTGAAATAGTGGAGATTCCTGCATTGAAAAATGCAGCAAATCTCTCTTTTGGTGAGCAAAATTCACGGGAATGTGAGATGATCAGCAAACGGTTATTGCCCGGGGATGTGGTTGTTTTACTTGATGAGCGGGGTAAAGAGATGAGGTCGGTCGAATTTGCAACATTTTTGAACAAACAATTTATATCAGGCAATAAAAACCTCGTATTCGTTGTAGGAGGGCCTTTTGGTTTCGATCCGGCATTTAAAAAAAAAGCATCCTCCATACTTTCCCTGTCCCGAATGACGTTTTCTCACCAGATGGTCAGGCTTTTTTTTACAGAACAACTCTACCGGGCCCTCTCCATCATACGGGGTGAGTCGTATCACCATGAATGATTACAGGAGCGTTTTTCGTGTTAACAATATTTTAACGAAATGGTTAACAAATATTAACAACAATGCTAGCGTTGTAACTTTTTCATTTTATAAATTTGCACCCTCAAAAATTCTATAACATGGTTGAAACCGACATCAAAGAATTGAACGAACGGATCCAGAAGGAGAGCGCGTTTGTTGACATGGTGACGATGGAAATGCACAAAGTGATCGTTGGACAGAAGCAGATGATCGAGCGTTTGATGATCGGGCTGCTTGCCAACGGTCATATCCTGCTTGAAGGGGTGCCCGGGCTTGCTAAAACTTTGGCAATAAAATCGTTGGCCAATTGTATTGAAGCAAAATTCAGTCGAATTCAGTTCACCCCCGACCTGTTGCCTGCAGATTTGCTTGGTACGCTGATTTACAGTCAGAAAAATGAAGAATTCAAGGTCCGTAAAGGCCCGATTTTTGCAAATTTCATCCTGGCGGATGAAATAAACCGCAGTCCGGCTAAAGTTCAGAGCGCATTGCTTGAGGCCATGCAGGAGCGCCAGGTGACCATCGGGGATGAAACATTTATTTTACCTGAGCCTTTTTTGGTGCTTGCCACTGAAAACCCGATTGAACAGGAAGGGACTTATCCTTTACCCGAGGCGCAGATTGACCGTTTTATGCTGAAAGTAGTGATCGGTTATCCGGATAAAAAGGAGGAGAAAATGATCATCAGGCAGAATATCGGCAATGAGACATTTCGCACAACTCCGATTATCACGACTGCCGACATCATGCGCGCCAGGGCCATCACCCGCGAGGTTTACCTTGATGAAAAAATTGAAAACTACATCACGGATATTGTATTTGCAAGCCGTTACCCGGCCGACTATAAACTCAAGAAATTTGAAGGGCTGATCAGTTATGGCGGTTCTCCGCGTGCCAGCATATACCTGGCCCTTGCGTCCAAAGCCTATGCATTTATCAAACGACGTGGCTATGTAATCCCTGAAGATATCAGGGCTGTTGCTTATGACGTTCTTCGACACCGTATCGGGTTGACTTATGAGGCAGAAGCTGAAAACATCACCTCCGAAGACATTATCAGTGAGATTCTCAATACAGTCGAAGTCCCCTAGTCCTACTATTTCACTATTTAACGTAAATGGAGTCAGCTGAGCTTTTCAAGAAGGTTCGTAAAATTGAGATTAAAACCCGGGGACTGAGCAATCAGATCTTTTCAGGGCAGTATCATTCCGTGTTTAAGGGACGAGGTATGGCTTTTTCTGAAGTGCGGGAGTACCAGCATGGGGATGACATCCGGAACATTGACTGGAACGTGACTGCCAGGTTCAACCATCCTTACATCAAAATATTTGATGAGGAACGTGAACTTACAGTTATGCTCCTGATTGATGTGAGTGCCTCCAATCAATTCGGGACAAAAAAAGCATTCAAACAGGATGTGATTACAGAAATCGCTGCTGTGCTGGCATTCAGCGCCATCCAGAACAACGATAAAGTAGGTGTGATTTTTTTTAGCAAAACCATCGAGAAGTTCATTCCGCCAAAAAAAGGAACATCCCATATCCTGAGAATCATCCGGGAGTTGATAGAATTCAAACCTCAGCAGCAGGAGACCAACCTTACAGAACCTTTGCGTTATCTGACAAATGCAATAAAAAAGAGATGCACCGCTTTCCTTCTCAGCGATTTTCTCAACAGGGGATTCGAAGATGCCATTAAAATTGCCAATAAGAAGCATGATTTGATTGCTGTCAGAATTTTTGATGAACGGGAAATCGAATTACCCGATGCCGGACTTATCCGGGCCCGGGATGCAGAAACCGGCAAACAGATCTGGGTTGATTCATCTGACCGGAGGGTTCGCCGGCAGTATAACAACTGGTACAAAGCACATCAGGAATACTTAGCTGAAACTTTTTTACGCAGCGGGGTTGATGTTGCCAGGATTCCGACTGATCAGGACTATATAAAGCCGCTGCTGGGGCTTTTCAGGAAACGTGGTGCGAGAAGATAATTGACCAATGATGAACTTTTGTAAAATCGGCATAGTGTTGTTTTTCCTTGCTGTCTCTTCAACCGGCAAGGGGCAGGAGGTGGTTGTTTCGGCAAAACTTGACACGAATGCCATGCTCATCGGCGACCATGTCGGGTTGACTTTAAAATACACCGGCCCGGCAAAATCCCAGGTTATCTGGCCATTTATGCCGGATACCATTCTGGGTTCAATTACTGTTATTGGCCGCGGAAAGATTGATACCACCTATTCCTCTGATAAGAAGTCAGTTACCTTTTCACAGCAATTAAATATAACCTGTTATGATTCCGGGTTTTATACATTCCCGTCAATCCCTTTCAGGCATAGGATTATGCCGGATACTGCCGGTATTGTCTCCGCAACCACGATGATGCTGCTTGCCGTGCATACAGTTAAGGTTGATACGACCCAGGCCATCAAACCGATCATCGGTCCGATGAAGGTTCCCATTACATTCCGTGAAATGCTCCCCTGGATCCTTGCAGCACTTGCTGTGATCATCCTCATCGTGGCCGGGGTGTGGTATATGAAAAAGCGGCGGAAAAAGGAACCTGTTTTCAGGATAAAACCCAAAGTCGTCGTGTTACCGCACGAAACAGCCCTCCAGGAAATTGAAAAACTCCGGTTGAAAAAACTCTGGCAGGCCGGAAGGGTCAAGGAGTATCATTCTGAACTTACAGAGATTCTCCGGAAATACATTGAAGATCGTTTCCAGGTACCGGCACTTGAACAAACAAGCGCCGAAATTACTGTATCCCTGATGAATACAGCGGCGTGTTCTCCCCAGGCACTTGACCGGCTCGGCAGCCTGCTGATCCTGGCCGACATGGTGAAATTCGCCAAAGTACAACCGTTGGCAGTTGAAAATGAGAAAAGCCTGAACGACGGAATAGAGTTCATACACGAAACAACAAATGCGTTATAATGCTTAAATCTCTGACTTTCGGCAATCCCGGCTTCCTGTTTCTGCTCGTGGTTATTCCCTTGCTGATCGTCTGGTATTTTTACCGGAGGAGGAAGTATACAGCAGATTTGCAAATGAGTACAACCGAGGGTTTTGCGCAGGTTGGCCGTAGTTTCAGAGTATACGCATATCATGGGCTCAGTGTTCTTCGGTTACTGGCGCTCACCCTGCTCATCATTGCGCTGGCCAGGCCGCAGACAAGCCTGAGCCGCCAGGATATCAGTGTTGAAGGAATTGACCTTGTGATCGCACTGGATGTGAGCGGATCAATGCTGGCCATGGACTTCAAGCCTGACCGGCTGGAAGCTGCCAAAGACCTGGCAATTGAATTCATTGACGGCCGGCCGAATGACCGTATCGGACTGGTTATTTTCAGCGGTGAAACCTTTACCCAGTGCCCGCTTACAACCGATCATGCCGTGCTGAAGAACCTGTTTCGTGATATCCATAGTGGCATGATAGACGATGGTACCGCCCTGGGTGACGGGCTGGCAACTGCTGTAAACCGTTTGCGCGGAAGTAAAGCTGTAAGTAAAGTGATCATCCTGTTAACTGATGGCGTAAACAACATGGGCTCTCTCGATCCTAGATCGGCTGCTGAGATAGCAAAACTCTATGGTATCCGTATCTATACCATTGGAATTGGCAGCATGGGTCAGGCGCCTTATCCGGTACAAACACCATTTGGGATGCAAACCCAGATGATGGAGGTTAAAATCGATGAACCACTTTTGATGGAAATTGCGAAAGGTACCGATGGAAGGTATTTCCGGGCAACAAACAATGCAAAACTCCGTGCAATCTATCAGGAAATTGATAAAATGGAGAAGTCGAAAATCGATGTGACCGAATTCCGCAAAAAGAAAGAAGAATTTCTTCCCCTGGTGCTCCTTGCGTTCATTTTTATCTGCCTTGAAATGCTATTGAGATATTTATACCTTAAAACCATTCCTTAACACTTAACACTTAATTGATACTTAACACTTAACACTTAATATTACATCCTTGTTCCGTTTCGCACACATATATTACTTCTACCTTCTGGCGATCATCCCGGTTTTTGTCGTGCTGCTTGTCCTTTTTTTGCTCTGGAAAAGGAAGACCCTTGCAAAATATGGCGACTGGGCTGTGATCAGGAACCTGATCCCGGACTATTCCGTATGGAAATCAATCCTGAAGTTCATCCTGGTCATGGTCGCGCTGGCCAGCCTGGTCGTTGCACTTGCGGATCCGCAAACTGGTTCACGGCTTGAAAAGATCAAACGAAAAGGTATAGATCTGATGATCTGCCTCGATGTTTCCAACTCCATGATGGCACAGGATATCAAACCAAACCGGCTTGAGCGGGCAAAACAATCCATTGTTCGCCTGATAGACAATCTCGAAGGCGACCGCATTGGAATCATCGTTTTTGCCGGGAAAGCCTATACTCAATTGCCAATTACAACTGACTATGCGGCTGCCAAAATGTTTACAGCTTCCATCAACACAAGCATCGTTACAACACAGGGCACAGCCATCGGAGAAGCCATTGAAGTTGCCGCCAACGGATTTGGCGAATCAAAGCACAACAAGGCGATTGTCGTGATCACCGACGGTGAAGACCATGAGGGCAATGTACTTGAACAGGCTGAGGAAGCGGTTAAAAAGAACATTGCCATTTACACCATCGGAATGGGATTGGCAGAGGGCGCGCCCATCCCGGTTTACAGCGGAGATGTCCAGACAGGCTACAGGAAGGATAAGGAAGGCCAGACGATCATGAGCAAGCTTGATGAAACATTACTTCAGCAGATTGCAGGCGTTGGAAAGGGAATGTATGTGCGTGCCACAACGTCTGAAACCGGGCTCAACAAGATATTCGATGATATCAGTAAAATTGAAAAGTCTGAGATCGAGGAAAAACAGTTCAGCGATTATGAAGACCGTTTTCAGTATTTCGTTGCCTTTGCACTTTTTCTCCTGATCCTGGATTTGTTTGTATTTGAACGCAAAACAAAATGGATGGGGCGTTTTAAACCATTTGACTCAGATTCGAAATGAAATACATCGTATTCGTCATATTATTAGTGGTTGCGGGGCTGGATTCCTTTTCACAGAAAGAGAATACCCTCCTCCGGCAGGGCAACCGTGAGTTTGATAAGGGTGAGTATAAAGAAGCAGAAAAGGATTACCGCAAGGCACTTGAACTGAACAAGGAGTCGGTTAAAGGACAATTTAACCTGGGCACTGCAGTTTATAAGAACAA
>CAIYJU010000197.1 GCA_903926565.1 uncultured Bacteroidales bacterium
CCTTTGAAATAATGATGTTTTCCGTTTAAGAAAAATCCTTTGTCGGCTGTCCATTTTATGCAACGCATTCCAAATGTGGTTACATACTGGTCCACTATTTTGTTATTTATTTTTACTAATGAAATGGCTTTGTATAAAGTAGGAGTTGTTGGTGACCACAGTTTGGGGTTGGGAATAGATACGCTAGTCTGATCAACTATTGAAGAATTTTCTTTATCAATTGAAAAATCTGATTTAATCTCAGTTACATATTTCCCATTCTCATCTACTATTACGGTGCTAATTACTCCTTTTGCTAATTGTTGGGTTTCATTTTTAATTTCTGTTTTGATATTTACTGTAGCCATATCATCTGAGAGAACCGGCGTAGTAACAAAAGTACCATACCAAGCTACATGTACCGGATTTGTTTCAACTAAATGTACATCTCTATAAATACCACCACTGAATACATGTTCGCCAGCTCTTGGCGCTAATTGGGCATCCCATTCATTGTTAACCCTAACAGAAATAATATTGTTGCCAGCTTTCACCGCCGATGTAATATCAATAGAAAATCCATTGTATCCACCTCTGTGTTTGCCAACAGCTTTCCCATTTACAAATATTTCAGCTACTTGAAATACGCCTTCAAATTCTAACGAATAGCAATTATTGGCATGAAAATTTGAAATGTTTATGTTTTTACGATACCAACCATATCCGGTATAAAAATCGGGAGATAAAAAATAGGGCAAACTAAAAGAATGAGGTAAACCAACCTTTTGCCAGTTTTCATCATTAAATTTCACTTCCTTAGCGTCAGAATAATCTCCTAACTGAAATTTCCACTCACGGTTAATATTGGTTATTTGCCTAGGGCTTTGCTTTTGAGTGTTACCTATTCTGTTTTTATCGGCAGCATTGCTATTGCAAAAAATGATAAGACCAAAGAAAAGGAGGAAAATTTTTGAAATGCTGTTTTTTGAATTATTCATTTTGAATTTTATTAATTTGCCATTTATTTTTCCAGTTATGTAATAATTCCTATACATTTCTGGTTGAATTCTATCTTTAAAAATCATTTTGCATGTATAGGTGCAAAAACTTTAACGGCTTGGTTATTCATTAAATCCCTATGAATCTCCGTTGTTACATCATTCCACTCACCTTCATTCCAGAGCAATGGATTTACTAATTCTTTTTCCCATAGTTTAATATCATCCATCATTTGCCCATAAATTAACGGTTGAGATGCACGCAGGTCTTTTGTTTCACCCAAATCAGTTTTTAAATTATAAAGTCTTTCACCAACCCCAGCTACTCGTATTAATTTGTATTCACCCATGCGCATAGCCGCCATGTCTTCTTTTCTCCAAAATAATTTTCTGTTTGGGTTTTCTGTTTCTTTTCCATTCAGGTAAGGAATCAAGTTTATACCGTCCAAAGGATTTTTTGCTTTATTCAACGCTATGCCTGCAACGGACATAGCAGTTGGCAACATATCCAAAGAAGATACCAGCCCATCATATTTACCCGAAAATCGTTTGCCATACTTAATAATAAATGGAACTCTTATACCGCCTTCAAATTTATTTCCTTTAAATCCTTTTAGCGGAAAATTGGAGGATGTGTTATTATTAGCACCTCCATTATCGCTTAGAAAAAAAATCAAGGTGTTATCTAAAATCCCACTGTCCGATAGCTTCTTAATAACTGTTCCAATTGCCGCATCAACCGAATAGGTCATTGCTGCGAGCGTTTGTCGCTTATGGTTCTTAAATCGTTCTAGGTCTTTAGACACAGCCTCCATGGGTGAGTGAACGGCATTAAACGACAAATACATCATAAATGGTTTTTTTCCTTGTTTTCCAATAAAATCAGCCGCTTTATCGCCAAATTCAGTACTCAGATATTTAGAAAATGGAGTTCGTTTTCCGTTCAACTGCAAGGCACTTTCGCTTCCCTCTTTATCATCGTTGTCCGGCTGATAAAAATAGCTTCGGTGACCGCAAATAAATCCATAAAAATTATCAAAACCTCTTTTATTGGGATGATATTCTGGAGAGATC
>CAIYJU010000198.1 GCA_903926565.1 uncultured Bacteroidales bacterium
ATATTCTGAAAAACCCGATATTTCGTTCAAGTCAGTTATAATTCTGTGATCACCGGCTGGAATCAAAAATTGATTATCGCGATGACCAAAAGCATCCGTTCCATCGACATGGATGACTTTAATGGATTTTGGCAACTGCAGAACAAATGATCTTGGAGATGAAACCTGTAAACCGTCCTCAAGATATCTATATTGAACCATGCCGGAACTGGCAAATGAAAAATAGGGGATGTCCTGGGAATTGCAGCTTGATTCGCTGTAGATGGAAACCCGTTGAGCCCAAACAGATGCAGCGTTAATCAACTGATAGCTTTCGAGTCCGGTCTGGATCAGGGTTGGAAATGGGGAGATCTGATCTTTGTCCCTGAACTTAAATATATTCAGATCCAGCATCAGGTCTGAAGGATCAGACAATTTACCGGCATAGATTTTTCCCATTTCAATATAGCGATCAGGATCTGTTGACCATTTATTCAAAGGGTCTTCCGGTTGAAGGTGGAATTTATATTTCTTCCGGAGTTCAATAATATTATCAGAATTTACGCCGGAGTACTCAATCAGTTCCGGGGAAAGATAGGTGTCGTAAAATGTGACCACAATGTCAAAATCGTCCTTTGTTTTCGCGTAACTGCTTATTTCTGAAAGAAATGCCTGATGCAATTCCGTGATTTTATCCACCCGGAATGCCGTGACCTGTTCCTTGACATTTTGGTTTGACTTCCAATAAAACGAGGAGGCGGGATTGAATATATCTTTCAAATTATATCCATAAATGCGTTGAAACTGATCAGCCGCTGAGGGATGCATCGGTGTAAACAAGGGTGGGTCTTTAAAACCCAGCCCTGCATCAAAACAGAGTTCCGCTATGTTTACTCCATCGAAATCAAATTTTTTAAGCATCCCGAGGTATTCTGCCATGGCGGCATTAAAGCAATTTTTATCTGTCAGCGCAACCGGGTATCTCCACGAAGCCTTCAATTCTTCGTCTTTATGAATATCCTGCCCCAGGTAATTTTTCTCTCTCCACTCCGGGTGATTGTCCCAGAACTTTTTACTGACCTGGGGTGGTTCCAGCCATGCGTATACCAATATCCCATTGGAATGTGCCAATTTTATCAGGCGTGCGTAATCATATGTATAGTTTTGATACTGATGCCATCCGGCAACATGTATTCTTCGAATTCCTTGTTTTACCCATTGTTGAACCAATTCTTCTAAATTGGAATTATTCCTGAACCCGGGATCAAAATAAAACTCAAGGTTCTGATTTTTTATAATGGGTCGTACGTTGAAATATCGTTGAACATATTCCATAAAAAAGGGGTAATAACTGTATCCTTTGGGTGTAAGCGGATCAAAGGCAGAATTGAGGTAAATGATCTTTCCATCCTTAACCGTTCTTCCGATTGCTACTGGCAAACCGCTCGTAGCATCTTCACAAAAAATCTCATCGTCAGTATTATAATCCAGGACATTAACCAATTGGGTCTTTTGCCAGGTAATGGATTCCTTTGGAAAATACTTGTCCCGGATATAATGCAATTCTATTTTGGAGTCAGAAAAGGTAATCCCGAATTCATTGACCAGGCCATTTTTGCAATCTGAGACAAGGTTCCCTCCTTCTTCTACATATTTGCGGACCTGGTTTTTTGTTTCCTTCGTTAAAAGGTCGGCACTGGAAAAGGGAACAACCAAAAGATTACAATTTGTGAGATTCATTGCTTTATTCAGAAACAAAGTATCCACCAGCATATTCAGATTCCGGAAGACCGATATAAATGAGGATTGGTCAAAATATGCCGCGCCTGCAGCGTTCGGATTCCAAACTATCTTTATCCTCGCTGGTTGCCAGTCGGTATTCTCAAACCAGGAGCGATATACTGATTTTGATTTATTGATTACCTTGTCTTTGAATGAAACATCTTTTATTTTGTAATCAACCGCCTGTGCAAAGTATAATTCTCCCGGCCGGAGATTGATTTTTTTTGACACATCAACGTTGATTCTGTTTTTTGAAAAACTCTTCCTGATTACTTTGTTGTCCTGGTCGGTAAACTGCTCATAGAGATAGGAATTCCCCGGGTTAATGGTATAGGTTTGTGAACCGGTTAAAATGACAAAATCACGGGTTTTCACCCAATTGTTTTCCTTTTTGAGATTTAGGAAGGAATACCCCTGGGCAGTGATTCCATCCACCAATGTCTTCAATAATTCAATGTCAAGAAATGGATGAAAGAAGCAGCCCGCTATGCCATCCCGAACCTGATATATCGCTTTTGCATTGCTTATCAATTTTTCCACTGCAGCCCTGGAATCCCGGATATCGGGCTTAAGTGGAACATATCCAAGGTTTTCCGGAAATATTTTCTGTCCGTATAAATCCCTGTTTATCAAATAAGGGAAATACTGCCCATAATCAAAATTGTCAATCGACATCCTCTGTTCAACAGATGTACTGAAATACTTTGAAATCACCTTGAAAAACGTTGTCGATCCCATGTAATGAGGTGTTTCCCAGGCAATGGGATAAAGCCCGCATTTCACAAGTTCATTTAACCCTGATTCGATCTTTTTTGCATATTCGTCCGGGTTCTCATCACGAAGCGGCACTGAATTGGCAGCATCCCAAAATTCTGCATCGTTGGCGGAAACACCGGTATTTTGATGGGTGGAACCATGCATTACAACAGAACCTCCATGCGAGACCATGTATTCCAGGGCATTAACCACTTCAGGCCGGTCAGATAGGTTTACCTGTTCATTTTTCTGAGGATTGACATAAATGGGTATTACAGCTACCAGGAAAGGAATTCCCCGGTCAGAAAGGAGATCAGCCACCTGCCTGAGCTTCTCAGGGTCATAAAGCGGGGTGACGTCTTCTATCCTGAGAATAGCGGTATGTGACTCCGGATGTAGCTCATTAAGAATATCATGCAATTTGTCGGCAAAAAGAAGGTAACGGTCAGTAACCTTGGCACCCAGGAATGGGATATCGGCGATGTACCACAGATTACCTGACCTTAACATATAAGGGGTTTGCTTGTTAGTCTTTGATGAAAATGCAACGGCAAGGGTTTTAACTTCCTTTATGTTATTTATTTGAATGAGATTTATCCCGCTTCTGCCTTTTGTGTAGGAACAGGTATTTGCTTTGACAGAATCAAACTCTGAATTCTCAAGATACCTGACTATGTTGAATCCATACTTATCCTGATTTTCAGCTGTTTTAAGCAATTCCGCCATACCAGTGTTTAGCCAGACGACCGGAATGGAAGAGCTAAGAATATCCCTGATCAGAACTCCGGTCGGATGATTTTCAGGGGAAAGACCAATGTAGAAGAGAACGCTAAATTTGTTTAATTCATCAGCTTTGTACGAACTTATACTCTCGAAAGTAATCTGTGTGTTGAAGTGCCCGAGCAGTTGGGCCAGATCCCTGGTAACACCGCTTGCCTCACTTTTGAGATCCGTCTTGTTTTCTGAAATAATGAGGACCTTTTTCAACGGGTAATTCTGAGCCACTAAAACTGTGCTAAACAGCAATAATGCAAGATGAACAATGACAATCCTTTTCATAAGACACTTCTATTAAGTAAACCAGGTAAAATGAGTGATCATTGAGGAATAAACTCTTCTACTGCTTCGTCGGTAAAACCAAAAAAGTTTTTCAGAATTTTTATCGTTCTTTGAGCCGACAGTCCATCCCCGTAAGGATTTGTTGCATTGGCCATTCTCTCATACTCTGTTTTATGATCAATGAGCTGAACCGCGGTATTGAATATTTTCTCTTCATCAAGACCTACCAGTTTAGCAGTTCCATAATCAACGGCATCAGGCCTTTCTGTTACTGAACGAAGTACAAGAACCGGGATCCCGAACCGGGGTCCCTCCTCCTGCACACCTCCTGAGTCGGTCAGGATAAGGTACGATTTTGACATGAGGTTGACAAAATCGAGATAGTCGACAGGTTCGATCAGGGTTACATTGGGTAAATCATTCAGAATGGGGAACACTACGTCGCGAACGATCGGATTCAAATGAACCGGGAAGATGAATTCCATTTGAGGGTATTTCATCGACAGGCGTTTTATTGCATTACAGGCCCCCATCATGGGCTCACCCCAGTTTTCCCGCCGGTGCATGGTGACCAGGACGATCTTTCCTCCTCGCTCTATAATGGAATTGAGGACAGGCGCCGAAAAGCTGTGTTGCTTATTCACCGTGTAATCAAGTGCATCGATAACTGTATTACCCGTGACAAATATTGTCTTTGGATCAACATTTTCCTTAAGGAGCGCGATTTTGGCAGTTTGAGTGGGGGCAAAATGTAAATCTGTGATACAACCAGTGATTCGCCTGTTGATTTCTTCCGGGAATGGATTTGCTTTGTCACTTGTTCTTAAACCGGCTTCTATATGCCCTACCGGAATTTTATTGTAAAATGCAGCAAGGCTGCCAATACAGGTAGTGGTAGTGTCTCCCTGAACCAGCACCATGTCCGGTTTTTCTGTGATAAAAATTTCATCCAGCCCTGCGATAATCTTTGCTGTAATACCTGCGAGGGTTTGCCTGGGGGCCATGATATCCAGGTCAAAGGATGGCGTGATCCTGAAAACCTCCAGCACCTGGTCGAGCATTTGCCTGTGCTGCGCCGTTGCTATGGTTACCACGTCAAAGCAATCTTCATGCTTTTTTAGTTCAAGGATAATGGGGGCCATTTTGATTGTATCAGGTCTGGTGCCAATTACAACCACGATTTTCTTTTTTTCCATCCTAGTGTTTTTTCTTTTTTATGCTTAAAGTGTAACTGAGTTTACAGGTAACATAAAACGGATTACCCGGTAAACTTAATTCCGTGGGCCTGATAATATTCAATGGAATATCATAATGAGGGGAAACGGTCAATGCAAACGATCGGACTGTAAGTGTGACCGGTAGTTGAAGGCCTATGCAAAGAGGCAGGAAATCATAGGAATCCAATGACGTTGTCGTATCAATTTCACCATCGTATATCAAGGTCTGAGAAAATTTCGTTCCCATGATACCAACGCATGTCGGGGCGATTGCCAAAGACACTTTTTCCCGGTAAAACACGTTGATGTATTTAGACAAAGACAACTCCTCATACCAGCTGGACATACCACCGCCAAAGCTGAACCCCAGGTAATTGCTGATCGAGAATATCCTGAGATTTAACCCAATCCCAAGGTTTAGCGCATTGAAAAGCACTTTATTGGGCTCCAGCACGTTATATAAGTAATCATAACCCGGGGTAATCGTAAGTTTAGGATGTACCCGCAGTCTGAAGGATACCCCCAGGTCTGTAAGGGTTATCAGCCCCGGGGCTTCCCCCATACCATAACTGTACACACTGAAAGTCAATCCTGATTTATGATTATAAATTATGGATGGATTCAACCCTATTTGTTCCATCCCGTAATTCCTGCCTGAATAAATGGCACTCGACATGAAATCAACAGATACAACCAGGGTGTCTTTTCTTTTTGACAGGGTAGTGTCACCGGAAGAAGTTGCAGCATGCAAATAATTTTCCTCAATACAGGAGAAACACACCAGAAGGAAACTTATCAATACACTTTGGGATCGCATGAAATTTTCAATTGATAAATGAGAAGCAAATGTACATCCGCACCCCCCCCCATGCTGTTATGAAATTCACAATTTGATGTATAAGATTTTATGATTTAAGGGGGGAATAATCACCGGCAGTTATCTGAATCCCTTATCCCCTCTGCTTTATACCTGCTTTCCGGATAGATTCTGTTCTAACTTACTCTCCGAAATTGAAAAGCTCTCTCATGCGTTCAATGGTGATGATCCAATCTGAATAAAATAAAACTTGCATTTTGAATAATTCAGCTTATCTTTGCAGAGTGAATATTCACACACATCACCTTTTTAACATTCCTGATAATGATAACAGCACTGTCAGACAGGCAATTAGAGATCACAACAGCGGCCGGCAGAATACTAACGGCATCCGGCGTTAGTGGGTTGACAATAAAAAACCTGGCGAAAGAAATGAAATTTTCGGAAAGTGCCATATACCGGCATTTCACAAGTAAAGAGGAAATTATCATTGCCATGCTGACATTTTTAGCAGAAAGCATTGACCAGCGGTTGTCGAGTATATCTGTTTCATCAGGTCCTGAAGAACATTTTAAAGCCATATTCCGTGAACAATTCAGATTTTTCGATTTACATCCTCATTTTGTAGTAGCCGTATTTTCCGATGGATTGATGGAAGAGACGCAACAGATCAACGAGGCCATCCTGAAACTAATGAATATTAAAATGAAGCACCTGGTGCCGGTCATCATGGAAGGACAGCAAAAAGGTGTTTTCACAAATGCCATTACGACTGATGAACTGGTGCACATTGTTATGGGAACATTCAAACTTCAAATGTTTAAATGGCGGGCTGCCAATTTCCAATTCGAATTAATACGGGCCGGAGAAAATATGATACATTCACTTCTTTCGCTGATTAAATCCAAACAAATATGAAACTACCTGGCCATCATACTGATGATAAGCATTACATATCAGATACTTATTGTCTGAAAAATACGAAATGAAATAGAATATCAAAAAAATTTATCCAATCATGTTAGTAAACATTCACAAACATAAAATTTTATTATTGCTGCTCGCGACCACATTAGTTGCCGGGAGCGCTCAAAGCCAGGTATTGACATTGCAACAGTGCATTGATACAGCCCTGGTACAAAACAAGAGCTTGCAAATAAGCCGAAACTCAAGAGAGATTGGCGGACAGAAGCACCAGGAAGCCCTGGCAAACCTGGTTCCCAAAGTAAATGTCAACGCCGACTACCGCTACTACGCCAACCTTCCTTACCAGTTTATGCCCTTATCGGCTTTCGGGGGGCCGGACGGGCAATTTAAAGAGGTGCAATTTGGTGTTCCGCATAACATCAATGCCAATTTACAACTGACGCTATCAGTGTATAATCCACTTGTTTATGGCGCCATCCAATCAACGAAGATCGGAGCGGAAATCAGCGGGTTGCAGCTTCAGAAAACAGCGGAGCAAGTCTATTTTGAAATCTCCAATCTGTACTATAATGCAC
>CAIYJU010000199.1 GCA_903926565.1 uncultured Bacteroidales bacterium
CCATACACCTACGGTACAAGTTATTCCACAGATGGTTTCTACCCCGGATCAATTGCCGGCACCCGTGAACCATACATCATCCGTGATGTCCGTGGTCAAACGCTTATTGCTTACCCGTTTCAATATAATCCGGTTTCCAAAATCCTGCGTGTTTATTACAACATGACCATTGAACTGTATAAATCCGGTGAAACAGGCGTCAATCCAATGCAGCAGATACATAACGTAAAGCAGATCCCCCAGGATTTTCAATCGGTTTTCGCACATCAGTTCCTGAACACAGATGCAATGACCTACACCCCGTTGACTGAGTATGGCAATTTGCTTGTGATCTGTTACGGACCGTTCATGGATGCCATGCAACCTTATGTAAACTGGAAACGTGCAGAGGGTTACCAAACCGAAATGATCAGCAAGGACTCCGTTGGTTCAACCGCTGCACAGATAAAATCATTTATTGCCAATTATTACAACACGAAGGGACTCACCCATGTGTTGCTGGTTGGAGACGGGGCGCAGGTTCCGACCAACACCGGCGGTAATTTGGGTGGCCCGTCGGATAATGCTTACGGTTATGTGATTGGAAATGACCACTATTCCGACATTTTTATCGGAAGATTTTCCGCTGAGAATGTTACACAGGTTCAGACCCAGGTTCAACGTACCCTTGAATATGAGCAGAGTCCCCAGTTCCTGACCGATGACTGGTTCACTACGGTAATCGGCATTGGATCAGACCAGGGTCCGGGTGACGACAATGAGATGGATTACCAGCACATCAGGAACCAGCAAACCCAGTTACTGGCGTACACATACACCATGAACCCGGAACTGTTCGACGGGTCGCAGGGCGGCAATGATGCCCCCGGAAATCCTACGCCACCGATGGTTGCCACTGACGTTAACAACGGCGCAAGCCTCCTGCTTTATACCGGTCATGGAAGCAACACATCATGGGGAACTTCAAACTTCAGCAACACCAATGTAAATCAGCTGACCAATGTGGGGAAACTCCCCTTTATATGGTCGGTAGCCTGCGTGAACGGCAACTTCACTACCGGGACCTGCTTCGCGGAAGCATGGCTGCGGGCATCGCAGGGCGGACAGCCCACCGGGGCAATTGCTTTCCTGGGTTCCACCATCAACCAGAGCTGGAACTCCCCCATGGAAGGGCAGGATGCCATGACCAACATCCTCATCGAATCTGACACAAACAACATCAAACGTACCTTTGCAGGACTATCGATTAACGGATGCATGAAAATGATCGATGCCTATGGCACAGATGGAGCCAACATGGCCGACACCTGGACCATTTTCGGAGATCCGACGATCATGGTGCGTACATCAACGCCTCAGCCAATTGTTGCACAATATAACACCATGCTGTTTGTAAGTGATTCAACACTTACTGTATCATGCAGTGTCAATGGGGCCCGGGTTACCGCAACACTCGCAAATAATATTATTGCCACCGGCATAGTGGCGAATAACGCGATCGTTCTGACGTTTCCAGCCCTGACAAACGCGCCTGACACAATTCACCTTGTCATTACCGCTTACAACATGCTTCCCCACCAGGGAACGCTTATTGTGCGCGACATTCCCGCTCCTGTTGTTGCAGGATTTACCGGACTTCCGACCAGGGTAGTTCCGGGAAATTCGGTCGCATTCAGCGATACAACTGCTGGCAATACCACCACATGGCACTGGTATTTCCAGGGAGGAACGCCGGCTGAGTCTTTTGAAAAAAACCCGGTTATCACTTATGAGGCTGTCGGAACCTATGACGTTACGTTAATCGTTGGTGACGGTTTCACTTCAGACAGTGTACAGGGTATTGGGTATATTGTTGCTGATTTCCCCACCCGGACGGGTGAAAAGGGTGAATCGTTTCAATGCACGGTTCTTCCAAATCCATCCAATGGAAACTTCATGCTGAATTTGAAATCAACCGGGGGAGAATCGGCTGATATTTCCGTGTACAATATGATTGGCGCAATTGTATACAGTGATGCGAATATTACAACCGGAGGCCAGTTAAGAAAAAACCTTGACCTGTCAGCATTGTCTGACGGGATTTATTTCCTGAAAATAGCCGGGAAAGATGGGATGGTTACACGAAAACTGGTGATTAAGAAATAGATTCCCCCCTGGTTTAATGAGCCACGGAAGAACTAAATTCAAAATGTTTGAATCAAGATCGCATATATTGATTCATCATTTTTATAAATTCCGCTTTTTTTCTGAAAGCAACCATAACGGTTGACCCGTCAACAAGTTCAACATGACCTGTTTTACCTGTATGATGAAACTCCTTAACAAAGGAGAGATTCACGAGGAATGATTTGTGCGAACGGACAAACATGGGGCGATCAGCCAAAATTTCCTCCAACTCCACCATGGTTTTTGACGAGGTGAATTTTTTATTATTGATAAAATAAATATCACAATAGGATCCATCCGCCTCAATATACTTTATTTCGGAAACCTCAATATATACGATTCCTGATTTTGCCGGAATCATTATTTTTGCGGGCATTACCGGATTATTTTTCCCTTCCAGAAGTACTTCAAATTGTTTTGCCTGGTTTTCTTTATTTTGCCGGGTTTCAGCAAATCGGCCCACAGCTCCCTGCAGTTCTTCCAGGTCTACCGGTTTCATAAGATAGTCGAAAGCGCTGTAGCGAATCGCTTTTATAGCATAATGATCATACGCAGTGATGAAAATCACGCCAAAATCACGCACTTTTACGGCCTCCAGAATGTCAAAACTACTTTGGTTTCCGAGCTCAATATCCAGCAAAACAAGATCAGGATGCTTCGATTCAATCTCATGGATACCCTCGGAAACAGAAGTGGCAGTCCCTACGATTTCAAGAGCCGGAATATGCCCCGTAATAAGCATATTCATCATCTCCAAAGAAAAATTTTCATCCTCTACAACAATCGTTCTTATCATGACCGTCTTAACTGAATTTTGGAATGATTATTCTTACACGGGTGCCCATTGCCTGATCCTGATCGTTCTTCAAATCGGTGTATTCAAAAGCAGCTTCTAATTTATGCAGCTTTTTCAACAAATCAAGCCGTTTCAGGGTGATGGAAGTACCCATGGATTTATGCCCCGGTTTGTTGGTTTTATACAGATTTTCCGATTGCGCGCGCCCAATGCCGTTATCTTCAACAATACAGCAAATATGATCATTCTGGCTGGAAAATTCAATGGATATTTTTCCATTTCCATCTTTTCTGTGCAGCACCCCATGCAAAATAGCGTTTTCCACAAATGGCTGTATCAGCAGAACCGGAATTTTATCATTCAGCACATCAATTTCATCCTCCACCTGAATTGAAAATTCAAACTTCTTTTCAAACCGCAGCGATTCCAGCTCAAGGTACAATGTAATGGTTTCAATTTCTTTTTCCAATGCGATAAAATCATGCTGGGAAAGATTCAGAAAAGTTCTCACCAACCGCGCAAGTTTTGTAAGATATTTATGTGAGGTAATCGTGTCATTTTTAAGAATAAAATACTGAATCGAATTTAATGCATTGAACAGGAAATGCGGATTCATAAGTTGTTGAAGAGCCTTTTGTTTAAAGGACTCCAGCTGGTTCTCCAGCCTGCGCTTTTTGCGCTGAAAATATAAGGTAAGGCTGATTACCAGAATTAAAAGAACAGCCAATATTAAGGCTGAAACAATGATGACCCGCTGGTTTCTCAAGTCTTTTTCGTTTATTTTCAGCTGAGCAGCCAGCAATTCATTTTCACGGCTTTTAGTGTCATAGCGTACCTGGTACTCGGCAATTTTATTCGCAATGTCCCCGTTATACATGGAATCACGCATGCTGAAATATTTTTTGTACATAAAAATCGCCATCGTTGAATTTCCCGATATCTCGTTCAGTCGTGCAAACCCTAAAACATTACCGGCAGCTAAAAGATCGGAAAATTGATTGTCGTCTATAAGTTTCCATGATTTGGCAGAATAAGCCAACGCCTCTTCGAATTGCCCTCTTTTTTCATAAAATTTACTTAAGACCCCATAAGCCGATGATAACTGATAGTACATTTTATGGGAGCTATCCGATTTTATTGCCCTGAAAAACCACTTCAACGCTTCTTTATCATTATTCAGCGTGTCATAAACCAACCCGAGATCTAAATAATCCCGGGTAATTAAAAGAGAATCATGAAGACTGTTTCTTATATTTATACTGCTGATAAATACCTGTTTTGCCTCCTCAAACTTACCCAGGCCAAAGTAACACTTCCCGATATTACCCAGAACAACGGCCCTGGCTTTTCTTTCTGATTCATTGTCTTTTATTATGCTGTATACTTCCTGGTAATATTTCAAAGCATTCGTATAATCCTGAAATGAAACGTATATCGCTCCGATATTCGCTTTCGCTTTTGGGGTGAACTTCCCCGTTTTATCAGCTGTAATTACCCTGTTATAGTAGGTGTAGCAGCGTGAATAATTGCCCTTATAAAAATAGTAATTTCCAACCGTCAGGTACCAGAATGGTATTATATGCTCCATTTGTTTACTTTCAACGATGGAGAGTATTTTTGAAAAGTAATATTCTTCGAGAGTCGTATTGTTCAAAATGGCCTGGAGTGTATCCTGAATTTTTATTGAATGCTGTAAATCATAAACCGCGTTTTGTATAAACAACAGTTTTTCAAGATATACCAGCGCCTTTACTGAATCGGTACAGGCAGTTTTAGAAAATTGCTCCAGATACCCCTTAGCTGCAATATTCTCCTTTTTATACCTGGCATCATTTGAGTTTGCCCTTGTTTGAATACCTGCAAATAAAAAAAAGATCAGTACACATGCCCGGATATGCATTTTTGTGCGTAACAAACTCCATGGGAGAGAGATGTATTCTGTAAACATTTCGAAAACGGTACTTTTAAACATGCAGAACACAAAGTTAAGTATTTTGTGCCACCACCTGATTTTAGATTTCAGATGACCGTTTACCTGATTTCGTAGCCCGTTTAAAAGACAACCTCCCAAAGGTTAGTGCTCCCATTGCATATAGCTTACATTTGATGCGTTTCTACAACATAATCTCAAAAACCAATTACCATGAAAAAAAGTTCCCTCTTAAAAAGCCAGCTCATATTTACCCTCCGCAAAATGGCGCTTCTTGTAATTTTAATGGCTGCAGCGATCAATGCAAATGCACAGGGATTGACAGGTACGAAGGCAATCCCCGGTGATTATGCATCCATTGAGGCCGCAATTGCTGACCTTAATACAAATGGTGTCGGATCAGGCGGGGTTATATTCAACGTGGCCGCATGGTACACAGAGACCATTACTGCCCCGTTATCAATCACAGCAACAGGAACAGGAACATCAGGGACTCCGGCAAATCCCATTACTTTCCAAAAATCCGGAGAAGGGGCAAATCCCCTGATAACGGCATATACAGGCGGGATCGGCACTCCCGCTACTGCTGTCCAGGATGGGGTTTGGAATTTAGTTGGTTCCGATTATGTAACGATCGACGGCATTGACCTCCTTGACCCGAACTCTGCAAATCCTGCAACCATGGAATATGGTTACGGCATGTTTAAGGCAAGTGTAACGGATGGCTGCAAGTACAATACAATTAAAAACTGCGTGGTAACTTTAAGCAGGGAAAACTGGCTGGCTGGAGTTGCACCCGCGCTTGATGGTTCGAGAGCAATTAATGTAATGAATTCCTATGTGACAACACAAAATATCAATATTCTTGGAACTCTTATTCTTGACGCTTCAGGATCAAACTCATACAACAAATTTTACAGCAATACATTACAAAATTGCAATACAGGTATTGCTTTGGTCGGATGTGTTGGAGCAATCGTTCCGACCAATACCTTATACAGGAGTGACTATGGCAATGATATAGGCGGAAGTTCACCTGCCACCGGCAATACTGTAATTAATTATGGTGGCGGCTTAGCAGCCACAACCGAGGCTGTGGGTATCAGAACGGCATACCAGTACGATTTTAATGTTTCATACAATACGGTAAATAACAACAATGGTTCGGGTGTAAATCACCCTGCAAAAACAAGAGGTATTTACCTGAAAGCTGCCCTGGGAGCATATGTTACGATAAGCCACAATGATTTATCTCTCAGCAGGGGCAGCCTTACAACAACGGTAACCGTTATTGAGAACGCATCCGGTTCCAATGCTTTGGGGTCGACTGTAGATATCATCAATAACACAATTCATGACTGCGGCGGGGCAGCAGCAACTTCAGGATTCTTTTATGGTATTTTCAACAACAATGTGAATCCGGTTAACATGAACATTAATAACAATTCATTTGCTTCGATTACACACACCGGATCGGGAGGCGTTTACCTTATTTACCAGCTAACTCCTTATGCATCGAATTTAAGTATTTGCAACAATATGTTCACAAACTTGTCTTTTGCAAGTACGGGTTCTGTTTATCTGATATCAAACGGTACACTAACCAATACCATGACCATCAGCAACAACACCATCTCCGGCACATTAGCCAAAACGGCTGCAGGCGGATTTGTATCAGGTATTTACAGCGAAGGAGGAGCAGCGGCTGGAGGTACGGCCACGCTTACAGGAAATAACTTTTCGAACATATCGATCGTCGGCGCGACCATATTTTATGGCATCCGTCACACCACGACAACAACATCTGAGATACATGTAATCACTGACAACATCGTTTCAAACATCAGTGGTGGCAGTGGCCTGTTATTTGGCATTCACCAGGCTGGCGGTGCCGACGGAAGCACGATAAACGGGAATACGGTATCAGGATGGACGGGTTCGGGAGCCATGATTGGTATAAATTTAGGGAAGACAACTGCCTCGGCTTCTTTAACAGTATATAACAATAATATCAATAATTTAAGTACGACCAATTCGGGAAGTCTGAACGGGATTAACAATGTCCTTGGCGTGTCAAACAGCATTTTCAAAAACAAAATATACAACCTTGAGGTGAACAATTCTTTAGGTTCAGTAAATGGTATATACGTTGAGAACGGGATTAATACCAACATTTACAATAATCTTATCAGCGATTTACGCACGCCGATCGCAAACATTCCAAATAGTATTGCAGGAATTAACCTTTTTGGCGGAACGACCAATAATGTATATTACAACACAATTTATCTGAATGCAGCAAGTACAGGCTCAACATTTGGCAGTTCGGGTATTTATGCAACCGAAACTCCAGCAAGTATTGATATGCGCAATAACATTATTGTTAATGCCTCCATCCCAAAAGGAATGGGCGGTTACACTGCCGCATATAGAAGAAGTAGCCCTGTGCTGACAAATTACTCGGCAACATCAAACAACAATTTGTTTTATGCAGGTACGCCGGGGGCATACAATGTGATTATGTGTGACGGAACCAATACCTATACACTTGAAACATTTCAGGCATTGGTTTCTCCAATGGATGCGTCATCGGTAACGGAACTTCCTCCGTTTGTAAATATTGCAACAACGCCATATGATTTGCATATTAACGGTGCAGTTTCAACATTGTGTGCAAACGGTGGCATTCCTGTAAATACTCCGATTGTCATTACGGAGGATTATGATGGAAACTTAAGAAACCTGGCAACACCAGACATCGGAGCGGATGAGTTTAACAGTGTTACTCCTTGTATTCTGCCTTCCGGGGTAACAGCCGGGTCCATCAATTCGGGTGATGCAAATTTAAGCTGGACACCGGGCAGCACCGAGACTGCATGGGAGTTTGTTTATGGCGTTTCCCCATTGCCTGTACCAACAAATCCGGGAACTCCGTCAACTTCCAACACTGTTAATCACCTGGCAGGTCTGTCGGAAAACACCACCTATGATGTATATGTTCGTTCTGATTGTGGCGGTGGTAATTTCAGTGCCTATACGGTAGTTTATTCATTTTTAACACCATCTGTTGTTCCTTTAAATACAACCGTTTCAGGAGAGGTACTTCCCGAGGCGACCATCTGTTATAATGCCATGGAGATCATCAGTGTTGCTGTCTCACCAAATACATTCTCTGTGCAAAATGGTGGCGTGGCAACCTTTATTGCCGGTTCAGCGGTCATCTTCTACCCTGGAACCTCGGTACGTGAGGGTGGAGCAATGCATGCCTACATCTCGCCAGGCGGTCCGTGGTGCCTTACGCCCTTTAAGGCTTCCGAATTTGCCGCCGGCGTCGGAGAGCCGCGGAACGGTGCAGGTCACACGCACTTCACACTATACCCAAATCCTGCCACCGGCAGTTTCATGATCATGCAAAAGGACGGGAGGGTTTTTAACAACTTAAACGTTGCCGTGTATAACATGCAGGGCGAAACTGTATTGACATCACAACTGACCGGAGAAAACAAGCATGAAGTTGTTACCTCCTCACTTTTTCCCGGCCTCTATTTTGTGAAGGTGGTTGCCGGTGATTATGTTGAAACCATAAAACTTATCAGGAAAAGATAATACACCAGGCCTCTTTTATTCCGGAATGGAAGCGGGCGAACATAGCCGCACTTAACTTAAAATCAAATAATAAATTCACACACAAACTATGAGAAGAATTAACTCATTCAGTTTACTGCTTTTATCGGTGGCGTTGATCGCGCAGGATGCATTAGCAGTTGGATTAACAGGTACAAAGACCATCCCTGGCACTTATGCTACAATTCAGCTTGCAATCGCCGATCTTAATGTGAATGGAGTCGGTGCGGGCGGGGTTATCTTCAATATAGCCGCAGGATATACAGAAACCATAACTACCCCACTGTCAATCACTGCAACCGGAACAGGTACTGCAGGAACACCGGAAAATCCAATTACGTTCCAAAGGTCGGGACCAGGTGCAAATCCTTTGATAACTGCATATGCAGGTGGTACCGGCACCCCGGCTACGGCTGTTCAGGACGGGATATGGAATTTAGCCGGTTCGGATTATGTAACGATTGACGGCATTGACCTGTTTGACCCCAACAGTACCAACCCGGCAACCATGGAATATGGTTACGGGATGTTTAAAGCAAGTGCAACAAACGGTTGCCATTACAATACGATTAAAAACTGCGTGGTGACATTAAGCAGGGACAACTGGGCGGCAGGAACAGCGCCTGCTGTGGACGGCTCAAGAGCAATCAATGTGATGAATTCCATTGTTACAGCACAAGTTACATTGGTTGGAACTACAACAGCTCCTGGGGCAAACTCTTACAACAAGTTTTACAGCAATACCTTGCAAAACTGCAATATAGGCATTGCTTTGATTGGATGTGTTGGCACTGTGAGTACGTTAATAAAGTGCGATTATGGCAATGATTTAGGCGGAAGTTCACTTGCTACAGGGAACACTATTATTAATTATGGCGGCGGGGCATCGGCAACAACTACATCTGCCGGTGTAAGGACTTTAGCCCAGTATGACTTAAATGTTTCATACAATACGGTTAATAACAACAATGGTTCAGGAGTTAACCACGTATCAACATTGAAAGGTATCTGGTTAAATACGGCTATTGGTGCAAGTGCGACAATAAGTTACAATACTGTATCTGTAAGCCGGGGCGGAACTGCAACCACATCTGTTATTGAAAACACATCAGGATCAAATGTGGCAGGATCAACGATAAACATCATTCATAACACGATCAACAATTGTAACGGAGCCGTATTAGCTTCAGGATTTTTTTACGGTATTTATAATAACAATGCGGCTCCGGAATATCTGAACATTAATAATAACTCTTTTGCTACAATTACGCACTCGGGCAGCGGAGATGTTTACGCAATTTATCACCTTTCGTCTTCTGTTGCTAATTTAAGCATTAGCAATAATACGTTCACTGACTTATCTCTGGGAAATACAGGTAATGTCCGATTCATAAGCAGTGGCTTTGCAACCAGTAACATGACCATTAATAGTAACACTGTGTCAGGTTCTTTTACAAAAACCGGCACAGGCGGTACTGTATCTGGTTGCTACAATTCAGGTGCAGCAGCAGGGGGTACAGCCACAATTACCTGGAATGCTTTTTCAAACATTACGCTTACAGGTGCTGCTATTTTTACCGGAATATATCATTCTGCATCAACCACCACTCAAACACAAACTATAACTGGCAATACGATTTCAGCCGTCACCGGCGGAAGTGGTGCGCTTACCGGTATTTATCAGGGAGGTGGTGCAGACGGAAGCACGGTAAATGGAAATACTGTATCCGGATTTACCGGTACAGGGGCTATGACGGGTTTAAGCATAGGAAATACAACTGCACCGGGTTCTTTGACCGTATATCGTAACAGGATTTTCGATCTTAGTGCGAATATTGCAGCAGGTACGGTATATGGCATGACCGTCGCCGGCGGTGTCGGGATATCCATTTATAACAACTTGATTTCGGACTTAAAATCAACCCTGGCAACCGGAGCGGATGCCATCAGGGGCATCAATATTACAAGTACCACTGCACTTTCAAGCATCGGCTTATATTACAATACCATTTATCTGAACGCCGCACCCGGAACTGCAACTTTCGGATGTACAGGTGTCTATCATACCTATATTGCAACCGCAACAACTGCTGCGCTGGATATGCGGAATAACATCATTGTCAATGTTTCGACTCCCGGAACAACAAGCGGTTTTGTGGTTGCTTTCAGACGAAATGCATCCACCGACCTGAACAATTATGCTTCAACTTCAAATAATAACTTGTTTTATGCGGGAACTCCCGGTGCCAGAAAATTAATTTACTATAATGGAACAAATTCAGACCAGGCACTCGCAGCTTTTCAATCCAGGGTAAGCCCCAGGGAAGCCAATTCAGTATCGGTGAACCCGATATTCCTCAGCACTGCGGGTTCAAGCGCTGATTTCCTGCACATTGACCCGGCCGACCTGACGGCCTCCCCGTTCATAAACGGCGGAGGTGCTGCCATTGCCACGTATACCACGGATTATGATGGAAATACGCGAAATGCCAGCACCCCGGATATCGGGGCAGATGAATTCTCGATGTATGCAACGGTGACCACCGGAACTCCCGCAACTTCCATCACATCCACATCAGCGACCCTGCCCGGCATTGTCAATGCCAACCATGAATCAGCGACAGGCACATTTGAATATGGACTAACAGCGGCGTATGGTTCAACCAGTGCCTGGACACCATCCCCTGCCACCGGAACAGGGAACACTGCAGCAGGCACCGACCTCAGTAGCCTGGTACCGAATTCTGCCTATCATTACAGGATCAATGCGGGAACATCCGGTGGAACAATTAATGGAGCCGACCAAATATTCAATACACTTGCAGCAACTTCCAGCACTTTCACAGGCACAGATTCCGGTGCATGGGACAACTATTCCAACTGGAGCAATGGAGTTCCGGGAGCATCAACCGATGTTGTTATTCCCTCCGGGCTTGCCAATTACCCCACACTTGGTTCTGTAGGAACATGTCACGACATCAGCATTGCAGCAGGCGCTTCCCTGCTTGACAATGGCTATCTTACCGTTACCGGCACAGCCACTGTTGACCGTTCCATCACCGGTGCATCCCGGTCGTGGCATTTGCTCTCTTCCCCGGTTGCAGTGCAAGAAATTCAACCTGAATTTGTGCCTTTACAACTGCCCCCAACGGATACTGAAGACTTCTTTGCCTGGGATGAACCAGAAGGCATGTGGGTCAATTTTAAGAATACAACCACTGCCCCCACCTGGAATACGACAAACGGGAGTAATAATTTTACACCAGGCAGGGGGTACCTTGTTGAATACCTGGCCACCAACCCGACAAAACACTTCCAGGGTGTTTTAAATACCGGAACCATCTCATACACCATGACTAACAGTGGTTTGGTTGCCTATCAAGCCTATAACCTGGCAGGGAACCCTTATCCATCTGCCATCGACTGGAAGGCGGCAAATGGCTGGGCAAGGAGTGTTGTGGTTCAGAACATCGGCAGCGGTTATGACATGAGCATCTGGAATGATACTGATGGTCAGTATGGTACATATAACAGCGGCTCAATCAGCGATGTTGGCACACACCAGGTTTCGAGATATATTCCAGTTGGACAAGGTTTTATGCTAGAAGCCACCTCTCCTGCCGGAGCGCTGGAAATGGACAACAGGGTAAGGGTTCACCAAAATCCTGCGTTCCTGAAATCTTCCGGTGAAATCTCAAACATTCTCCGTGTAAAGGTTTCGGGCGATGCCAATAATTACTCAGATGAAATTATGATCGAATTCGGGCATGAAATGGCGGACGGCGGTGCAAAAAAGATGTTCAGTTTATATGAAGCTGCACCAAGTCTGTTTACCGTGAAGCCGGCAGGCGATTTTTCGATCGACTTCAGGGGAGAACCCGGTGCCATTGCAATTCCCATGAGTTTTAAAGCAGGTGCTGATGGGAACTACACCCTGGAAGCGAGCCAGATTGAATCGTTTACCTCCTCTTCGCAGATCTTACTTGAAGATCTGCAGGCGGGCCAAACGCAGAACCTCATTCAAAATCCTTCATACGGCTTTGCGGCATCCGGCAATGACGAAGAAGCCCGTTTCCTCCTCCACTTTGGCGGCACTTTCAGCGTGAATGACCGGAAAGATGGAAATCCGGTCAGCATCTATGCTGCAGGCAATACGGTTTATATTTCCAACATTTCAGGAAAAGCAATGAAAGGGGAGGTGATCATATGCAACATGATCGGACTAGAGGTGATGCGCCGGAAACTAAGCGAAAACTCCGTGACAACGATCAGACTCGCAATAAACACTGGTTACTGCCTGGTGAAAACAGTAACCAGTGAACGTGCCTATATCAGTAAAGTTTTTATCCAAAATTAAACGCCATTTCATGAAAAGATCACTCAAACCCCTTTTCTTCTCACTGATTCTCCTTGGTTTTATCTCATTTGCCCATACCGGCCTCGGCCAGGCGCCTCCTCCCCCCCCTACTGAAAAGGGCTCGAATACCAACAAAGCTCCTGGTGGTGGTGCCCCCATCGATGCCGGAGTGTATGCTGTGCTGGCAATGGCGGCAGGGTTTTGTGCGTGGAAGTTCTTACGTGGTTGCCACCGGGATATCAGGGTTTGATCTCGTTGGATTTGGCAACATGCAGCACCTCTTTGGTATCCGCATCCGTGATAAAGGCAATCACACTGCAATGAGAAGGCACCCATGATTTGGGGCTGAAATCGAATGAGTACGATTTGGTGATCAGGTTATCTGCTGCCGGGTTTACAACGATTTCATCTCCAAAACTGCCTGTCAGCGACCCTCTCAGAAGATGCATAAACCTGAAATTCTTAATGATTGGAATGGAATCACCATCCACATTATTCAATTGTCCGCCGTAAATACTGTCTTCAAGAATACACACCGTCAGGTTTACCCTGCCGGTATAACCGGTAAGGAATTTCACCTCAACTTTTGAATTAAGGAGTTTGCTCCCGTCATTGAAGGTATTATTCACCGTCATGATTGCCACTTTGGGCAGGGCGACCGCAGCTTGCACTGCCTGGTTCCATTCCGATGTTCCAAACGATATTTTCCCTTTGTAGGGCTGCCTGTTGACCATTCCTTTCGGGTTGCCGTCAATGTTAAACCCGCTGTAACCAAACCAGTCATTGCCTGCGGCACATCGATAATCCGCAGCAAGATATGGCGGATAACTCGCCGGGTTTGGCCTCGCGAAGGAACCTGCATGAACTGAAATCACATAGACCTGCCCTTTGTACAAATCCATTATCGATGCGGCTATTTTTGCGGCAGGAGCACAATTTACACACTGGTGGCCGGTATAGTCCTCAAGCAAAACCCAGCGTTTGGTTGTATCAACAATAACAGACTTAACAGTATAATATGGCTCACTCACCTTTGTGCAGGACTGGAAGAACAGCGCACTGCAAAACAACAAGGCGGTCATCCTGAAAATCGTTTTCATCATACTTCTATTTTCTTTAAACTTGTCAGTTTTTAAGTCCCACAAATCAGAAACTGCTGGTCACAGTCAGGGTCAGGCCATTTGTTGCAGGGACGTACCTGCACACACCGCCCACGCAGATGATTCCTTCACGCTGCCTTCCATAGGAAAACGATATCCGGGTGGAATGGTTTGTGTAGCCGCCACTCAGGGTGTAGTAATTCAACCGCTGTGATGTATTGCTGTTGCCGTAATTGTACTGATCCATTACAGATACAAACCACGCAGGTGAGATCGTGAACTCCAGAAGGCTGGCTACCCAGTTGCCTTTATCCTGTTTGGTCCATAATCCCTGGACTTCCCAGCGAAGCGAGTGCTTTTTGGTTATGTTCCAGGCAATGTCGGCTATGCCGATCTGTGAATAGATTGTTCCAAAATCACCAGGGGCATGATTTTCAACAACATCTTTATTATAGGTCTGGTAGAGATAGGTGAAAATTCCTTTCCACTTCTTGTTAAATTTCTTGGTCACCTCAATATTGGCATCCTGGTAATAGACAATATCGCCCACACCATAAAAAGCAGATGCATAACCGGCAGTTCCTATCTGACCTACAGCCGTTGTATCATTCACCTGCGTCTTTTTCAATCCATTTACCTGCGAAAAGTTACCGGCAACCGATAAACCGGTTTTTCCTCCGATGGTCGAATTTTTCGGGAAGTGCAGTGTGACAGTTCCTGAAACACCAACTTCCCCATTTGGCTGGGTTGAGTAGGGATACATGCTTGCCAAAGCATAGGAGTGCTCTTTGGTAATTGAAGGCAGGTAATTGATATTCAACATGTTGTTTGACACAGATCTGTCAGACTTGTAACTCAGGTTATCGATCCACTTCGACATGAGCGAGATGCCCAGCCCGGGTTTTGAAAAGGACATATTGGTAAATAAACCGTCACCACTTTTATAGATGTAATTATTCAGTGCGGTGGGGTCATTAATTTTATGGGCATATTCGGTAAACCAGTTAAAGTCACCGATGTTTAAATTAAACCTGCCACCATAATTGGAAACATTTTCGGGCAGTGTCAACGCCAGAATCTTGCCATCAGAAGGAATGTCTTTGGTTGCTCCCTGCTGATAGTTGCTCACAAATGAGCCGCCCAATGTCAGCTTGACCTTGGCATCATTCAGGCTTTTGAATATATCATTCAGATAGAAATCGGCATCAAACCCTTTTACGATTCCCCGGTTGTAGTCTTTGTAAGGTTCCCAGTAATAACGCTGAACGCCGTATACTCCCTTGAAGGTAATTCCCTTGGCAGGCATTACCTTAACCCGGAGACCACGAAGAGAGTTGTCGTATCCCAGGGTCCACTCCTGGTAGGTCCTTAGCATCATCCCATAGCCGAATTGTTCATAGAAATTCCCGGCGGTAACATCGATGTAGTCATTTTTATAGTTCACATACCAGTACGGCGCACCAACTCCATTGTATTGTGCATCATAACCGGTGAGCGGAGGCAGATAGGCTTCAAAACGCATTCCGGCAGTAAAATTTCCGAGGGAATAGTTAACTTCCGTGAAGGCGTTCATGCGAATGAGCTTCCCGTCGAGGGTAGAATCGGTGATCCCCGTCTTTGGATCGGTGAGATAATAGGTGGCATCAGCCTGCATGCTGCCGTGAACCTCACTCCCCTTCAGCACATCCTGCGATTTAACCATCACAGGAACAAGGAGCAATAAACTGATTGCCCCCAGATAACAGCAGATTCGTCTATTCAAGGTATTTGATGTATTAAATGGTACAATATATCTAATTCCCGCTTATTTAACCTCTTCTCCCCGGTTCAGTTTGCGGACCATCTCGATCAGGTTCAGTTCATCGCCTTCAGAAAATGAAGTGTGCTGATAAACAACCTCTCCTTTCCCGTTCAGCAGGAAGGTGTGCGGGATGGGACCGACATTCATGGCGCGTTTAAAATCACTGTTGGGATCAAGCAATACGGTGTAATCCCAGCCCTTCCCATTGATCATGGGCGCAACAAGGGTCATTGAACGGGAATCATCCACCGAGATGGCATAAAGCTTTACGCCGGTTTCGGTAATCCAGTCATCATATACGTCAGCAATTGTGGTCAGTTCCCGCACACAGGGTTTGCACCAGGTGGCCCAGAAACTGATGATGATCGGCTTTCCGTTGTTGGTGATGCTGTCGGAGGTGTATGGCAGTCCTTTTACTGTTTTCAGCTTGACGGTTGGGAGTTTTTTATAGGTAAATACACCCTCCTGGGCAAAGGTACAGGAGCCAATCAGAGTGAGTAATAAAAGAAATCGAAGGGTTTTCATCCTGAGATTGTTTTTGAGTCCACAAAATTAGAAATTTTATGGGATATAAACCTCCAAAATTTTGATGTCAGGGTCAGGATTAAGGGAAACTTCAGTAATGGTAGCCGGAAGAAGGACCACCTCTCCTTTTGTTATGGTGAGGCACTCTTCACCTGCCCTGATTTCCGCCTTCCCCTCAACACAGATATATATCACAAATGAGTCGTATGAACTGTAATCTTTTTCTGTTTGCCGTGTGACTTCTAACAGGCTGGTGGTAAAAAACGGGCAATCCACCAGCGTGGCGGTCTTGTCGGGTGAACTCCTGTAATTTACGCGGTAAGAGTCGGCCGGGGTGAAATCGATGGCTTCGAGTGCAAGATCGGTATGCAGTTCGCGGGGATTACCCGCTGAATCCAGCCTGTCCCAGTCGTAGATTCGATAGGTCGTATCAGAGGTTTGCTGGATTTCGGCCAGCAGGAGCCCCGGGCCCAGGGCATGCACCCTGCCTGCAGGGATAAAAAAGGCATCTCCCTTTTCCGCCTTTTCGAAATTGAGCACCTCTTTTAAGCGCTTTTCCTGCAAAGCTTCAAGATAGGAAGCCGTATTCATTTTCCTGCTGAAACCGGAAATCAGTTCTGCCCCGGGTTCGGCATCCAGGATATACCACATCTCGGTTTTTCCGCTTCCGATATTCCTGCGTGCAGCCAATGCATCATCGGGATGCACCTGGATGGAGAGCCAGTCGTTGGCATCAATGAATTTGATTAATAGCGGGAACTCGCCGGGGAACCTCTCATAGACTTTCTCTCCCACCAGCTCATCCATGTAAATTTCAAGAATCTCATTGAGTTCATTTCCTTCCAGAAAGCCATTGGCCACAACGGTCTGACATCCGGAAACGCCCGACATGGCCCATACCTCCCCGCAGTTGGGAAGTGGGGAGAAGTCAAGGCCCAGACTGGTTCTGATCTTCTGGCCTCCCCAGATTTTTTCTTTGAAGACCGGTTTGAATTTAAGAGGATACAACATAGAATCTTGGTAGTTAATTTTCGTGCATTGCTTCTTACTAAAGAAAACTTATTTATAAACATCCTCTGTGGTCCTCTGTGTCTCCTCAGTGCAACTCTGTGATATAAAAAAAATTACGCAGAGAACCACAGAGAAGAAACAGAGAACCACAGAGAAAAAGATTACTGGTGATACGATTCTTGTTACCTTTGAATCTTGATTTCAACACAAAAATACAGAATTAAATGATCAAATCCCTTTGCATTTTTTGCGGATCGGGTGTCGGCAGACAGGCGATTTATGCGGAACACGCAGTTAAACTGGCTGAATATCTCATTGCCGAAAAAATTACCCTGGTTTACGGAGGCGCCAATGTTGGCCTGATGGGGGTGCTTGCCGATACAATGCTTGCAGGCGGAGGAAAAGTCATTGGTGTAATGCCCAAATCGCTTGTTGAACGTGAAGTTGCCCATACCGGCCTCACGAAGATGCACATTGTGGAAGGGATGCAGGAGCGGAAAGCGCTGATGGCGGATCTTTCCGATGCATTCATCGCAATGCCCGGCGCTTACGGCACACTGGATGAATTGTTCGAAGTCCTTACCTGGAATCAGCTTGGAATCATCAACAAGCCCATCGGGTTGCTAAACCTCGACGGCTTTTTCAACCCGCTGCTGCAAATGCTCGATCACGCCGTGGCAGAAAGATTCCTTCGCCCCGAACACCGGAAAATGCTGATCACCGGCGATGACTTCTTTCAGGTGATGCACGATCTTGATGAATACCAGCCGGTTACTGCTGAAAAGTGGATAGAGGGGCTGAAGCAGGGGAAGATCTGATGAATATTGAATATTGAATATTGAATAACGAATATCGAATGTTGAATGATGCTGATCATAGGAATTACCGGAACATTGGGTGCCGGCAAAGGCACAGTTGTCGAATATCTTGTTGAAAAGAAGGGCTTTGATCACTACTCTGTCAGGGCATACCTGCTGAAAGAGATCGTTCAGCGCGGATTGCCTGAAAACCGTGACAGCATGGTGACTGTTGCAAACGAACTGCGGGGAAAGTACGGCCCGTCCTATGTTACAGACCAGTTGTACTTTGAGGCTGCCAGGATAGGAAATAACTGTATCATCGAAAGCATCCGGACACCCGGGGAGATCATTTCGTTAAGGGAAAAAGGCCGTTTCATTCTGTTCGCAGTGGATGCGGATCCCAAACTCAGGTATGAACGAATTGTCAGACGCTCCTCTGAAACCGATAACATCTCATTCGTTACCTTCATTGAAAATGAAAACCGGGAGATGAACACTGCCGATCCCAACAAGCAAAACCTGAAGGCATGCATTGAACAGGCCGATTTTGTCCTTAACAATGATGGTTCAAGAGAGGACCTGTACCTCGCAGTGGAAAAGGTTCTCGAACAAATTACCTTATAATGGCAAGTTTGCGTATTGCCACTGCATTTTCCCCCTCTATTTTAACCGTATAGGTACCCGGGACCAGGCCTGAGATGTCAATGGTAAATTCGGTCTGACCCTGCCCCTTTCGAAGGAGTACGACCCTGCCTGTGTTATCTGTCATGATGATACTCCTGATGCGGGCCTTCCCCTGTGCATCGGTCACTTTACAGAAACCCCTGGCCGGGTTGGGGTAAAGGCGGATACTTCCGGCAGAAAGCTCTTCCACGGAAATGTTGGAAGCGTTCTGTGCTACTGTAACTGTCTGGGTCACCACACCCGGTGCCAACACTGTGATGTTTGCTGTTCGCTTGGTGTATAAAGTGTTTTCAGTTACGGTTACAGTGATCGTTCCGTCGCCGGTACCCGATGGGGTAACGCTGCACCACGAAGGGTTGTCACTGGAGGCGGTCCAGCCATTAGGACATGACACGGCAAATGTTGTGACTCCTGCTTCCATTGGAATATTCCGGGTTGCAGGGAGTACGCTTAGCGTTGCCAGCGGGGTTCCGTCGAGTTCGATATCATCGATGCAGATTCCCAGCGCCCACCTTGCTTTACCCTCAAATCCGAGCTGGATTTCACTAAGCCCTGCCGGAATCTCAATGACCTGCTCTGTCCACGATGAAATGGACTGGGTAAACCTTTTAAGCGCAATCCAGGAAGAGCCCGGAACCCGGTATGAAACCGTAAGTTCATCTTGTCGTGTTCCCCATTTTTGCATAAACATCCAGAATTTCAACCGGACGCCGGTATAGCCCGATAAATCAATGACCGGCGTAATCAGCGTATTCAAATCCGGCGCTGTTGTTGCATCGACCAGGCAGGCGTTGCGTACACCTGAGTGAGCCGTGGCCGGGTAACCGTATTGGATGCCCAGTCCATTGCCGGCAATATACTGCCATGCAGGGTCGGTATTGTCTTCAAACCAGCAATCGGGCCTGTCTCCTGTTGTTTCAAATCCTTCTGAATATGGAAGATTGACAACACTTTCGCATAATGTCAGCGCACTGCGAACCAGGCCTGTGGAATAAGCGTTCCCGGCCAGTACCGACCAGGCTTTGTAATAATAGCGTGTTTTAGTTGACAGTCCTTCATGATTGAACGTTGTCCCGGTGCCGTTGAAAAACACTTGTCCTCCCCCGGCAATTAACATTCCAGGGGCATAAACTGTTCCATTTAAAGGCGTTCCGAATTGATTAATGGTATCATACACCATCATAATATTGTTGTCGGCAGGATTTTTTTGCCATTGCAGCAAAATGTCGGATACACTCACAGCATTCGCAGTAAATACGGAAGGATCGTCAAGGTCGATAACATTCACAGTGAATGAAATCGTTGAATCAGCCTCCGTTATGTTCGAGATGTCCAGTCCGCCGGGAGAACCATCCTGGAGAAAAGAAGATGGATTGGTGTGGTCGTTGATTTTTGTCCGGTGGATCCCTGCTGAAAAATAGGCACTGTTCGGGGTTCCGTTGGTGGAAGAGGTTCCTCCCGGACGGTAAATATAGACTTCATCCGGCGGGCCGCTTGCATTGCCTCCGACAGACGGATCGATCCGGTACACAAGCAACCCGGACCCCGGAAGAGACTTTTCAAAAGTTCCCGATTTTTTTCGGTACTCGACAACAAAATGCTGATCTGCCGAATAAGGGGAGGCAATGGTGTAACAGTTGTTGGCGGAGGAGGTGAGCGGGTGCAGGGTATAGGTTCCTGACGTTGTAATTGCCGGCATGTCAGCAATCCATGAATTCTCCGTATATTTCCATTTCATATAGGCGCCCATGTGGCCGCTGCCACTTTCCATAAGGTCCCAGTCTCCGACAGGTGCGAAACCATCACTTGAATAATGGTATAGATCGGGGGAGCCGAGTGCGTGGAACATTTCATGGCATAAGGTGGTGACGTCAACCTGTGATTCCGGCTGAAAAGTGTAATCGTAAACCCGCTTCCCGTTGATATAGACGTTATAGGAATAGAGCGCCCAGCGGTGGGCCCACAACAACTCTGCCCATGCACCGTTTCCACCCCTGATGATAAAACAGACATTATCCACCCTGCCATCATTGTCGCCATCGATATTTAAACCTGCAGGTACCGGTGAATTTGCATTGATCCAGGTTATTGCATCTACAAGCAGGGTGTGTTCCCGATCGGTACGTTGAGAATTGCCATTGTAACCACCCGGATTTGTTGTCGCATTGTAGGGTTCAAAATAGCTACGGTCGTGTGTATCCTTGTAGGAGTAATTTGTTGTCAGCGGACAGTCGGGGTAATGCGATGTGCTGATCGTGAATGTATTGTAGGAAACCTCATTGTAATAGGATTTCAGTGAGCTCCCCGTAGGATAGTTAAACTTTGTGTCATAGGATTGACGGGTAGTGGTAAACTCCGGGTCATCGTTAAAACGAATGTAAACCGCCAGGTTATTCATGGTACCGGTATGAGGGGCGCGCACAGACTGGTCAAGATTTTCCGTATAAAACGCTTTGCGCTGATTGTATTCCGACAAAGATATTTTTGCCCATTTTGTCAATCCTTCCACGGTCGGATCAGTTCTGTCTGCCCTCAGGTTTGTCGGAATAACGATGTCTCCGCTTACTACACCCCAATAGAAAAAACCATCGCTGCCCTGGATGATCGTATAGCCATCCTTGTTGTGTAGCCAGTTAAAATATTCGTCGCCTGAGACAAAGCAATTGATTGCGGTTCCATCCGGCTGCTTCACTGTAAAGGGAAGAAATTTGAAATTTGCTGCACCGGCAAAAAAGACGTTGATGATTAACACACCAAACAAAAACAGCGATTTTGAATTCATAAGCAGTATGGTTTATATAAGCAGGAAAAAACGAACGGTATTGAATTTACAGGCAATGGAAAAATATCATCGGGTGAATCATTCACAAAGGTAGATTTTTTATGTACATTGCGGGCTGTTATCATGAGGATTGTCTCAAAAATGGCTTTTGTTACAGTTTCATATATCTTGATTTGTACCCTTACAAAATTAACCGAACTGAACATGGAACCAACAACCTATACCCGCCCATCATGGGATGAGTACTTTATGCAGATAGCCCACACCGTTTCAGAGCGTGCCACCTGTGATCGTGGCCGAAGCGGTTGCGTTATTGCACGTGATAAGCAGATCCTGGTAACAGGTTATGTGGGTTCACCCCGAGGGCTGCCCCACTGCGATGAAGTGGGACACCTGATGAAAAAGGTGTTGCATGAGGATGACCGAATCACCCAGCACTGCATGCGGACGGTTCATGCCGAGCAAAATGCAATTTGCCAGGCTGCCCGGTTGGGGATTCCCCTCGCCAAAGCGACCTTATACTGCAGGATGACCCCATGCCGCACCTGTGCCATGCTCATCATCAATTGTGGTATTGAACGTGTGGTATGTGAACGGAAATATCATGACGGAAAAGAATCGGAAGAGATGTTCAGGCAGGCCGGAGTAGCCCTTGAATATGTGTTCGACGAAATCCAGCAATATGAAAAACAGTAGTATTGGCTGGTAGAATAAGGTTATAAAATCTGCTTTATCAATCCTGAAAAGTTTATTAACCCGGTGATTTGCAGGATGGTTAACACCACAGATAACAAAATGACCGCCCGGATAAACCCCGCTCCCTTTTTTACAGCAAGGTGCGAGGCAATCAATGCACCGATCATGCTTCCCACAGACAGGACAATCCCATATAAATAGTTTACTTTCCCATCAACAATGAAAACCAATAAAGCAAAGATCGCATAAAAAAAGACGATGAGATTTTTGACGGCATTGGCCTTCACCAGGTCATAACCGGTGCCCAATACCAGGGCCATCAATAAGAAATAGCCCACCCCGACCTGGATAAACCCGCCATAAAAACCAACCACAAAAAAGATCAGAAACTGCCACCATTGAAGGGGTTTCGACAACATTGCCGGCTTTTCCTTCATCCACTTGTCAGGCTTATAAAAGAGGAAAAACAGCATAATGACCATCGATACTGCCATGGCGATTTCAATAACCCGGGTATCAACATCCACCGCAAGGTAAGCCCCGAGGATGGCTCCGATGGTTGCAGGAACTGAAAGATATACCGGGCGCAGGTTATTAAACATTTTCTGCCTGGTGAAACTCCCCACCGATGACAACGTCTGAAAAAAGATGCTGATCCTGTTGGTGCCATTGGCAATGTTGGCTGGCAGCCCAAGGATAAGCAGCAGGGAGAGGCTGATCACCGACCCCCCGCCCGAAAGAGTATTGATGAACCCGACAAGGATCCCTGCAAAAATAATTACAACTATTTCATTGACTGACACTTGTAAGACTTTTATTAAACCAGTTTTGAATGCCTTCTCCCATAGCTAAAATAGATAACCAGCCCGATGGCAAGCCACACCAGGAACCGCAGCCAGTTCGTGACCCCAAGTTGTGCCATCAGGTAAAAGTTTGTCAGTAATCCCAGCACCGGGATCAGCGACATCTGCCTCCGGATTCCATACCAGGTAAGCAATATCGCAGCCAAAATAAATACCAGGATTGGAAATTCATACCGGAGGAGATTCGGAATCCGGGAAATGAGTTGCTGCATACCTCCCGGGCCGGTCAGGGCACTGAAAAATCTTCTGAAGTCATCCCCGTTCCAATAATACAACAGCACGAAGATTAAAGTCCATATAACCGGCAGGAAATACCTGCTGTTGAAATAGGGTACCTGGAATCCCTTTTCGTGGTTGGGGATGTCGTTCTTTTTCCAGCCGCTCTGCAACACCAGTACCCCGCCCGAAACCAGAACAAATGCAAACAACGTTCCGATGCTTGTGAGATCGGTGACTTCGGTCAGGTTCATGAAGAGCGAAGGAATTGCCACCAGGATCCCGGCGATAACCGTAGCAAACCAGGGCGTTTTGTATTTTTTATGGATTTTTGAAAACGAGGGAGGGAGCAATCCGTCGCGGCTCATGCTCATCCATATCCGGGGTTGCCCGACCTGGAAAACAAGCAGCACGCTGGCCATGGCAATCACAGCACTGATGGCGATCACGCCCGAGAGTTTTGTAAGATGGAGTTTCTGAAATGCGAATGCCAGCGGGTCGCCCACCCCAAGTTCGGAGTAATGGACCATCCCGGTGAGCACCAGGCTTATCAAAATGTATAGTACTGTTGTGATGATCAGTGCCAGGATGATGGCCCTGGGCAAATCCCTGCGGGGATTGCGGCACTCTTCGGCGGTGGTGGATATTGCATCAAATCCGATGTAGGCGAAAAAAACTCCGGAAACCCCCTTCAGCACTCCCGTAACCCCGTTTGGGGCAAAGGGGTGCCAGTTTTCAGGGTCAACATAAAACGCTCCCACGCCTATGATCAGGAAAAGGATGCCAACCTTCAGCAACACCATGGTATTGCTTGCAATTTTAGTCTCATATATCCCAATATAAACCAAAACCGTAATGAAGACAACAATCGAAAAAGCCGGAATGTCGGCAATGATCCTGATACCACCAAGAATGGGCGCTGATTGCCAGGCAGTATAGGCCTCACGAACCATATCAGGGAGATTTGACAGGGGAACACCCCGCATCAACTCGAGTGTGGCCTGGTGATACCCCCTGGCTGCCGACAGGTAGTCGATTCCGAGGTATGCTGGCACATGCAGGCCGACACCACCCAGGAAACCTGTAAAATAGTCAGACCAGGAGATCGCCACTGCAATATTCCCGATGGCATATTCCATGATGAGGTCCCACCCGATGATCCAGGCAATAAGTTCCCCAAAACTGGCATAGGCATAGGTGTAGGCACTGCCGCTGATGGGGATGAGCGAGGCAAATTGTGCATAGCACAGGGCTGAAAATCCACATGCCATGGCTGTGAAAAGAAAGAGCAGTGATACTGCCGGTCCTCCGCTGGCTGCTGCATTTCCGATGGTGCTGAAAATGCCGGCCCCGATCACCGCGGCGATGCCAAGGGCTGTAAGGTCAAACACATTCAGGCTTTTCTTCAATCCTGAATGTTCCCCTTCCCGGTTATGTGCATCCTTCAGAATGTGACTGATGGATTTCTTCCGGAAAAGGTGTGGATTCGACACTTAAAAATTTTCGATAAAGTTAATTTTTTTTCCGATTGAGAAACAAGTCTGCTGCCGGTCACGCGTCACGAAACGCTCACCTGCCAATCAAAAACTTCCCGTTATAAAGATGATCCGTGGTTGTCAGAACATAGAAGTAAAGCCCCGGCCTGAAGTTCATGATATCCATGGTCATTTCAGTTTCGCCTTCATAGTGCAGGTACTCTTCAATCAATTTTCCTGCACTGTCATAAATACAAAGATCGGAGTCTTCCCTGGCAAGGTTTCCTTCAAACACGAAGGTTACCTGGTCCTTTGCCGGGTTTGGATAGACCTGCAGTACCGGGCGAATGGTTTCTTCTGAAACTCCTCCGATCGTATTGTATCCCGAAATGAGCTGGTAGCCGGGATCAATAATGATGGTATCGATTTTAAAGGGGATTGCCACAGTGAAGGATTGTCCTGAAAACGTATGGTCGAAGCGGATTATGGTATCACGGGTTGCATTTTTAAACTGAATCGGAACGGGCAATTGAAAAAAAGATACTGACGGGTGTGATTGTGTTTGTTCAAGAATGACTGTAACATCGTCACCGCCTTTCCACCATCCGGGAATGTGATAGGAAGGGAAACCCTCCCCTGTAAACCAGTCATTGAAATACCAGGTCAGATCCTGTCCGCTTTCACTTTCGAGATGTGCCTTAAACTGGGCTGTTCTTGCAAATCCATACGACACATTTGCATCATTCAGGTAGTTGTTCACAGCATTAAAAAAGACCTGGTCGCCCAATATCCATCTGAGTTGATGGAGGACCATGGCTCCTTTGGCGTAAGATAACCGGCTATCGAAGATACGGCTGACACTCGATGTATCCGTGCAGTAAACCGATCCTCCGGGGGAGGAGATGATGCTTTTGACCCGCACCTCCCTGAAGCGCTTCCAGTACAAGGGTTGCAGGTGTTCGTAGCAAAGCCCTGAGAGATAGGTGGCAAACCCTTCATTGAGCCAGATATCTGTCCAGCTCCCGCAGGTGACTTTATTTCCAAACCACTGATGGGCAAGTTCGTGGGCCAGCAATTCAAAACCGAAAGAGGAGACAAAGGTCATGGTTTGATGTTCCATTCCTCCTCCCCAGCCGAACTGGGCATGGCCATACTTCTCCCGTTGAAAAGGGTAAACACCGAAAAGCGTATCAAACAGTTGGATCATGGGAACGATATTCGCCGTTTGAGGTACAACTGAAGCCGAGTCTTCAGGATAAACATAATTAACTGATTTCAGGGTGTCATTGCCATAGGGAACCAGTTCAGTATACCTGGCATAATTGGTCACCGCAAGGCAAACAAGATAGGCTGCGATCGGGTATCGATGCTTCCAGTGGTAAATAACATCCTGGCCAACAGGTATTTCTGATACAAGAATTCCATTGCTGGCACTCTTGTAAAGAGCCGAAGTCCGGATAAAAATATCGATGGAGTCAGCTTTATCAGTCAGTCCGTTCTTGCAGGGCCACCAGTCACTCGATCCGTAGGGTTCGGAAAGCGTCCAAAGCACCGGTACCCCGTTGTGTGTTCCCTGGTCAAAGGAACCAAAGCCATTGTCGGGCGGTACTCCGTGATAATAAACTGTAACAGAGTCCATTGCGGCCATGGGAATGATGGTTGAAAACCGGATTGTCAGCAGATCAGCTGTGTGATACCAGGGCCTGGCAAGTCCGTGATATGTTACTGAGTCCACCGTTAATGCCTGGCTCAGATCAAAGACAAGAGAGTCAAGGCCGGAAATAACCGGGGTAAACAAGGTGGTCACATTTCCCGATATTTCTTTCACTGCCGGATCAATGTTCCAGTAACACCGGTACCATTTCACGTCATAGGTTGATGTGGCTCCCGGGCTCTTTCCTGTGATATTCCCTGAATATGCATCCTGTTCCGATTTTGCGATGGTTGCAAGGCTGCCGGGATCAAAAATCTCCTGGGCAGAAAGAGCACCTGAAACGAGCAAACAGATTAGTGTTACTAATTTTCTCATGGTTGCATTTTTACAAATTTGGCCTGATAGAATTTATTGCTGGTGCTTAACCGGAGGAAATAGATCCCGGGTTCAAGCTGCCGGATGGAAAAACCATCAGCCGGATTCCGGTGGTCAAACTCCATTACTTTCATACCGGAAAAGTCAAATATTTCTGCATGTATCTCCTGTTCAGGAAGCACATTCAGAGAAACCCGAAGCGTTTCTGATGCAGGATTTGGGAATATGGAAATGCCCTGACCCATGCCTGTATTTTCCAAAACCCCGGCAGGATGCAGCTGAACGAGAATCGTTTGCCTCCGCTTACCCAGAAATGGTTTGATACCGTATTTGACATGGTCGGCACCGGACTGGATAAACCCGTTGTTAAAATCGTCGACGGTGTAACCATAGTCCAGCGTCCGGTAAGTGTCCTCCTCCGCGGCCTGCTGGATCAGCTGCTTCATGGAATCAATATGTTGAAAGATGGAATCTGGGTTGGTCACGTTCCTTACAATGGTATCGAGGTATTGCTTATATCTTTCAAAAAATGCAGGAACTGCCATTATCTTCTGAGCCAGCGGAAGAGTCATGTTCGGGTTGACCCAGTTGCGGCAATCCCGGGCAGCCCAGTCGATGCCGAACCAATCAATGCCAAATGTATTGTCGGGATCATAGGTGATGAAGTCGAATGTTGAATCGGCGGGATTCTCATACAGGTAATAGTTGTTATTGTTGTAGGAGTAGTCGTCCCAGTTGCCGGTTGCAACATCTAGGGCCAGTGCTTTCAGGAAATGGTCAACATTCAGAACAGCCGGAATGGCGGCCGCAAATGCCCCACCGGATGGCTGGTTGAGTACCGTAATCAATTCCACCAACCCCGCATATTCATCCTGCGACTTATTCGTTTGAAGTTCATATACCCTTCCGCCTGTAACCGTCGTATTTTGCAGCTCCTTGTAAATTTGCTGGTCAGGGCCATGGTAAACAAGATCGGCTGGAAAAGTACATTTAAAGAGGTTGCCGCTGGTTTTCGAGTAGACCCTGGTCAGCCACTCTTTCTCCATCTCTTCCAGGTTGGTATAGAGCCCATAATAGGAGCCGTTGATAAATAATTTCACAAATGCAGTCCTGCGCTCCACCATTCCCGCCTTTTTCCAGATATCGTAAAAGAGTTTCTCCCGGATCATGGTGGGATCGTTGTGCTCACCGTTCAGGTTTATCTTTTTAACACCCTGGTATTTGCGTCCGGAAACATATTCATTGAAGCTGATTTTGAACGATTTTTTCTTTGAATACCGGGAAGAGTTTCCCCTGAGGCGAAATCCAACATTCTTAAGGGTGTCCCTCTTGATCTGGTCATCGAATACAAAAGTGGCAAGGTAATAATGGTCACTCAGGATTGAATCATAAATCACCTTCAGCGAATCCGGTGAAATCGTGATGTGGATGGATGATAGCCGGCTGTCGTCAAACAGGGTGCTGTCCTGGGGAAAAGCCAGTCCGGTAAGGAGCAGGCTCAAAAGCCCGGATAATATTAATTTTCTCATCGGGCTATTTGTATCCCTTACTCACTTCATCAAGCATATTCATATCCTCTGCAGAGAGCCTGAACTTCATCGCACCGGTGTTCTCTTCGGCATGACGGGCTTTGGTAGCGCCGGGAATGGCCACAACTGTGTCGCCACTGAAATGGATCAGCCAGTTCAGGGCAACCTGTGAAGAAGTTGCATCATATTTCAAGGCCAGTTTTTTAACCACTTCCGTTACCGGGCGGCTCTTTTCCAGCCCTTTTGGCTTAAACTGGCCAAAGTGCTTACGGAATCCGATATTTTTCAGCAATTCCGGCTGATCGTGGAATTTCCCTGTAACCAAACCCTGTGCCAGCGGTGAATAAGCAATAATGGTAATTCCCAGCTCCTTTGCTGTTTCAAGAACTCCGTTGGATTCAATTTTCCGCTGAAGCAGATTGTATTGCACCTGGTTTGAAACCAGTTTAATTCCCAGGTCATTAAGTGTTTTCCAGGCATTACGCATTTGCTTTGCCGAAAAATTACTCACACCCACATGCCTGATCTTTTGGTCGCGCACCAATGCTGCCATGGCTTTCATCTCTGCCACTTCGGAGGAGAAACCCCACGGCTGATGCACCTGGTATAAATCAATCGGGAAAGGATTGAGTGCCTCTAACCGCTGATCGATTGTTTTTGCGATGTTTGATGCTGTCCTGAATATCGGCCACCACTTGGTCGCAACGATCACCTCGCCCGGCTTTTTCCCAAGGCTGGTCAGCGCCTTTGAAAGTGCCTTTTCCGAAGCGCCCTGGCCATAGATTTCGGCTGTATCGAACCAGTTGACCCCCCCTTCGAGGCTGATGCGAACGACTTCACCAATAAGGTCATCCTCAAGGGACGGCCAGAACTTCCCGGCCATATTGCCCTGTTTGCTGAACTGCCAGCAGCCGAGTCCGATGGGGGTGATTCGAAGTTCAGAATTGCCCAGGTTTCTAAGGATATTCGGGTTTATCATGCAAATGATTTTTTTAGCAGGTTAACACTTAAGTGAAAGTATGGGCTCAACTGATTCAATATCCGGGTGGTCAAAATCAACTGTTACCCAACAGGCTGTTGATGGTCTTCTGCAGAATTTCAAATGTAAACGGTTTGCTTACATATTCATCCATGCCAGCACCCAGGTACATCTCCCGGTCACCTTTCATGGCATTGGCTGTTAACGCCATGATGGCCGAATGGCGGGAGGTTCCTTTTTCCTCCTCCCTGATCGCCTTTGCAACCTGGTATCCGTCCATCACCGGCATCTGAATGTCAAGAATGATCAGGTCATACTTCTTTTGATGATATTTATCGAAGGCCTGCTGACCATCATCAGCCAGATCAACCTCGAATCCCATTTTCTTTAACTGAAAACTGACGATTCGCTGGTTGATGGCATTATCTTCGGCAACCAGCACCATTTTTTTTGCAAAGCCTTGTGGTTCTGCCGGTTGACTCTTAGTCTCATTGTTCCTCTGTAAATTCGACAAAGTGAAAGGCAGGGTGAACCAAAATGTTGAACCTTCTCCCGGGGCACTTTCCACCCCGATATTGCCTCCCATTAAATCAGTGAGTTTTTTACAAATAGAGAGGCCGAGGCCGGTACCTGATATCAACTTCGACTTATCTTGCCTGACCCTTGAAAACACCCTGAAAAGAGAATCCATCGACTCCACCGGAATACCAATACCGGTATCAACAACCTCAAATCTGAGAACAGCCCTGTTTTCTGATTCTTCAGCCAGCCTGATCCGAACCTCAATACTGCCCTTCTCAGTAAACTTTAAAGCATTGTTTGTCAGGTTGATCAGGATCTGCCGTAACCGCTGCGAATCACCAATAAGTAAATTTGGCACTGCATGATCCGTAACAATAACGAACCTGAGCAGTTTCTCTTCTGCCTTCATGCTCATTACCAGCGATATATCCTTCAAAACCCGATCAAGCATAAAGGGCTGGTAATCCATCTCCATTTTCCCTGCTTCAATAGCTGAGAAGTCAAGAACATCGTTAAGCAATACCAGCAGGTTCTCTGCTGAAGAGGTAATTCCTTTCAGCAAATCCATTTGCTCTCCGGCAAGCTGTGTATTCCTGAGAATTTCAGACAACCCCAGGATACCTGCCATGGGTGTGCGGAATTCGTGCGAAATACTTGCGATAAACTCGTTTTTTGCCAGGGTGCCTGCTTCGGCCAGCTCCTTCGCATGCCGCAGTTCCTTCTCATGAAGCTTCCTTTCGGTAATATCCCAGGAAATCCCTATCAATCCGATAATTTGATTGCCCGCATTCCTGATTGGGGCAATATTGCTGTTCACCCATCGCTTCCTGTCGTTGTGCTCCATCTCCTCTTCAATATCATACAAGGCAGTCCCGGTTTCAATCACATAAGCTTCTTTCTCAAGATAATCCGTATTGGAATACCCCGGAAATATATCATGAATTTTTTTTCCTGTTACTTCGGATGCAGGCATCCCTGTCAATTCAGCAAATGACTGGTTTACAATCATGTAATTAAGGCTTGTGTCTTTAAAATAGACATAGGCCGGAATGGTTGTCAGCAGGGTGGAGAGTTCTTCAGCACGAACTTTGAGGTTATCGGAAACCTGCTTCAGATCTGCAGAGGTCCGGATCAACAATGAGGAGAAGATACTTTTTTCTTTACTGGAGCGTTCATATTTGAACTGCAATTTGTCATACTCCGAATTGATCTTTTTTAGTTCAGCAATGATATGGCCCCTCTGTACTGAAAAATCTTCAGCGTCCTGAATTCCTGACAAATCATCGATGAGTGAAAGAATTTTATTCGACATCTGGCTTTTCTTTTATCGAAACCATGGTGAAAGTCTCATTGTGAAAATCACAAACAGCATTGTAATTATTCCCGATTTCACCATAGGTAAAAAATCCGATAAGTGGTTTGGCCCAGTTTTGCCATGCTTCATCAATCTCTTCTGAAATATTTGGCCCGAGTGCATTGTGACGGGCCATGCAGGAAAAGAGAACCAGCATATCCGTTTCTCTGTTTTTTTCGTAAAATTCGATGACTTTATTTCTTGTGAATTCGATAATTTCAAAGCCGGGGGAACTGGAAAATGTGACAACAGCCCCGTTGGGAACAGTTCCGGCAAAGATTAACGACTTTTTCACGGTATCAACGTTCACCACTGCACGCAACACATCCGGCAAACCCGGCTTCTTGACCAGCAGCGGGTATTCTACCCCGATTTCGGGCAGGTCACTCTCTTTCACGTTCAGGTAATCTTTATAAACATCGAGTGCCGGCTGTCCATCAATGGTAAACACCACGTTACCTTCTGAATGGGTAACGATTTTGTCGGCTCCGATACCCACCCATCCACTCGTTGCGATGCCGTTGATCTCATAATCCTGGTTGTTGAAAACCATTGCAATGGCACCATTATTTTCGAGGCTGTTTTCCGAAAATACAAATGTTTGCTTAAACTGTGCATCATCGCCAGCCAGCCCGCCAAACATTTTAAGATCATTTCCCCTGATGTGCTGAATACCGCGCACCAACTGCTCTCCATCTGTATCAAGACCACTCCCGAGTACCAGGATCGCCGGATCCGTAAACTTTTCACCGGCCCATTTCCCCATTTCATTCCCGAGTTCAAAGGAGGATTTTTCCCTTCCGTTAAAAAGTTTAATCGCAAAACTTTCCGGACGAAGCACCATCATCATGCACACAAATCCGCCTTCTGAAATGACCTGCTTTTGATCGTCGTATAAAAATTCACCACACGAACTGCACCCAAAAACATTGACATTCATTGACTTAAGAAACGATACAATATCCTGAAGTTCCAGGTCAACTGAGGAAAATATCATCGCAGCGTTCGGGCTGAAGCCCACGCTTAACTGTTCTTCCCAGGTTTGTTTAAATTCTTTGACTGAATCGCCATGAAATGTTTTTAGCTGCATGATGGTCAATTTTTAGGTCAGTAATTTTTCTCAAATATACAAATTTCACGAAAATGTTCAATAGTTTTCAAAGTTTCAATTTGAATGCAGAATAACGCTAATTTTGTCTTTTAATCTGATCCTTTATGAAATATACACTTCACATCCTGGCCATATTACTTTTTTCCTGTGGATATGCTGCAGCACAGGATAACCGGCTTATCCCGACAGCAGATCATGCTGTTTATTTTGATGTTTCACCTCCGCTGAAGGACATGGTAAAATCAGCAATTCTCCGGGCAGATGGCAGCTGGAAGGATGGCGTTGTAAACAACTATGTTGATCGTCATGCGGTTCCCGACAGACAAAACGGCCCTGATGCCGTTCTGCAGGATCATTTTGGGAACCTTTTGTCGGATACGACGATCCAGAACTTCGACGGGATGGGCAACCTGGGCGGATATGTTCCTCCCGACACCCATGGCGACGTTGGATTCAACCACTATTTCCAGGTAATCAACTGCTCCTATTCCATCTATAATAAAAGTGGTTCACGTATTTTCGGCCCGGCAGGCAACAGCACCGTCTGGTCAGGCATGCCGCACAATTCCAACGACGGAGACGCAATAGTCCTTTTCGATGAGTTGGCCAACAGATGGATTTTTTCTCAGTTTTCCCTTCCGAATGGTTCCTCCACTGCACCGTTTTACCAGATGATCGCTGTCTCGCAAACCCCTGATCCTACGGGAAGCTGGTACCGGTGGGTCTATGAATTTTCAGCCATGCCCGATTACCCTAAATTCGGTATATGGACAGATGCATATTACATGTCAACCAACAATTTTGGTGCAGGTGGCGGTGGATGGGTTGGTAACGGAGCCTACTCCTACGACCGAAATGCCATGCTCGCAGGGAACCCTGATGCTGTCAGGATATCGTTCACCCTGCCTCCCGGCGGGGATGGATTTATCTCCATGTTGCCGGCCGATTGCGATGGCACATTCCCTGCATTGGGTACCCCAAACTACTTCACCTACGTCCGTACAGGAGGAACACAACGGCTTGGCATCTACGAGTTTCACTCCGACTTTGTCACACCCGCCAATTCTACATTTGGAAACCTGACTTTCCTTAATGTCACCCCGTTCACCTCCCTGGGTTGGAATAACGGAATTCCTCAAAAAGGATCCCCCCAACTGCTTGAAACGCTTGGCGACCGCCTGATGTACCGTCTTCAGTACCGGAAATTCAACGGTTATGGTTCCATGGTGCTGAACCATTCGGTAAACGCAGGCTCAGGTAAAGCAGGGATCAGATGGTATGAACTGAGAAATACCGGCACTGCCTGGAGCATATACCAGCAATCAACATATGCCCCTGATAACCATTCAAGATGGATGGGAAGTATTGCGCAGGATACGGCAGGCACCATCTCAATCGGGTATTCGGTTTCCAGCACCAGCATCTACCCTGGAATCCGGTATACCGGCCGGCTTAAAACCGATCCGCTGAACCAGATGACCATCATGGAAAAAACAATTGTGAACGGTGGCGGATCTCAAACAGGAAACTGGAGTGGCCGAAGCCGTTGGGGCGATTACAGTGCGCTCAGCATTGACCCTTCAGCCCCCACTACTTTCTGGTTCACAACAGAATACTACGCCAACACCTCCTCAAGTGGCTGGCAAACCCGCATCGCATCCTATACCTATTCGAATGTGTTTTCATCCGCGGCATCGTGCAGTCCTGCCATCGTTTGCAGCGTCGTTGCCGACTCGGCCCAGCTCAATGCATATGGCTATGGAGGAAGTGGAACCTATTCATATTCCTGGTCTTCAATCCCTCCCGGATTTACATCCCTTTTAAAAAGCCCCAAAGTAAAGCCGCTGCATACTACAAAGTATATTGTAGCCACCAGCGACGGAGCACTTACCAGGCACGATACCACTGAAATGCGTGTCATTGATGCACCAACCGCCTTTGCGGGAAATGACACCATCGTTTGCTGGTATGTCTCCCCGATCCCGATTAATGCAACCGCCACCAGCTATCTCAGGTTCCTCTGGGGCAGCCTCGGCGACGGAACGTTTACCGATCCCGGCTCGCTCACAACTGCATATATCCCGGGAATTAAAGACAAAACTTCCGGCGGAGCTGATTTGAAACTGATTGTGTGGCCACTGGCCCCGTGTTTGAATAAAGCTTCAGATATGATTCATATCTCCCTTGATCCGTGTACCGGCATCCCTGAGAATTCATCAAAAGAATGGAGCATAGCCGTTCTTCCCAATCCAGCTCATGAACAGGTTATGTTAACAATGAATAACCTAAACCAAAAAGCCGTGCTTACCATTGCAAAGCTGGATGGCAGGCAGGTATACTCATCCGTAATTAATCCCTCAGCAAACCAGCAAAACACACAACAACTCAACGTAACTTCCTGGTCAAAAGGGATGTACATTGTAAAGCTTCAGTCTGAAGATCATTTTACCGTAACCAGGTTTATTGTCGAATAAACCGTGTTTTGTTACCTGAAATTTTTCTCTTTCCGATTTTTTCTTAAATTTATTGCCTGAAAACAAAACAACTGTTAACCCTTCAACAATGGACTATCAAATCCTTAAAATCCAGATAGCCGACCGGATTGCCCTGGTCACCATCAGCCGGCCCGCTGCACTGAATGCACTGAACACCGACTTCTTCAAAGAGTTCAACCATTTCCTCGACGACCTGGAACCCAGGGATGATGTCAAGGTCCTGGTGATCACAGGCGAGGGCAAATCGTTTGTGGCAGGCGCCGACATTGCTGAAATGGTTCACATGAATTCTGCAGAGGGTTATGCCTTCTCAACTTTTGGGCAGCGAACCTTCGACAGGCTGGAACAGCTCCGGATTCCTGTAATTGCCGCGGTAAACGGATACGCACTGGGCGGAGGCTGCGAACTGGCCATGTCCTGCGATTTCCGTATTGCCAGCAAACTGGCCAAATTCGGTCAACCGGAGATAAACCTCGGCATGATCCCCGGGTATGCGGCAACCCAGCGGTTATCACGTTTGACAGGCCTCGGAAATGCATTATACCTGATCCTCACCGCCGATACCATCACTGCCGACGATGCCCTGCGCATCGGGCTGGTTCAGAAAGTTACCGAACCCGAGTTGCTGATGGAAGAGGTGATGAAAATGGCTTCTAAAATTGCACGGAACAGCTCTCAGGCTGCTCCCACTTCCAAAAGAATCATCCGGTCAGGAATTGCCACGGATTTTAAAGAAGCCTCTGAAGAGGAAGCCATCGAATTTGGAAAACAATTTGACGATGAAGCCACCAAAGAAGGAATGAAAGCCTTCCTCGAAAAAAGGAAGCCCAATTGGTGAGATTTGACATTTGATTTTGCTCTCTGATTTTTGAATTAACAACAAACCTTAAAATAATTTATAACATGTCCTACGAAGAACGATTGCAGCATGTCTCAGTGCTGGGCGCCGCCGGAAAAATGGGAAGCGGCATCCTGTTGCTTACTGCGGTGGAAATGGCCGACATCAGCCTGAAACCTGAAAATAAAGGCAAGGCTTTTGTGCTCAATGCCATTGATGTATCAGATGAAGCCCTTGCCGGCCTTATTAAGTACCTGAAAGCCCAGGTGCTGAAACTGGCAGAGAAAAAGGTTGTAGGCCTGCGGAAAGTATATGCCGACCGGGCCGACCTGATCGACAACGACGAAATCATCAACCAGTATATATTTGACGTGATCAGCCTCGTCAGAACCACAACCAGGCTCGAGTCTGCCTACGACTCCACCATGATTTTCGAAGCCATCAAGGAGGATCCGGATGTAAAGATCAGCCTCTTCTCGAAAATTTCCACCAACAACCCGCATCAACCCTGGTTTTTCACCAACACCTCATCCATCCCTATCACCAAACTGGACCAGGGGGCAGGGTTGAAAGGCCGCATCATCGGGTTCCATTTCTACAATCCGCCAGCCATCCAGAAACTGGTCGAGATCATCAAAGCCGATGGCACACTTCCCGAAGTGGAGGCCTTTGCCCTGCAGTATGCGAAGAATCTGCGGAAAGTGGTGGTCCCTTCCCATGATAAGGCCGGATTTATCGGCAACGGTCATTTCATGCGGGATATCCTTTACGCGGCCACCGAAGTGGAAAAACTTGGCAAGGAATTTTCCTTCGTCGAAGCGGCATATGCCCTCAATAAAATCAGCCAGGATTACCTGGTTCGCCCCATGGGAATATTCCAGCTGGTTGATTATGTAGGCGTTGATGTGTGCAGTTTTATCATGTCGGTGATGAACCCATATCTCCCGATGGAAGATCTTCATGTTCCGCTGCTTGACAAACTGCTTGCCAATGGGGTCAAAGGAGGCCAATTTTCAGATGGTTCACAAAAAGACGGCATCCTGAAATACGAAAAAGGACGGCCGGTGGCCATTTACGATCCTTCAGCAAAAGCCTACAAGGCCATCAGCGAATTCCAGGCAAAAGTGGACGAAAAACTGGGAACGATGCCCACTCCCCCGGCCTGGAAATCTGTGATTGGGAATAAATCCAAAGATGAGATTCTTCGCACCTATTTCAGCCAGCTGAAGTTGGCGACAAGCCCCGGTGCCGAATTGTCTAAAGCCTATGCAAACCGCTCCTGTGAAATCGGCCTCGGGTTGATCAGCTCCGGTGTGGCGATGAATGAGAACGACGTAAACACGGTGCTGCTTACCGGTTTCTTTCATGCGTATGGACCAATCAACAATTATTTAAAATAGCCTTTGCTTAAAAAATGGACTTAAGATTGCAAAATGAACCCTCCTCTTCGTGCTCCTTCGTGTAATCCTTCGTGTCCTTCGTGGAGATCTTTTTTAACCACAAAGACACAAAGCGCCCACTTAGGTACACAAAGGCATTGAGCCAACATTTTGTAAACGAATCTGAACAAACAGAAAACCAGGATTATGAGAAGAAAAGTATATATGATCGCCGGGTACAACACCCTCTCCATGGGTACCGGCCGGAAAGAATTCAACCCCAAAAAAGAACGTCCGGGACTGGAAGAATATATCAGGGAAGCCGGACAGGGAACCCTCAAACAAATCGGAGGGGCAAAACACGTTGATGAATGTGTGATCGGCAATTTCATGGCTTCGCGGTTTAACCGGCAGGCAAACCTGGCTGCCTTCTTCCCCTTTGTGGATGAAGGTTTGAGATACAAGCCGGCCATCCGTGTCGAAGGAGCCTGCGCCACCGGCGGACTTGCCCTGATGAGCGGCATCAAGAGTGTTCTGGCCGAAACAGCCGAAGTGGTTCTGGTAATCGGAGTCGAAGTTCAGAATACCGTTAAGGCAATTTATTGTGCCGACTACCTCGCCGGCGCCGGATGGTTCAAAAACCGTAAAACAGGCCACGCCTATTTCTTTCCGGGACAGTTCAGCGACCGTGCCGGTTCCTATTTTGAGAAATATGGCCGTGAAAAGACCAGGCAGGCACTGGCCCGCTGGTTTCGCAATGCCATTGAGAATGCCCGCCTCTGCCCTACCGCACAGGAAAATCACAATACAGTGAAGGATCTCGAAGCGCTTGCCATGATGGAGCCAAACGGGAAATCGTTTGTTGATCACCTCAATGTATTCGATTGTTCCAAAGTATCTGATGGCGCATCTGCCATTGCAATCGTATCAGAGGAAGGTCTGAAACGTTGCGGCATTCCAGCCGGTGAGGCCATCGAAGTTCTGGGCTGGGGACAGATGGAGGAGGATATCACAAAGCCACCCACCGATCCGACGGAGTTAACCACTACCAAAGAAGCTGTAAAACAGGCATTGGCTTCTGCCGGCATCACACGAGACCAGCTGGGAACAGCCGAAATCCACGACTGCTTTACCATCGCCGGGCTGATGTGCATGGAAGCCATTGGTTTTGCTGAAAAAGGCAAAGGCGCCGATTTCATCCTCGAAGGAAACACTGCCCGAAACGGGCGCATCCCCATCAACACCACCGGTGGACTGATCGGCTGGGGACACCCCACAGGAGGCACCGGCGTTCACCAGGCAGTAACCATCCTCGAGCAACTCACCGGAAAAGCCGGCGAAGCCCAGGTTGAGATTCCCGCAGACCGCCCGTATGGTCTTACCGTAAATATGGGCGGCGATGATAAGTCACTCGTGTCGATTGTGTATAAAAAAGCAAAATAATTCAAAAATAAAATTGCAAAGTCAAAATGCAAAAATGTAGCTGTTTGTCAGCCTTAGAAAGTAACAAATTAATAAGCAATCATTTCACAAAAGCCTACTGACCGACATTTTGACTTTTGACTTTGCATTCTGCATTTTGCATTTTGTATTTTGCATTTAATTACTCCACAATTTTGAACACGCGTATAACCTCCCTGTTTTCTATTGATTTTCCAATCATCCAGGCAGGCATGATATGGTGCAGCGGGTGGCGGCTTGCGGCTGCAGTGAGCAATGCCGGGGGGCTTGGACTGATCGGCGCCGGGTCAATGACCCCTGAAATCCTGGAAGAACATATTCTGAAATGCAAAAAAGCAACGGCCAGACCCTTTGGTGTGAATGTTCCGCTGCTCTATTCCCAGGTTGAAAAACAACTGGAAATCATCATCCGTGAAGGAGTGAAAATCGTCTTCACCTCTGCAGGAAATCCGGCAACATGGACTCCATTGTTGAAACAGCATGGCATCACGGTCGTACATGTCATTGCAAATGTCAAATCAGCAGCTAAATGTGAACAATCCGGCGTGGATGCCATTGTTGCCGAAGGTTTTGAAGCCGGCGGCCATAACGGGAAAGAGGAGACAACCACATTTACACTTATCCCGCTTGTTAAAAGGGCAACCCGGCTCCCGGTCATTGCCGCAGGGGGTATTGCCACCGGCCGTGGGATGCTTGCGGCGATGGCACTCGGTGCCGATGGCGTTCAGATCGGCAGCCGGTTTGTGGCATCTGATGAATCTTCGGCGCATCCTGCCTTTAAACAGAAAATCGTCGAAGCCGGTGACGGAGGAACATCCCTGGCGCTCAAAAAACTTGTCCCGGTTCGCCTGATCAGGAATTCTTTTTTTCAAAAAGTCAGGCAAATGGAGGATGCAGGCGCCAATGCTGAAGAGTTGAATGCGCTCCTGGGGCATGGCCGCGCGAAACTTGGTATGTTTGAAGGGAATCTGGAAGAAGGTGAACTTGAAATTGGCCAGGTGGCCGCCTTTCTGGAAGATATTAAACCCGCCGGGGAAATTGTTCGGGACCTCATCGCTGAGTATGCACTCGCACGGAAGGAGCTCCCTGATCCCGGCTCAGTTTTATGAAAAGTTAACCAGGTCCTCCTGTTTAAGATAGGGAGAAATCATTTGGTGCAACTCCGCTTTATTGATGGGAGATTTTGAAACCAGCCCGTTCATTCCGTATTCCAGAACCCTCTCTGCGTCTGGAGTCGTACTGAATGCAAAAATCGGCAGATTCCTGAAATATGGATCATTCAGTGACCGGAGAGTGCAGGTAGTCTCATATCCATCCAGTTCCGGCATCATCAGGTCCATCAGCACGACATCATAATTCTGGCCGGACAACATCTCCAGGGCTACTTTCCCGTTTGCGGCGGTTTCTACCGACACCTGCCACATGGAAAGGATATACGAGGCAAGCTTCTGGTTGAAAGGATCATCATCCACAACCAAAACACGCAAGCCCTTAAGGTTTTTGAATTCGTAATTATCCATAATCCGGTCAAAGAGCTTCTCATGATACAAAAACCATTCCACCCCTTCCTGGTTCATCAACAACCTGATTATGAGAACGATTTACAAAATAAAATTTATCTGATTTCTCAAAACAGGATAGAAATTTCCCGATTTGGATCTCTAGTTATAAACCACGGCGATGTTGTTTATAAAATCAGCTTTCCATTCATGGTGGCCCGACTTATCAGTGTTGCCTTTAAAGGAACTCCGGGTTCTGCATTGAAATTCACCGACGTGGAACCCATCAACAAGGTTTTGATCGGCGACCTCGACGCCAATGGGTTTGATGAACTTTACATCATTACGACCAGTGCCGGCTCAGGCAGTTACGGCAATGTGATCGCCATTGCCTCCCTTTCCGACAAGTCATTGTCGCAGATCACGGTTCCGGTTGTGGAAGAAAAAGAGATGAAGAAGGGAGGGAATTTCGAAGGGTACCAGGGCCATGATGAGTTTGAGATCATTGAGAATTCGCTGGCCAGAAGATTTCCGATTAAAGCACCCAATGCAACGATGCGATCCATCAACTACAAGCTTAAGCCAGGGGAGGCAAGTTTTATATTGTATATCAAAAATTCCACCGCATTCTGACAATACCTGGATACGCCTTGTAATCCATCACAAATAAAGCTACGATGTGATTTATTAGTCCCGGAAAACCGGGACTTTTTTTATTTTCCACAGGAAAGGTGCTGAATTTGCAGTCAAACCCTGTTTTTGGTTACACATAACCCTGACTATAGCTGGTGTATCATGCGACCCGCATCATCCTGGTTTAATTGTCATTTCTGACATCATTAACGGGTGTTTGAACTTCCTCAAAAAAATCATAATAAATGTTAATTACCGGATTTTGAATGATAAAAGATATATATTTGTGCTTATTTAGACTGAATTAATTTTATAGAATTGATAATTGAACTGCTTAAACGTGACAAAGATTTTACTGGAAATTTTATTTCAGTTGACGGAGTGAAAATATATTACGAGACATATGGGAAGGGTGCTCCTCTTCTGCTGATCCATGGGCATGGAGGAAATATTTCTTACATGCAACCCCAGATTGAATATTTTGCAAAGAAGTACAAAATAATTGTATTGGACTGCAGGGGAAGGGGTATCCCGAAAGCCAACCTTTGCATTTTTCCCGGAGAAAACCATTACGTTACAAAAAATAATCCTGACTTGTTTAATTCAACCGTGGTAAAATTCTTTAACGATTCATTCCTTGAAAAGAATTAAAAGCTACCAAACGTATATTCATCTAACAAAACCAATCATGAGAACAAGCATACTGCTTTTTATGGTTTGTGCATCAGCCATCGGGTTGTTCGCACAAAAAAAACAATATCCCGAAGTTGACATTCCCTTCAAAAAATATGTGCTGGATAACGGTCTCACTTTAATTGTAAGTGAAGACCACAAAGCTCCCATCGCTTCTTTCAACATTTGGTATCATGTGGGAAGTAAAAATGAAAAGCCGGGCAAAACAGGATTCGCTCATTTGTTTGAACACATCATGTTTACCAGTACCGAGCATTGGAAAAATTTTGATGATGTGATGCAAACCGTTGGCGGTGGCTCTAACAACGGCACGACAAATAACGACCGCACAAACTATTTTGAGACCTTTTCAAGCGGGGGCTTAGACCGGGTGTTGTGGCTCGAAGCTGACCGCATGGGTTTTCTGCTGAACGGTTTGGATAGCGTGAAAGTAAACGTGCAGCGCGGAGTGGTGCAAAACGAAAAACGCACGAGAGAAAATCAACCGTATGGCATCACAGAAGAGTTAATGGCAAAGGCAACGTATCCTGTTGGCCATCCCTATTCATGGACGGTGATTGGTTCAATGGATGATTTAAATGCCGCATCCATGGATGATGTGAAGACCTGGTTTAAAACATACTATGGTCCTAACAATGCAGTGATTTGCATAACCGGTGATGTAAAAGCAGATGAAGTATTCAACAAAGTAAAAAAATATTTTGACGATATCCCTGCCAGTCCTCCGATTGCAAAATACAGTGCGTGGACAGCAAAGATGACAGGCACTAAATACCAGGTGGCACAGGACAGGGTGCCGCAGGCGCGTTTGCACAAAATATGGAATGTACCGGAATGGAACACAAAGGATATCGTTTACCTGAATATACTTGGCGAAATTCTTTCTTCCGGAAAATCATCACGGTTGTACAAGCGGCTGGTGCTTGATGAGCAACTGACCACGAATGCTTATGCCTTTATATGGAGCAATGAAATTGGCGGAACCTTTATCATTCAGGCAGATGCAAAACCCGGCGTGGATTTGGCAAAGATTGATGCTGTGATAAAAGAAGAACTGCAGAAAATATTTACGGAAGATGTAACTGCGGTTGAACTCGAACGCGTAAAGACAAATTACTTTGCCAACTTTATTAACAGCATGGAAGGTGTTTATAGCAAGAGCGATTTGCTTGCTGAAAATGAGACGTTTGGAGGAAGTCCCGACTATTACTTAAAAAAGCAGGCATGGCTGAAAGACGCAAGTCATGCTGACATAAAAAAAGCGGCCCTGCAGTGGCTGAGTGACGGTGAATATCAGTTACAGATTTTACCTTATGGCGATTTCACGAACACCAATTCAGGTCTCAACAGGAACGTAATGCCTGAAGTGGAAAAAACGGGTGCAGTGACGTTTCCGGAAATAAAACAGTTTACACTGAGTAACGGGTTGAACGTTTATCTCGCTGAACGACATGGCATACCCTCCGTTTCTGCAAGCATGATGGTAAACGCAGGATATGCGGCTGACCAGTTTGGTTCACCCGGTCTTGCAAAACTTAGCGGCACCATGTTCATGGAAGGCACGAAAACGAAAACCGCTCTTCAAATCAGTGATCTGCTCTATGATTTAGGTTCTGACATTACATTTAGTTCCAGGCTCGATAACTCCTTTCTGAATCTTAAAACACTGAAAATACATTTTGCTGCATCACTGAATCTGTTTGCGGATATATTATTGAATCCGTCATTCCCGCAGAAAGAGTTTGAACGGGTACAAAAAGAACAGCTGCTTGGCATCGAACAGGAAAAGGCGAATCCGCAAGTACTTGGAAGAAGAATTTTACCGGGATTAATTTATGGAGGCGGCCATGCCTATAGCAATCCGCTATCGGGAATGGGTACAGAGGCCGGTGTGAAAAAAGTAACACGGGATGGTCTGGTGAAGTTTCATCAAACATGGTTTGTGCCGAACAACTCATCGCTTGTGGTAGTCGGTGATATTACGGAGGCGGAATTGAAACCCGCGTTGGAAAAATATCTTACAGGATGGAAAGCGCAGGATGTACCGAAAAAGAACCTGAGTGATGTTGCCTTGCCTGCGCAACCTGCTGTGTACCTCATTGATAAACCCGGTGTTGAACAATCTTCCATTTACGCTGCCGAGTTATCACCTTCCGCAGGCAATCCCGACCAGGATGCCATTGAACTCATGAACGCCATATTGGGTGGTACTTTTACATCACGCATCAATATGAACTTACGGGAAGATAAACATTGGTGCTACGGCGCACGTTCACATTTTGAAAAGGCAAAAGGGCAGAGTGTTTTTTATGTTAATGCGGCAGTGCAAACAGATAAAACCAAAGAGAGCATCATAGAATTCCAAAAAGAATTAACGCAGGTAATTTCAACCAAACCCATTGGAGATACTGAATTTAAAAATGAACAGCTTAGCCAATTGCTTTCGCTTGGAGGTTGGTGGGAAACAAACGATGCAGTAAAAGAATTTTTATTGAGTACCATCAATTATAACCGTGGACTTGATTATCCCGGCAAGTATTCGTCGCGTCTGCAAAGTTTCACAACCGGGGATATGAATAAAGCAGCAGCAAAAATTGTAAGGCCTGACAATCTTACCTGGCTCATTATTGGTGACCGGGCAAAGATTGAAAAAGGAATAAAGGAACTGAACATCGGACCGGTAAAAATCCTGGATGAAGATGGGAACGAAAAAAAATAATGAAAATCAATCTGACAAATTGATATTTCTGGGTGTGTTGCTTTTTTTCCTTGGCTTGATAGTAGGTTTGCTGGCCCCTGTGTTTGCGAATCCAAGACTAGGTGTATCAAGCCATATCGAAGGTGTATTAAATGGAATTTTCTTAATTGTCCTGGGATTGATCTGGCATAAGGTAGAATTGTCTGATACATGGTTGAAGATTACTTTTTTGCTGGCGTTGTATGGGACTTTTGCAAATTGGTTCGGGATCCTTATAGCAGCAGTTTTTAATGCAGGAAAAATGCTGGGAATAGTTGCGAATGGGAAAGAAGGCCCCTGGATTGCAGAGGGGATTGTTGCTTTTTTACTTATCACCTTATCCATTGCAATGCTGATAATTTGTATATCCGTTTTATTGGGCTTGAAAAGACATTTCAAAAATGAAGATCGACAGAAAAAAATGAGTACCCCGTAAACCAGCCATAACCGGTAAAAAATAAAATCCATGAAATACACATTCTTTATCCTCGCCCTTATCTTATTTTACCAAAGTTCAACCGCGCAAAAAGGCAATTTTGAAACCATTATCAGCGCAAGGGAGCCCCGAAAGGAGAAGAGTATGGCGCCGAACTGAAATCATCAACAGCCTTCAGACCATTGTAAGCCGTAATGTGAACATACACCTGAATTTATCATTGACGACAGTGGGTTCAAAACAGGCGTGAATGCTTTCTGCAACCTGGTATTTGATTATATGGAAATGAATAAGAAGTAACTATCTTTACCATTATCGCCAATTTCAACAATCCCACGCTTAAGTTAAGTTATTTGATTAGGCGCAATCGTAACAGTTAACACATATAAGCCTCAGTCGGTATGGCAATGACCCTTCCCCTGCCCTCCCCTTGAAGGGGAGGGAGACCCTTTACCAGAAGATGATGTAAGAAATGCTTTGTTTGCTATGCGCATGATTATAACTTCCTCTATTTTTTTTAGAACTTGCTTTAGGTGGTACCTGATTTCATCATTGGAAAACCGAATGATCATTATTCCAAAATCTTCAATTACGCCATCCCGTTGTTGATCATGCTCACGACGATCAATTCTGTCATGGATCGGACCATCCACCTCAATCACCAATCTGGCCATATGACAATAAAAATCAGCAATATAAAATCTGATCGGATGTTGTCGTCTAAATCTAAGTCCAGCTAATTTATTGGTTCTCAAATGCTGCCATAGAACTTTTTCACAAGGTGTCAGTTTTCGCCGGAGTTCTTTGGCCAGATCAATGGTTGTTTGATCAGAATAAAATAGAAATGCAGGTTCGCGGGTTTTTCCAATATATGCCATAATAATTTAATCTTTGTGAAACTCATTTACAGCTTAATCGGAGAATTTACAAATAGTGGGAAAAGAAGGTTGAATAGTTGAAAACTTTTATCAGAGGGACAGGTAGCATCCATTCAATACGCCGAATTTAGTGGAATTCCTCGACAAACGTTCTCCCTCCCCTTCAAGGGGAGGGCAGGGGAAGGGTCATTTAGAATTAAAGGTAATTAGTTATTAGCTACTGGTACGATTGTGCCTAATCAAATTAAGCTATTTGAATTTGTTGCTTCATCCTTTTTGGAAAGCATAACACACCATACCCCTGTGTTCATGCTGCTGGCTTTGGTTTGTATTGCTTCATTGCTGGTGCCGATGCATCATAAGCTTGGAAAATGGGCTACACGTAAACTGGTTGAGAAGAACAAACAGGTGCGGCTGGCAGCAGCGAAGAGGACAATTGAAGAATTGGAAAATTGATGCAGTATCTACAGAAAGAGGTTGCCTCAGTCCAATGACATTCTGGTTTTGGGGTGCTTTAATCCGTGTTCCTGAAGAACGCCTGATGTATGAACAACTGATAAAAAGCCAGACGGTAATCGGCAAACGCCGGTTATACCCTTCCTGAATCTTCGTTTAACCTTCATGAAATCTTCGTGAAAGAACCTGTCCGTCTTTGGAGAAAATTCTTCAATGTCATAAACTCCCGGGTGAATATTAAAAATCAATGAACGGCTCTGTCGTATTCGAATGGCAGATTGTTTGGGTGTCCTGATGTCGAAGTCAGAGGGCGGTTCCAGGGGGGACAGGCACCGCCATCGGGACAGGCTTAGCAAACACCAACAAGATCATCACCCAGAATGGAGCTGGCACCACTTATTATGCTGCATTCGAGGCACGAGCGTACACAGGCGGTGGCTATTCCGACTGGTATTTGCCGAGCAAGGATGAGTTGACTAAACTTTACGAGATGAAGGTACTTGGATTTGGCGACTTTATAAATTTCGCCTGTTGGAGTTCCTCCGAGTACGATGCCTACGACGCGTGGGGCCGGAACTTCGGCACTGGCGACCAGACCTACTACACTAAGGAGGCCCCATACCATGTGCGTTCTGTGCGGGCTTTTTAATTATCCTTTCAGCTATTTAACAAATTAACCAATACCGCTGAGCGGTTGGTTTTTTTGAACATTGTATTGCAGCCGGTGATGCAACAGCAACCCGGCGAAAATCGACTGACAAGGATCAACCTCCGCGGGGCAACCGGGTATTCCCTCGTAAAGGTGGTAACCGGCGAGCAGGTTTATTCGGTCAGGGATTTTATTAACAAGTAGCGATTTCCCGCTCTCTGAGCCTGCCGAAGTAAACAAAATGAATCGAAACGTTAATATGACAGATATAATCACTTAAAAGTATAGAAATATGAAAACAATGCAAACAATGCAGGCAATGCAAACAATGCAAACAATGCAAACAATGCAAACAATGAGAATAATGAAAACAATGAGAACAATCTTTATGTTCTTAATGGCGCTTGTGATGGCCGGGAGCATGTTCGCCCAAACCGGAAGTGTAGGCATCAACAACGATGGTTCAAGCCCTGACGGCAGCGCCATGTTGGATGTGAGTGCTACAAACAAAGGGTTGCTTGTGCCGCGGATGACCACTGCCCAGCGGGATGCGATTGCCTCTCCCGCCGCCGGACTAACAATTTACAATACCTCAAAGAACTGTAATGAAACCTATAATGGTTCCTCCTGGGTCAGCAATACACACTACATCGGCGAAACCTATGGCGGAGGTATCGTGTTTTATGTTTATGATAACGGACAGCACGGTTTAATTGCAGCAACTGCTGATCAAAGCACAGCTATCAGATGGTCTGGTGGTTCCTATACATATACCCGTGCCAGGGCAGATGGTGTTGGTGCCGGATTAAAAAACACCGCAATAATCATCGCTAATCAGGGCCCGGTTGATGGGAATCCATTTGCAGCCACCATGTGCAATGAATATTCAATAACGGTGGGTGGGGTTACCCATGGCGATTGGTATTTACCATCCAAACACGAATTGAATTTATTGTACTTGCAAAAAGGCGTCGTTGGCGGTTTTGCTGATGCCTACTATTGGAGTTCCTCCGAGCACGATGCATACTACGCGTGGTACCAGCACTTCGGCAATGGCGGCCAGGACCGCTACAATAAGACCAACACTTACTATGTGCGTGCTGTGCGGGCTTTTTAACAATTTAACCATTTAACCATTTTTTTACAATACCGCTAAGCGGTCGGATTTTTTAACCCCACCCCCTGTCACCTCCCCAACATGGAAGGGAGGGGGGGGAGCAAGGCAAATTAAATCAACAAATTTTAAAATCGTATACTATGAAAAAGTTTCTTAAAAAACAGGTTTTTGCCTTGATCCTGATCTGTTTCATGGCCCTTGCCCATACAGGCATAACCCAGGCTCCTCCACCTCCTCCGGCTGAAAAAGGGACCAATAGCAACAAAGCCCCTGGTGGCGGCGCTCCTGTTGACGGCGGGCTGGCCACTGCATTGCTGATGGTTACCGGTTTTGGCGGCTGGAAGTTGTTTAAATCAAGACGGGTCAGGGGAGCATAATAACAGTCATGTTTGCAATTTCCTTATTTACTTGTTCCCTGAGCTCCCGCATCAGTTTTACTGCATCGAAGGATTTCTTAGTTGTTTTCATAATCAATAAGATCCTGAGGTGAGCGAATTTCAAGAATGGAGTAACCGTTTTTAATGTTGATGGCATTGTAACCCCTTACTGATCAAAATATTCCCCAATAACTGAAGTGTCAATGTATATCTTGAGGGTTTTCATGAAAGAGAAATTTAAGCAAATATACGAATGAAAATCGCCTGCACTTGTGAACTTTGAATAAACAATCCAAAGCGATAAATTAAAGATTCAAAACATGAAAATCATCGAGGTATAAGACACTACACCCTGTAAAGATTCAGAAACTCCTTTTGGAACTCCTTCCAGCATTCATCGGGCGTGGAGGTGAGGGAATGGTCGGCCAGTTCACCTTTTTACTGATAATTTCACCCTTTCAGGGTTCATTTTGCAATCACTGGCATGATTCAGCTATAATAATACCACCCTTTCAGGGTTGGATGAGGAGAATGTCTGGCGAGGTTCCATTGTTTAGCCTTATTTCTCCCGGGTCAGCAAGGGAAAACGAAACCCCGGAAGGGTTGGATGAGGAGGAAAACGAAACCCCGGAAGGGGTGGCAATATTATAGATTGGTTGACGGGGTTGGCTTGCTGAACCCTGAAAGGGTGAAATAATAGCATTTCTATAAAGATCAGGCAAACCTTAACAATAGGGGTAATTCAAAAGTCGTTGTTTATTTAACAAACGAAAATGAAGGTACGGTTCTGTCATTGTACCGTGACACAGTATTCAGCAACTGCAAGATATATTTTGTCATAACTTTGCACAGAAAATTACAGCATGACGGAACAGTAACATTAAATTATGAGTAATACAAAAATATCCATCCGTTTTTTTGACGACCGCGAAGTGCGAGCCGTTTGGGACGAGCAAAACGCTAAATGGTGGTTTAGTGTGCTGGATATTGTAGCTGTGCTTACCGATCAGGACGACTACACCAAAACCCGCAACTATTGGAAATACCTTAAAGCCAAATTGAAAAAAGAAAACGGCGAGTTGGTTAGTGCCACTATCCAACTGAAACTTTTTGCAAGTGACGGCAAACGATATTTAACCGATCTGCTCGATTACAACGGAATTATTGCATTGGGCAAACAGTTTCCGGGTAAAAAGGCAAACCGATTTATCGAATGGTTTACCTATAGCAATGAAAGCATAGACGAAAAAAGCAAAACAAAGGCTTATGCACTGTTCGAAA
>CAIYJU010000200.1 GCA_903926565.1 uncultured Bacteroidales bacterium
AAAAGGATTCATTGTACCGTCGTTAATGTTTACCCATTAATCAAGGTACAATATTAGAGCTGTGAAAAGCCCTGATAAAGGACTGAACTATTAGTCTTCGCTCACCGGTGGCGGATCGACAGGAACGTATGTTCCAACCGGAGCGTAAGCGGCCGGCTGAGAGAATTCGCCATTGAAAACAACTTCCCATCCCTGGTAACTCTCAATGGTAGCAGGCTTTAGCAGCTTTCCAAGTTTTTTCATCGGCTGATCCAGGGTACCGTAGTACCTTGAAACGCCATTTTTATCAATGGCGTTGATGATCAGGTGGCGCTGGTTTAACTGCATGAGAATAATTTCAACATCCTTGCGATCTTTCGGGATCAGCATTTTGAAATTATACGAATATCGGATGCCTGCAGGCAGATCTTCTTCTTTTCCTTCGAGCTGAATTGAATCAGGAGATCCATACAGATAGTTCCAGCCTTTACCAGGCTTGAATGTGATGGCACCGACCAGCGTATCGGGATTGATGATCAAAGAAGCGATATCTTCCTTGAAAGCATATTGAACGGGATTGATCCCTCCAACATTTCCACCTGTGTGTCTGAGAACTGTCATATATAAAAATGTCTATATAATGTGAAATAGATATCCAATCATCATGCGTTTACTGTCAAGACTTGCATACTTTAAACTCTTTTGCCGGGACCGGTAATAACCTTTTGAAACCATATCGAAAGTGATATCATCAAAGAGGATATTTGTGTCTTCACAAAACTGGATGATGATTTTTTTAATACTTCCCTTCATAGGTCCATTTTCCTGAATATACCTGACCTTATCATCTGCATACAATCTGAAATGAAGCCGGAAGTGATATTCAAGAATCTTCTGGATATGCACCTGGTTCTTTTCTGAAATCCATGCTGTGTTCCTGCGCATCTCCATGTCATCGTATAGCGGAAGCCCGAATGTGAAGCAGTCGGGAAACTTCCCGGGGAGCAATGGATTTTCAGCACAAGGCCGGTAATCCAAAAATGGAGTAATGAGCCTGCCCAGGTACGAATTTTTAGTAGCGATCAATGGCTGATCTACGGGGGTGTCCCATTCAAGGCCCATGACATAACGAAGGTAGTCTTGAAGTGGTCTTTTCAATCGGATGGTAAGTGTTGGCCGGATCAATGCCTGTTTCATACGTGCGAAAGTAGTTGAGTGGTTAATTTATGTAAAGGCCGGGAACGGGACCAGAGCGCCAGCGGAGTGTTTGTTTGCTTCCCCTGGTCCCGGCCGGTCTATGCGTTAAACAATTTGGTTGATAATGTGATCCCGGCAGCTAAATATCCCGGGAGTTTCCTTAAGCCGTAGCATGGGGGTCGTCTTTTATGAATACACGATTACTTTCAAGATGTGGTTTAAGGATTGCAGAAGTGAGATTCATCGACACTTCGCAAATCTGGTAAAAGAAGGCATTATCAACCCACTGGACCAGGAACTTTAAACCAATATTTCGTTTTCCTTTGGTGATGAAATCTTCAAGGGTTGCCAGGCGATATCCGTCTGGCAAATTGTCATACCCGAGAAATCCGCTTGGAGTTGTAACAATAGTGGAATTTTTCAAATCGAGGGATTTTTAGTCAATTTTCAAGAAAAAAATAAAAAAAACACGAAAATTTGAAATAAAAACCCCGAATACAGACCAACGCGACCAACACCGACCAACACCGACCAACACCGACCAACACTCTTTCATTACCTAATATAATATAAATCAATAATATAATATAGTGTAGGTAGCGTTGGTCGGAAAACAAGGAAAATATTTCAAAAAGTTGCATTATATTTTATTTTTCTATTTTCATGTCAGAATGGCGGTTCCGGTTCCTCTGCAAAGAGGTCCGGGGGTGGTTCTTCAATCTTTTTGGGAGTTGCCTTATCAGGTTCTGTTTTGGCTGGCCCGAAAATATCTTTGATGGTGCGGTCCAGGTTTACATTGAGCCAGTCATCACCATACCGGAAAACATAAGCCGAAGTATTTGTGGTTTCAAAACGGTGTCCCTGGATTGTGCCAACATACGACTTATGGTTTTTCAGATAATACAGGATCGAGACAAGCTCGACACCATTCTTGCCGGTCTGCTGGCGATGTTTTTCCATATACATCGGATGAATGGTAGAGAATCTTATAAACAACAAAGTATCATTGGGTGGCAGAAATGGAGATGTTACTTCCTTATCATCTTTATCCTTGTACTTCAGCGATGGTGTAGCTTTAATATTAAAATCAATGCCTTGCTTAACATCGCCTTTGTCAATGAGATATTCCACGGTCTTCCAGAATCCTGCAACCGATTCACTGCTGGAGATCTGCTTTGACAGGTTTGTGATATCATGCTTTGCAGATTCAAAAATATCCTCAAACTTGAAATTTAACGATAAAGGTGATTCGCTTTCAAGAATAATCTTGACAGGTGTTATGATCAGACAATAGTTACGAAGCAATCTTTCATTAAAAGGCAAATTTTCATCCATTAATTTTGCTTTCATCAAATCAAAAATCGTTGCAAAAGCAACCGCATACTGCGCTTCCATCAATGGCCTGTAATCAAGTATATCACAAAGCAGCGAGCTGATGCCTTTCTCCTCAATCTTTTTGAGTTTGTCAAATTCATCCATTTCAAATTTGCTGAACTTCCTTTTTGCAAAATAGAGCGTGCATGAACGTGTGAAAAGCGCATTATCATCCAGGATGGGCAGATACTGGCTTGAAATAACAAATGAAGAATTGATCTGGTCGGTCGTGGTGCGGGTGTCCTGTGTCATTTTGCCTTTTTCATGACCGATGCCATCAAAAGCAGCTTTCAGAAGTTGAAAGCGCCTGGGATCAATTTCATTGTTATACTCATCGGCCCAGAGTATTGCATTTCTGCTTCTGGCGGCTCTGCGCGAAAGTCCAACGTGTGTTCCGGATGTGAGATTGAAGGCTGGCTGATTATGAAAAAAGAGGTTTGAGAGTGACCAGGCCAGTTGACTTTTTCCGGACTGGACCTCTCCAAACAAAAACAAGTGCGGGAAGCACTTGTACTTTTCATAAATCAGATCCCGGAAGCAGGTGGCAATCGCATAAGAGATACCCATCATGGAATTTTTACCGTAAACATTTGACATGATCATGGTCCATTCACCGAATGTTATCGGGGATTGGTTATAAATGAAATACCGGTCGTTCTGGTAATCATCGGCATCATCCATGACGTCAGCATATACCACTGAGAATGCCGGGGAGAAATAATTCTTGTCTTTGTGGGTAGTGATGCCTAGAACGTCCACCGGTTGCCAAACGCCATTGTAAATACCGTTGGCGAACGCATAAAAACCCTCTCTTCTCCAGCCTAATGTCTTCAATTCTTTGCACTCAGGAAAATCTTCGGAAATGAACTGGAGGATCTTCTGGAAATTTGATTTAACACCTGTCCACATGAAATTACCTTCAGAATAACAGTATGCGGCAAATTGCTCCATACTGATAAAATTCTTTGAAGGGATATCAACGATTTTGGAATATCCTTTATCATTGGTGATCTCCACCAGGCGTTTATTATCAATTTTTGAATAGATATGGAATAAAGGTTTGATAATGAAATTTGAACCTTTAACGGGCAAACCATCTTTGGTATAGAACCAATAACAATTATTGCGTACAAACCAGCCTAAATTTTCATCGTCATCTTCATCATCCTGGTTTTTTCTCCGTGTGGGTGCAGGTCTTTTTGCATCATCGGAGAGTTTTTTAAAAGTGTCCGTGAATATCTTTTTGGCTATCTTGAATTTCTTCGAAACGTATTTGAAGAAAAGATCAGCCGAAGCAGGATCCTTCAGATCAATGAAACTCTGGCAGATGATGGAAATAGCATCGGATTGCAGAAAGATATTGGCTCCGGCCTCTTTGAGCAAGATTTCAGCTTCGGCACAAATCTTTTCTTTTTGGCCCGCATTGGTATCGATAATATCAAGGTCTTCGGGAAGTTTATCTGATTCTGACATTATCCAGGGCTTTAGCTAGTTTATCTGCACCCCATTTCATCAGATCATTAACAAAGTTGACAGTTTCATCGAAATTGCCTTGAATCTTTGCTCTTCTGAGAATGATGATGGAAAGATTTATATGTTCCAAATGTTCGTTTCTTGCGCGTAAATATTGATTTTCCTGTCTCAATTGTGTGTTTTCGCGAAGCAACCATTCAAAGCTGCGCATGTAATCCCATGAATACTTCATGATATCACTCGTCTTTTTCCAGAACTTCCAAGACTCGGTTTCACCGGTTTTCAATTTGGACGTTGCTAAAAGTGCTTCAACTTCAAATACGCGATTTATAAGCATTTCGGGAGCACCATCATACATGGTATGCTGGTCAATCTGAGATTTTTCCATATGTTAAAATCAAATAATCCAGAATCTAATGGATGGTTGGATCAGACTACTGAGCATCAATTTCACAGTCAATGGCTGCAATAAGCTCACATACACGATTCTCAATACGGGTTGGAGCTAAAGGGAGCAGATTGCCAAACTTGTCGGTATGCATGTAACATATTTTATTACCGTTTTGATCCTGGAGTTCCTGAATGAGCGCTGAATAACTTCTCAAGGCATCCCTTAAAAGATCGAGGTCCATCCTCGATGTATTTGAAAATGTTTTCATAAAATGTCGTTATTAAGGTTTCAAATTGTTTGAATGAGATAGTTCATCTGAACTGCTTTTTTTACTGACTGGATTACCGGCACTTTCGCAGGTCCTCCATCACCTCAGTTTCAAAATAGTAGAGCTTTCCACCCAGTTTGTAAGAGCGCACTATGCCTGATTTACTATATCTGTGAAGTGCAGGTCGGCTAACTCCTATAATTTTACAAACATATTTGGCCGTTACCGGTTTTTCGATTCTTAACATTTTGTCCATGGTTTTTATTTAGAATTACATGGGGCAAAAGTAGACAATCAAAAGTGACAAATAAAAATAAAGATATTAACAACTACTTGATTATTAACACGTTGTTACGTGTGTTTACATGAATTTACACCAATTTACCCAGGTTTACAAATAATAAATTTTCAGGCACCTCACAGAGCCCGACATTGATTTTTTTACCCGGAAATGGATTGTTGTTTTGCTATCTGAAAAGATGATTTTCGATAAGAAATAATAATTCAAAATTAGCGACGGCTAATTTATTTTATAAAAACATTTCAGTTAGCTTCAGAATTTTTGAAAGGAAATTAACGTAATTTTACAGGGGGTTACACGCCATTATTTAGCTTGTCATTTGTTTACAAATTAGGCGTGCACGATTTTAATACGTGCCAGTAAAGTTGACAGTTTTTAGGCACTACCTTCTAAAACATTAGTAAACATTACCTATTCAGAAACCCTGTTAAGTCCAAAAAGGGGAGTGAGTCCACCATTGCTTTTTGCCTTTTGTAATTTTGTAATATAGTAAATCAAGTATAAATGAAAACAACCTACCCAGTCATTGCATTGCTGATTTTTGTTTTAGCATCCTGTACTTTTGAAAATAAAGTGATTGAAGAGACCTACCCGGATGGATCAACAAAACGTCTCTGCGTATACAAGGGAAAAGGGGAGAACCGTGAGTTGATCAAAGAGACCACCTATTATCCCAACAAACGCGCCCAGATGGAGGGTACTTACAAGGACAACAAACGGGAGGGTAAATGGACTTACTGGTACGAAAATGGCAAGTTGTGGAGTGAAGGTACCTATATCAGAGGCAAAGCCGAGGGTAAAAGAACTACCTATTTTGAGAATGGCAAAGTCCGTTATGATGGGTTTTACAAGGATGACATGCGCGTCGGTAACTGGCGGTTTTTTGATGAAACCGGGCGCCTGCTCAGGGAGTTGAACTATTCGGCGCCTGCGAATCGGTGAGAGAAGTAAAAAGTGTTAAGTGTTAAGTGTTAAGTGTTAAGTGTTAAGTGTTAAGTGTTAAGTGTTAAGGGACCCCGGCTTAGTTTTGGATGATTATATATACTGGAAGGTGGTCGCTGTATCCCCCGAAATAATCTTTTGAGCTGGCAGTGCGATTGGGAACCATTTCCCCCGATTTACTCTTGTACAAAAGCCAATCAGGTTTGAAAATAAAGGCATACGGAGACAAAACCACCGCTCCTTTTCCGGGTTTCTTTCCAAGCAAATTACCGGAAACAACAAATTGATCGAACAAATCCCAGTCCTTATAATAAAGTGTTCCTTCTCCGTTTAAAAATCGCTCGTACATGAGGTTATACAAACTGGACGGTGCAATATTTTTCTCCGGTTTCAGTGCGCCAAGTACTTCAGCGAGACTTTTGTTATTGGGTTCATCATTAAAATCTCCCATGATTACGATATTCGCTTTGGGGTTTCGGGCCAGTAATGAATCAGTCAGGTGCTTGAGGGTTGTAGCATTTTCAATGCGTTGATGTTCTGTTTCGGTGGCACCGCCTGTACGGGATTTCCAGTGATTTACAAAGAGGTGGAACGTGTCTTTTTTTGCATCGGCCAGCTGAACATAAAGGACAGCGCGGGTTTTGAACGACTGTGCAGAGGGAAAAGCATGATGGCCTATGTACTTCAGGATATCCTTTCTGAAAATCAGCGCCACATCAATTCCTCTCGGATCGCTGCCCTCTTCAAGAATTGCCTGGTAGTTCCCTTTCTGCAGGTTTGTTTTTGTAACCAGGTCATTTAAAACCCCGATGTTTTCAACTTCTGCCAGTCCGATGGCAGCAGGCAGATTGATACTGTCAATGGCAACCAGGGCCCTGGATATGTGTTTGAGTTTGGCTTCATACCGGTTTTTGGTCCATGCAACTTTGGCATTCGGCAGAAAATCCTCATCCGCTTTATTGGGATCATCGATGGTGTCAAAACTGTTTTCAGTATTGTAGAAGGCAATTTTAAATTGCAGTGATTTGTTTTTCTGAGCATTCGCATTAAGGAAAAAGGCGAGGAAAGCGACTGAAAGTAAAAGGCTGAGGCGCATAATTGTCGGGGATTAATGTGATTGCAAAGATCAAAAAAAAAGGGGCACTCCTGACGAGGCCCCTTTGAATTTAAATTTGTTTTGATCAGTCAACTACAATAACAAGGTATTTTGAATTTGACCAGAATGATTTGTAATCGAGGATTTGCAGGGCCTGGATGATTTTTTTATCGCCGGTGAATTTGTATGCTGTTGCCGAATGGCTTGAAAGAATTTTAGCTTTCTTGCTAAGGATAGGGATCTCTGTAACTTTACGAACATCAATTTTCGTAAATAATGATTTATTGAAATCAGCAAGAACTTCACCACTCTTGATCACCCCGTTTTTCTTTAACTCTTTGCTGTTACCAATTACATAGTAAGCGGTATTCAAAGCTTCATCCTGGGCGGCAATAGTTTGTGACTGGTTGCTGATCTGGGAACCTTGTTCTTTAACTGTGCGGGATAAAGTGTCAATTTTAAGGTTAGCCATTTCAAATGATGCATTGAGTTTTGCAAGTTTAGCGCGCAAATCTTCAATTTGTGCAGATTTGTCAGCCAGGTCCTTGTTAAGCCGTTCAACCATTTTGTTGAGTTCCGTCACCTTCATGTTAGAGTTTTTCAACCTTTTTGAAAGTGAGTTGATGGTCTCTTTGTTTTTCAACATCAAACTATAAATGGATTCAATGTCATTCTTGATCTGATCCTTTGCTGAAATTTGCAGTTCGCCACCACGGTCAGTGGTAAGATTGATGATATTTTCTTTTTGTTTGATCGTGTCTAAGGCACCCTGAATTTCGTTGATTGAACGGATAAATTCATTGATTGCTTCATCTTTTTGCATGGTTTGACTCACCAGGCTGTCAGTTTTTGATTGTAATTCCTCGGCCTTTTTCTCCGCGGCACGACCACAGGCAAAAAAAACAGGAATTAATAACAAAATCACATAATTTTTCATGATGTTCTTAATTTAGAGTTTGATTGAAGAGTAAATACAACGTTGACTATGTTCATCAACAATCGAATGAAATGATAGAATTATTATTGCAATGTTACGGACCTTTGTATGACGAATCGTTATATAAATTTAGAGATAAGTTACATTATTCACACATTCAAAATACTTTCTTAAACAGGCCTCCCAATTTGAGTGCAAAAGTAGAAAAAAAATGATTTGAATTATTCGTTATCAAAAAGTTTATACCCGTTCCAGTATCCAACGGTGTTCAGTCCATTGTTAGAGACGAAGACAAGTCCGTTTGCATAAGAAAGTGAAAATCCCCAGTTGCCATAACTGATCGGAACGGTTGTTATTAGATTTCCATCTTTATCATAAACATAAATTACTTTCTTTTTCGGATGCGCGTCCCAGGTGTAAATGTAGTTCGTACTGACAGCCAGGGCACCTGAGCCATACTTACCCGTATTCAAATCATCTTTATTGTCTTCACCATATGAGAAACCTGAAAGGGTTTTGATTACTTTGCCATCTTTGAAATTATACATGGTAATTGTACCCTTATCCATAACGTAAAGCACTTTACCGTTTGGATCCAGCGCCGGGCTGGCTTTAGGGTTTTTATAAAGGCTGCCTGCATTTTTAAAACACTCTTCAACTATTCCTGTCTCAAGATCAAGAATTTTGTAGATTTTCATATCAAAGGTGGCAATATAGAGGTGCTTGTCCTTTTTGTTGTACATGATACTCCGCATGTTAAACGATTTAAAAGGATAGCTTTTAATCAGATCACCCGTTAGTATGCCGTATTTGTTTATTTTATGAACAGTTTTTTCCTGTTTTGAACTTAATCCGCCCGTACAGGTATAATAGTAATCGTTGTCGGCGGTGATGTGAGAAATGTTGGCAGGCAACGGGTCATCAATAAGGGTAACCACAGGCCTGATGACCTGGGAATAGAGACCTATGCAGAGTATCAATGAGAATATCGATGTAAAAGAAAGAAATTTCATGACTAAAAGAGTTTTCCAGTTGGTTTGTAGCAAATTTATAGAAATATTTGCAGAAAGCCTATAATTCCCATTAATATTTCAAGATGCAACCATTATTGAAAATGGTGTTTTTTGAACCGGGAGCATTCGGTTTAGATTTACATATTCATATATTTATTACTATCTTTGTCCTGAATAAGAACCTTTGTTAATGAAGGAATTAGCAGATATAGCCTCATCGGTCAACCATCTTGTAAATGACATCAGGGCAGAAGTAATCGCTGCAGATCTGATAGAAAACGGTTTGAACCCGGCAGAAGTTATCATCATCCCTGATGGATCTTTCAGACGCAAATATTCGACGGATATCGTTAAGGCAGAAGTTATCAGCTCAAACAACGGGCAGGAAATTCTTGGCATCCATGTTTCCAGGGACGGGCTGTATGACACGCTTCCTGAAGCTGTTTTTCATGATCAGTCCAATAAACCACTCACATCAGGTCATGAGATGGCCAGATTTTCAAAAATGCAGAAGAAAGAAGAAAAGGATGCCCGTCTTTTTCTTCTGCCATTTGAAAACGAGATATTTTACCATCGGATTCAGCTCGAAATGGAAGAGCGTAAAATCCTTCATCGTTTCAGTGAAAATTTATTTGACGATGTGTATCCTCAATTCTGGAAGCTGGACCGGACCTTGCCAAAGAAACTGGTGTCCAGGATGGTTCTGATTCTTCATTTGGCAACCAGAATTGCGGGAAGATTGGATTTGACAGCAAAATGCCTTGCGACTATTCTTGATGAAAAAGTGGCAATTAATGTAACCACGGGAAAAAACCGGCAGGAAATTCCGGAAATGAATTCCATTAAAGATGCACGAGGCCTGGGATCATGTGCCTTGGGCCATGACCTGATTTGCGGAGAATATGTTGCAGATTCAGAAAAGGTAATGGAGTTTGTCATCGGTCCTCTTGAGAACTCTGCAGTTGAAGATTATCTTGAAAATGGTCCGTATACCAGGTTCCTTTCCTGTTTTTACAGTTACTTTATACCCTTGGAGGTGGACGCAGTGACTTCCATTCAGGTAAGCAAGGATCAACAGCAGTTTACCCTGAATGATTTGGCATCAAACGTAATTCTTGGGTTTAATGCCCGGATATAATTCCACGGATTAAGCCAAAGACTTAAAAAAATAAAAACCGAATTCTATGAAAGTAGTTGGATTAGTTATCATTCTCATACTTTTTGCCATTGTCGTCACGCTGCTGTCATTGGTCGTTTCTCAGGTTAAGGAGGCGAAAAATTTTAAGAAAACAACCATCATTTATTTGTTCCTTACAGGACTGTGTGCAGGGTTCTCATCACTTTTCGGGTTTATTGGCATAAAGGAGAATCTTATAGCCATATTCATCCTGATGCAAGCCTGGATGTTATTTATCGGGATTTTACATGTTTACCTGATATACAGGCTGGTACCATGGACGGCGAAAAAGAAGTTCGTATGGGAATTCTTTTTCACAGTTTCGGTGGCGGTTCTTGGCGCTGTGTTTTTTCTGCTTGTATTCGCCTTTCTACTTAAGGAACAAGATCTGCAATACATTCTGCTGGCTGCCTTCCCCTGGTTTTTTGTGCCGTTTTTTTTCAGTCAGGCCTTTTATCGTTACCTGGCGATTCCTTCCCGGCTGTTCAGAAAATGGTATTATCCTGTTCGGAAGGACATCCCCGATCCGCTCGACAGTGAACTGGTTTCATTGCTGGTGGTAAGTTTTGTATTTCATAAAAAAATGAATGACCCGGAGATAACCACTTTCAGGGCCAAAGCCCCGGCGCACATGGTGTTTGGACGACTTTTTTATTATTTCCTGAATGACTATAATGAACGTCACAGGGAGGGCCCCATTGAGTACATTGATCCGGATGACCATCCTCATGGATGGGTCTTTCACCACAAGGCCAATTGGCTGGGTATGAAGCGGTATATCGATCCTGATCAGATTATTACTGATAATTATATCAAAGAAAACAGTGTTATTATTTGTCAGCGCGTTAAAGATTGATCATTATGAATGAACCTCTGAAATATCATCATGTCAATTGGGTGGATGGCATGAAAATAAATAAAAACCACTTCATCGGCATCGAAAATGCCGGGATGGACAGGATCAAAGACGCCATTGCCTGCGGATTGAATGCCAATAATTACGGACTGCTTCCATCCTGGAGTGAAGCTGGGAACCCATTGAAGATTGTCATAACTACCGACAACCAGAAAACCCTGCGGGTGAAAATATTTGAATGCCGGGCAGTCACTCCCGGAGGCGCCAGGATAGAGATTGTTGAAGGAGGTTCAGCCATTCAGGATTTTGCCGTGCCATTTCCCGAAAGCACATTTGACATGCCTGGCAATGCTGAGGAAAGCATTGTTTATGTTGCACTCATAGTTGACCCTTTTTCGAGGGTTGCGTTTGGCAATGCAGATCCGTCCGAGGAACCCCCACGGTATCCGTATGTAACCCCGGCATACCATGTGCGGATCATCCCGGAGGAACAAATGACCAGAAAAGAGATGGGGCCCTGCTTCCTCCTGATCGGCAAGATCAGGATTACAGATCAGAAACCCGAACTCATCAAAGAGTATATTCCTCCATGTACCTCCGTGCAAAGTTATAATGCGCTGATGAGGGTTCATGCAGATTTTGATAAATTCCTTGGACAACTGGAAATCGATCTGCTCAGGATCCTGAACAAAATCAACGACAAGGACCAGAGCAACATGCTGGCAAAGGTGGTGGCACATCTTTCAGAAAACATGCTCTATTTTTTGAGTACAGGCATCCTTGAATTCAGATGGAAAATTGTTGATCAGCCTCCCTTATTCATGTTTGAGTTTATAGCACGACTGGCCCGGTTGATAAAAAACACAATCGACTCAAATTCAGGAGAGGCTAAAGAAGAGCTGTTGAATTATTTTACCGATTGGTGCAACCTGAAGCAGGGTGATTTTGATAAAGCCCTCCTGAATACCATCAACTTTCAGTATGAACATCTGAATTCCTACAGTACAGTATTGCTGATGACTAAGTTTACAGAGGTTATTTCCACCCTTTTTAACAAACTCAGCATCCTGGAATACATTGGTAAAAAGAAAGATACGAATATTTTTGTCAAGGAACAAACCGGAAAGAAGAGCTTTTTGGCTGATTAATCATGGACCGTTAAAATAAACCGAATAACGTATGGAACCTTTGAATAAAAAAGAGAGATCAGGCTTTATCTTCAAATTTTCGGCTGCCTTTATTGTCGGGATCCTGATTATCATGATCCCATTCTATTTTTTAATACAGTTGCCGAAATATGAACATTCAAATTTGTCGAAGAATTTAACCGAGTTGGAGAAACAAATATACTATCAGCGGGATACGCTGGCGATTCAGATCGATTCATTAAAAAGAATGGTGAATAAACTCGATCTTCCAAATCCGCAGGTGGGGTTGATCGATGGGGAGATCGGACAATACATCAGCAAAATCCAGTTGAATTTCATCAATGATACCAGTTGGACAGGAAGGATGTATAAAAACATTGTCAAATCTTACATTGACCTGGAAAATGCCAAGATGAGCAGGCTTAAACTGGAAAATGATTTGAAGGAGTGTAAGAATGATCTGGAAAAGGCTGAAAAAGCAGCCGCCAAGCAAGTTGACCCGATGGGTGGATGATAAAGCAAAAAAATGGCCTCTGAATATTTTAACTTTCCTTTGAAAACAGCTGATTTGATCCAGAAGAGAGATCTCCCCAGAATCTCGTTGGAGGATTCTGTTTCACGGATGATCCATTTGATGATAATTACCCATTTTGGCGAATACAAACCAGATGCATCACTGGGTTGTGAAATCTGGGATTTTGATTTCGACAACATCACCAATTACCAACTTTTTAAAGAGCAGGTTACAGCGTCGCTAAAACAGACTATTCAGAAATTTGAACCCAGGCTTTCGCAGGTAAGAATTGATATTCAGATCCAGCAGGTCGATATCAGGATTGAAAACCGTCGAACCAAAAGCCAGATTACCTTGAAAGTAGATGGTGTTTTGATAAAAACCAATGAGCAATATTCGTATACCGAGAATTTTTTCATCGGTCCCCTGTCATATTATTGAATAACCTGCCCACGATCCATCCGCAAAAAGGGAGGGGAGGGGGAGGGATACGCAAACTGGTATCATGAAAGAGAGCAAGGAGAAGATCAAAAGCAGGATGTTGAAAAACGCTTCACGCACATGGGGTTTTCATGATACGGAGGCAGAAGGTTCATTTGATCCGTTGGTAGGCATGCTGATGGGGGCCCTGGCGTTTGAACTTGAGCAGATTTCGGGTGAAATCCATGGATCTGAATCCAGGATCGTGGAAAAGCTTGTCAGCCTTTTGACACCGGGCCCCATGGTTGAAGCAATGCCTGCACACGGTATCATATGCGCACAACCCAATCAGCCTTCTATAGAGATCAATCCATTATATCAGTTCTATCTCTCCCGGAAAGTAAAGAATCCAGAAAATCCCGCAAAAATGACTGATCAGCAGTTTTTTTTCACCCCTGCGGGAAATTATAATGTATTTAGCGGTCAGATAAGATATATTGCCACGGGAAAAACCTTGTACGAGGTTGATAAGGAAGGATTCAAAGAAGCGATTGCCGAAAACCGCTTGTCGTTTGCTCGCGAACAAAACACAATCTGGATCGGCATGACGATTGATCCCGGCCTTGAATCTGTTCATGGGCTCAGCTTTTTTTTCGACATGCGAAACGAATTGCATAAGGAATCATTTTACCAGTACCTTGCAAGGGCAAAGGGATTTTTCAATGACATCCCGGTACAAATGAAAAGCGGGGTTAACGATGAATGGCAGATATTTCACGATGGTTCTGATTCCGTAATTCCTTTGGAACATGACGCGTCTTCAACTTTATGCAAACATGTTAACAGGTTTTACCGTGACAAATTTCTCACAATAGAGGATGATCGGCCCGCATCCGGGTTTATCATCAAAGATAAATATCCTCCGTCATTACAAGCCGAATTTGATGAAGAGGCAATGAAATCAATCAACCAAGGTTATTCCTGGGTCAGGATTGAATTTCAGCAGCCCCTGCCTAATGATATGATTGAGAATATATTCTGTTCGATCAACTGTTTTCCAGTGATAAACAGGAAATTAAATGAATTTACCTATTCCACGAAAGAGGTTGTCAACGTTATCCCTTTAAAAACCGACAGTTCCTTTTTTGACATGCAATCGGTTTCAAATTCAAAGGGTTTAACTTATTCTGGTAAATCATTCTCCGGTATCAGGGAAATAGAAACAGGTTCCTATATCCTCCGGCAGGGCATCGGAAGGTTCGATTCACGGAATGCCACGGAAATCTTAAATTACATGATTGAACTTCTCAGGGATGAAAGTGCCGCCTTTACTGTGCTTGGAGCTGATATGGTTGCCGCCAATCTGCGGGAAATGAACCAGATCATTTCACGTCTTGAGCAACGGTTGGCAGATGTCAGCAGCATCAGGGAGAACATTAAGTATATCATGTTAAAGCCAATCCCCAATGATGACAGCGTTTTTGTGAAATTCTGGTCAACCAATGGTATCCAGGGGAATCACCTGAAAATGGGAACGCCGCTTACCGTTTACAAAGGCAGTGACCTGAAGACTGATTCCATCCGGTTTCTCTCCAATACCGTCGGCGGACGAGGGAGAATGGATACGGAGGAGCGGCTGAACGCTTACCGTGTCGCCCTGCTTTCAAAAGACAGGATCGTAACGGCCGAGGATATCATAGCACTCTGTCATGCCCATTTTGGCAAGGCATTGGATAAGGTCGAAGTGAAAAAAGGGATCATGGCAGATGTCACCAACACCAGTGGTTTTGTACGGACGATCGATGTTGAATTGACCTTGTCGAAAACCCGGAACCTGTTTTCAGATGAGGAATTGGGGTTTTTGAAAACAGATCTCCAGGTAAAACTCAGGGAGCGATCGATCAATGTTGTTCCTTACAGGATTTTTTAGGAATTTTCAATAGGAAATCTGCCTGGATTTGCTCATTAGGTCCAATTGACAATCGCCCCAAGAAATGCATTAAATTCAGGACCTGGTAATCCAAACTGCAACCCGGTAACTCCTGCACGGAGATTTGGAAATAAATTTGGAATCCCCCCTAAATTCAATAAAGTACCGCTCCAGCCTGTAAGCATGGGCGTATTAGCGCCAAGGGATATTAAATTGACAGCCATTGGCACAAAAGAAGCTGCATTTGGATAGGGGTCTGGTCCCATCCATAATGAAGTAGGCATTCTGATAAGCTGTGAATTGAAACTTTTACTCTCACTAAATGACGTATCCCAGCCAGCTGGTAAAACACTAAAAGAAATTCCAGCGCCCGCGAGCTGAAAGCAGTATTGTATTCCTGGTTGAGTATCATGCTCCATATATAAATTCATGATGATTCCACCGGCGTGGCCTAACGAGATTGAAAGGCTGCCAGAACTGACAATTTTCCATCCCACATACCAATTCCCTCTTGACCAGGAAGTTGACGTTTTTGGAAAGGAAATTCCGTGCCCACTTTGGTTCAATTGCTCAGGAGTCAATACAAAATTGGGCGAAGGCTGAGTTGGTGCTGATTTAATGTTCAGCAAGTCCTGAACTTGCATACTTGGTCCTGTCAGGTTCGGTAAACCTTTTGGCAGACCATCACGTGCATTGAGTCTTGTTATGAGTGATCTCATTGTATTGCCACGCTGTCTAATATGCCCATCCTCCATTAAGATGAAATTCTTATGCTGATACCATCTGATTGTAGAAATCGTATCAAAACCACAGTGACCATTAACAAGGATATCTACCTGGGGTCCTCCGTCGTATTCCGAAAATCGATTGAGAAGAGACTGGACGAGGATGACATCCTGAGGGTTATTCATTTCGTTCTCACCCACACCGCCATTCATGGTCAGTTGCACTGGTCTGGAAGGTATTTCATTAAATACTAATGGGAAACTTGCCATAATAGGTTGTTTTTTGTCACTTTAATGTACATAATTCTAATACTTCAAATTCTTTTTTCCCCTGATAGAAAACAATGTTTAGTTTGCCAGACTATTATTTCATCACATTCGCCACACCACCTATAAACCCTAGTTTATCCCAGAAATCATCGTCACGCGATCCAACAGGAGGGAGCGGGACAAGTCCCGGAACTCTGGTTGTTATTTCTTCCCAAATCAGGCGGATTATGATTGTTAATGGATTAGAGCGGACATGCATACCCAATGCTGTCCTAAAAAGGTTCTTTAAACCTGACAACGTCATGACTGTTATAACTTGTCTGAAAGTTGCCACCCAGTTTGCGCTGACAAATTCTTCTGATGGAATTGCCACAATCACGAGAAATAGTTCAGGTGAGTTCTCAGCTACAGCAAGCAGCCCACCATCCACATAGGCTTTCGCGTGCATGCCAAATGCTGCAGCGCGTAGAATTGGCTCTGTAATTGCAGACAACGTCCCTATTCTTACCTGATTTACCAGGTAATCACGTAAGGCCATTTGTAAGAGTTGGGTGGTTTTGTGAACCCAGTTACGACCATACATGTCTCTCATCAATGGAAGATTCGACTCAAACTTTATATTATATTTTTTTCCATATCCGATAGGATAGCCAGTTACTCCCCATGGGCCAAGCCAATCCTCAATTTCCTGGTAGAATTGATATGAAGGCAACCCTGACGGCCCGAATGCCACAACTGAGCTCAGAGAAGAATAAACGTCAGCCCAATCAGAAGAGGAGCAAGTTGCCTTTGGTGGTAAGGTTAAAATCATACAAGGTCTAAATTTTAAACATTATATTTATTTCATCAGTTCACGCCACAAATTACCCGCCAATTGAAACTGTAGGGCAACCTGAAGTAATCTTTCCTCCATGTTCGGTAGGGTCACCCACGCGCGCAGCAGGTTTTCCACCGATCTTCACGGTAGTGGATCCCATCATTATTGAAGCAGCAGGGGCACCAATACAAACAGCCATATCTCCAACACATGCTGCCGGCTGGTTTCCGATGAATACCTGGGTTGAGCCCGGGGGTAAAATGGTTCCCCCTACATGCGGAACGGGTGGCGTACCCGGCGTTTGCATCGGACAACTATGGGCATCTCCTACTCTTGCTGCTTTGGGCATGGGTAAAATTTTTATTAATTGATTTCTACGTTTGTTCCCTTTATTTTTACCAGCAAAGCCCCTTCGATGTGAATTTCGTTGTTGCGAAAGACCATGCTGTTGTCATCATTGGTAATGTCAATGACGCCTGCCTCATCGGTATAAAGCTGAAACCTCTTGGCAGGATGCAGATCGATATACTCTTTTGCATCCAGCATGATATTTTTACCCTTGAGGGTGATATCGTCTCCGGAAGTCAGGTTGATCGGGCCTTTTGAATAGATTTCATAGCCGTTGTTGCTGACCCTCAGACGCATCATGTTTGCCGGATCATTTTTCCTGCCATTGTAGATGCAGACCTCCTCATGCCCTTCTGCATCATTGAACTCTATGGTATTGCCGCTCCTGGTGCGGATGACCTTGAGATCATTGGATTTTGTCACCCAGAATTCATCCGGTTTGTTCTCACTGTTGAACAGGGATCCGATGATATAGGGAAGTTGTGGATCCGAGTTCTCAAATCCGACCAACACTTCATGGCCAATCTCCGGGATAAAATAAATACCTGCACCCTGACCGGTATGGGGAGTGACCATTCTGATCCAGGAGGTACTCTGGCTATCTTCCTGCCAGCTGAAATGAACTTTTATCCGCCCTAATTTCTGAGGGTCGTTATTGTCTTTAACGATGGCTGATTGTGTTTCACACAGTGCAGCAGCTTTAACTTTGGTATTGGGAGCAAGCGCGAGGGAAGAAGGAACCCCCTGGAACATGTTGCTGTAATTCATTGAATTATCAAATGAATGATTCACACCGGTAATGATAAACGCTCCTGCATCAATTTCCTGGCCAGCGTTCCCGCGTTTTATCCTGAAAATATTTCCAGGCTCCAGGGGCTCATCGCTGTTTCCACTCACATTCACAAAACGGGATGCAATCGATTTTTTCTCATCCCTGATAAAATGCTGATCAGGAATATAAGATCCGTTGTCGTCAATAAATAGCTGAGGCAAATAGGAATTGCCGGTAATGGGAAATGTGGATTGTGACTGGGCATAAACTTTTTTTCCAATCGGGTCAAGGTCACCGGAAATATCCTTGGTTGGCCCTGTCGATGTACCTGTGCTAGGTCCGAATGGTGTATAAAAGATCTTGCTGAATCCGAAATTCAACGGGGCCAGGTCGGCGCCGATATGATAATCCGACAGATTGATGCCCGCTATTCCTTCGATGGTGGTTTTTTTGAAATCACCCAGAACAAGATCCATCCCGTCAAAAAAGAACCATTGACCGAAACGCCTTGCAAGCCGGCTGAGGAATTCAAAGTCAGTTTCCTTGTATTGCACGATATAGGGAAACACGATATTTACGCCTGGTTCTCCTGTCAGGGAGATCTGGTTGGAGGGATAAGGTTGCATCACCTGCTCGGCAATTTGCCGCAGCGTTTTATTTTCAAATGACCGGCACACAGGTGAACCATGCAATAGAATCTCCGGGCTGTAACCCCTGAAGGTGACTTCATGCTGATTCATGCCGTTTTCTGAAGCGCTTATCCCTGTGATGATCCCCCTGAAGAAAAAATCACGGATGCCTGTTCCGGTATTGATCCCGTCGATGAGAAATGTAATGTCTGAACCGATTTTATCAATCGCACCTGAAAGGGGCGGGGCTTCGGGTTGCTCAAAGAGATCCCGCCTGCATACCAACGAAAAAGTATGTGGTCCATAGATGGTTTGACTGATACTTAAATGCAGAAAATCAGGTACTTCATTTCCGGAAATCTCAATGGTGATCTTGCTTGCTGTCGCCATGTTTCAACATTTTAACCGATTGAATACTACCTGTTGTCCGATTGCCAGATATTCTGAAATGTGTTTCCCGAAATATCAATCTCGCGGCATGAAAGAGTTAGGGCAATGGTTACTTCAGTCAGGTTTGAGTATGATTGCTGGTACCCGACCAACGCCGCATCTTTAAATTTTATCGTCTGCAACGCCCTGTTTTCTGCAAGAGAACCAAATACGATCTTCCCGTTTTTTTTAGCAGTTTGAGAAAACATCCATTGAAGCAAGTCTGAATCATTCTCGTTCATCAGCCCGATATTGATGATTCCGCCGGTAACCCTGGAATTGGTTGCCCCGCGCTGATCAATCTGCTGCTGGAAACCAAAATTGCATGAAACAACCGTGATTCCATCCTGCTCACGCGGATGACCTTCAATGTGCAACGTGGAAGAAAAAGCCATAATAAAAAAGATTAAAACAGGTGATTGAAGATGCATGAATCAAAGATTTTTAATCCATGCATCATTTCGCTTCCAAATGGATTATTGGTGTGCTGCCCAATCGTTTGTTACCGGATTTGAGCCTCCATTGAGTTCATGACAGGTAATGCTTATATTTGTCACCATGGTGTCTCCACCAAAAGATTCGCTGTAACCGGTCAGAAAACCTTCTTTAAAAGAGAGTTTTTTCATTTCCTGGGTGTGATCACTGGCCAAATAAAAGGTAATGGTTCCATCTTTTTTTCCGGATTGATCGGAACCCCAATCCCAGAGCGAAAGATCTTTGGATGATTCAAGAAGAACAGAAATTTCTGAAATTCTGATTTCGGAATTTGGCATCCCGCTCATATTAGTGCTTTGACGAAATCCATAGGAACAGGATAAGACTTTATAGTCTTTTCCATCGACGGTCAATTTTGCATTGTAAGCCATAACTTTTAGATTTAAATTGTTAATAACAGATATGAATTATGAAATAGCTAATATGAATTATAAAAATTTATGATTGGTCATATTTTGAGTCCCAGTTATTGCCGTCATCTCCTTTCTGACCGTCCATCTTGATCATGAAGTTTTTGGCAGGGAAATAAGGTTTCATGCTGATATCGATGTAGATCCGGTCTTTTTGAATTGGATCCTGCTCGAATCTCTTGATGGAAAAATTTTCTATCAGTTTCCCAGGCCCTGTAATACTGTCGAGGAAGCGGATGATCTGCCCCTGTATTTCAGTTTTTGTTTTGACATTGAAATTCTCAAAAGCCCTTCTGTTCAGGAAATCCATCAATACTTTGGTGACAAAATCGAATACCCTTACAACAGAATAGGTCTGCAATCCAAGATTATCACCGTTAAACAGGGTCTTTGCCGAAAAGGCCATTACCTTGCCATATTCATTGACCATGGGAACCAGACCAAGTTTTTCAAGGCTGGCGATCTCGCTCTTTTTCAGGTCGAACTTTACACCATCAACTTCACTGAGGCCTCCATGTTTTTTTCCGGCGGCTACCTGAGACATCAGGGTATTGTAAATGGTTCCGGCCAGGGCTGAGGACGGGGGAACATAGAGTTCATCTTCCTCGCCGAGCTCGTCGAATTTTTTCCGCCCTACCAGCCAGTTGCAGGCCATCATCACATTAGAACGGTAGGTGTCACCTCCTGTAAGATTTGCCGATTCGAACATCTCCATGGTATCATCAGGGGTGTCGAGATGTTCAAAATCAGTGACAAGCATCACTTTGTTTTCATGTGCGATCTTTGCCCACTTCTCTACAACCATATTTGATCCAAGATAACCTGGAACTACCAGCAAACCGTAATTGTTTCTAAGGTCTAACCGGTCAAAGTTATTCACCAGTTCTTCCGAGACTGCATCGATGAAACGGGTATCATCAAGGTCTTTCACCTGTTCCGGGGCAGCGTTCAGAAATGAAAGGTTCTTAATCTTATCCTGGTTGGTGTTTTTGAAAAACAGGGCAACCGACCGGTAAGCCTGTTCAAGGTCCCTTGTTTCCTTTATGGCCTTGGCCAGGTTGTCTTTGAGCGTCTTTTCCGTAATAAGGGCAGTTTTCTCACATTCGTCAACCATGTTAGCGACATTGTCTGAGGACTGGATGATTGCAGCCCAGAGTTCCAGCGTTTTTTTAAGATCGTCGCGTTCTTTCTTTTTTGCTGATTCAGAGAGGAAAATCTTTTTTCTTGCCTTGCGCTCGGGATTCAGGTTTTGAACACCTTCGATGGCAGCTTCCAGCAGGTCGAATCCGCCGACAGGTGTCAGCTTATGGATGCTGGTTTGCAATAATTCTTCCGGATTTTCAACCTGTTTGATGTCGGAAGCAACTTTTTCTTTGTATTGGGCTATGTTGTTATCTTGTCTTTCCTTGGGTTCCATGTGAATGTGTTTTTATGATAAACAATTAAGGATTAATACGAAAACCATTTTCATCTCAGGCCTGTTCAATCTCTTTGATCATGGCGTATATGGAGTTTAGAAGAGCCAGTTTTGTTTCGCCATTCTCAAGCGCTTTTCGCATCATCTTGTTGCTTTTCAGCTGTTTGACCACTTTGTTCAGCTGATCTTTCTGCATGGTAAGGTTTTGGAGAAATTCACTTTGAGCAGTAATCCCTTTGATGCCAAAGTCACCAAGCCCTCCGAATTTCAATGTCTCCTCCCGCGAAACCCCATCGCTGTCCTGAAATTCAACCGCAATGTTGGGTTTGTAGTTCTCAAACACATCATCAATTTTTGTCAACCCCTGCACGACCTTTGGCGTCGCAGGAGGGTCTGCAGTAAGCTTTTGTATCATCAAGGTCCGGTTTTGCTGGATTTCAGTGATGGCTTCGCTGGCGTCTCCTTTTACTTCGGTACCGCCGATCCCGTATGTTTCCATATGTTTCGATTTTAATTTTTAATTGTTGTTAGTTACAGATCATATTCAAAAATACAATTATTTCAATATGTTAATTTGTTTTCCAGATTATTACACCATTTTTATCTGTTTTTAGTTTCACCACCGATCCTTTTCTTATTTCACCCGCAATGATCATTTTTGACAAGGGCCTTCTGAGTTTTGTACGGATGATGCCGATAATTGGCCGGGCTCCGTATTTGGGAGTGAATCCCTCCATGGCCAGTTTCGTTTTGGCCGCTTCGTCAATCTCCAGTTTAATTCCCTGCTGATCCAATGATTTGAGCAAATTTTTCAAATGAATGTCGAAAATCTTTACAATGTTTTTCTCGTTGATGGGGGCAAATGGTACAATCTCGGTAAGACGACCCAGAAATTCGGGGCGAAAATGCCGGGTCATGATCTCCATCAGGTCATTGGAAGCGGGAATGATATCCTTGCCAAATGAATCAACAATGAAATCGCTGCCAATGTTTGAGGTAAAAAGGACGACCGCGTTCGAGAAATCTCCCTCTTTTCCAAGACGATCATGGAGTTTTCCTTCATCCAGTATCTGGAGAAAAATGTCGAAGACCGAAGCATGGGCTTTTTCAATTTCATCAAACAACACAACGGAATAAGGCTGCTGCCTGATTTTATTAACCAGCAGACCACCTTCCTCGTAGCCAACATATCCCGGAGGGGCCCCATATAACAGCGCAGCAGAATGTTCCTCCTTAAATTCCGACATATCGAACCGGATCATGAACGATTCATCCTGGAATAAAAATTCAGCCAGTGATTTTGCGAGTTCCGTCTTTCCCGTTCCGGTTGGGCCAAGAAAAAAGAAGGAGCCGATCGGCTGACCTGCCTTGTTAAGACCTGACCGCGACTCCAGGATCGCTTCTGCAATGCTCCTGATCGCGTGATCCTGGCCAACCACCCTTTTTTTCAGGATGTCGGCCATGTTCAGCAACCTGTCGCGTTCCCGGGTCTGTACTTTCCCGATCGGGATGCCGGTTTTATTGGATACAACGGCAGCAACATCCGACTTTTCGACCGTTTCTTTCTCTTTTTTCGAAATGGTTTCAAGGAGGGACAACCGGTTCTTAAGATTGCTCATCAGTTCGGCGTTGCCTTCGATTTTCAAAGGATCTGTCTCATCTTCAAACTGTCCCAATAATACGGGTGACAGTTTATTCTTCATTTGTGCATAAAACCACCGTAATTCCTTCAGCAGTTCTGCTTCTGAAAGCTCAGTTTGCTGTTTTTCAATGGATTCCATCGCCAGTTTTAATGATGACAATTCACTCTCAGAGGAATCTTTCATCATACGCACGCCGGCCATGGTACGGTCGATCAGGTCGATGGCGGAGTCGGGCAGACTGCGTTCCTTCAAATATCTTTTCGACAAACGGATGGATTCGCTGAGTACGTCTTTCCCAACCGAAATGTGATGGTGGTTTTCATAAACCGGCACAACATGCTCCAGCATCCTCAAGGCAATTTCTTCAGCAGGTTCCTCCACTTTGATTATTTCAAACTGCCGGTTGAAGGCTTCATCTGTTTCAATGTACTTGGTGTAATTATCTACGGATGTGATGCCGATCACGGTAAGTGCTCCGCGCGAAAGTTCAGGTTTTAAGAGGTTGGCAGCACCAGAGGCTCCTGCCTGTTTGTCAAGCAGCGTGTGAATTTCGTCGATAAACAAGATGGCTTTTTCAAACTGCTCAATCTCTTTGATGATGTTCTTCAGCCGGTCTTCCACCTCGCCTTTGTAAGAGGCTCCGGCAATGAGGGCGCCGAAATCCAGTTCAAAAACCATGGCTTCCTTCAGGTTGCCGGGAACTTTCTGATCCACGATACTTTGGGTAAACCCATGAACCACTGATGTTTTCCCGACACCCGGGTCGCCAATGATCATGACATTGGGTTTCGAGCGCCTGCCAAGTATTTCTGCGATCATCCGAATTTCCCTGTCGCGCCCAATCACCGGATCGAGTTTTCCCTGGCGTGCCATGCTTGTTTTATCAATGCAGAATTTTAAAAGGGCGTTTTGCTTTTTCTCTGCACTGCCTTTTGCTGCATCAGCCGCAGGGGGTGCAAGCACATTTTCGAGATCTGTTTTCTCCACCAGGGAGTCAATAATTTCCTGTGCCTTGAGAGGAAATGTTTTCAGTTGTTCGTAGGTAAACCCGACCCCCGGCGTACTCAGGGAAGCCATCACACACACAGCGTCGATATTGTCCTTCGACAGTTTCAACCGGATGGTGTCTGCCTCCAGCATCACGGCCTGCACATAAGGATCAGCGGAGGGCTGTTCACTCACTTTTCCGGACTTGGGGCAGCTTTCAATCCTTACTTCTGCCCACTCTTCCATATACCAGGTATCTTTGCCAAGGGATTCCAGAAATGATCTGAGACCGATCTCCTTATGAAGCAATGCTTTCAGAAGGTGGGAAGGCGAAAATTTCTCGTTGGAGAACTCTTTGGCAAGGGATTGGGCAATGCCGATGGCCTGCTTCAATTCATCTGTGTAATTGGCTTGGAAGGGATTACCCATATTCATATTCATTAAAAATGTAAACCAAATTTACCTTCACAGAGTCTGAAAGTCAACCATGAATTGGCCATCGGTGGTATTTCTTTGATAACCAGTAGTATTTTGACAACAGTTGGCAATTTGACTTGTGCTGCATTAATCCTGGGATCGATATCCTGGTTCATCTTTTTGTTGATTTTTTTCAATTTCAGTGTTCCGTTTTATCTGCTCCCCAAAGGCATTAAAAATCCCAGTGCAATACCGAAATTCCGGTTGGAATTCTTCACATAACCACTGGTGTTTTTGGTGGATGAAGAGACATTGTGGATGTCTGAAAGACCAAGATCGTACCGCAGGTCCAGTATGATTTCGCCTATACCGATCTTATATCCGAATCCGGCTCCGAAAGCAAAACCAAAATCAATATTCTGATATCCCCCTTCTCCATAATATATGGGCTGGTTTATTCCGGCATCAGGGATATCTCCCTCCAATCCATTCAGGCCGACTCCAAGATATGGCCCCACATTTCCAAAAACTACAAACTTACCCAGGGGATACGTAACTTTTGCCATTAACGGAATTTCAAGATAATTTATTCTCAGGAAATGTTTGGTGGTGTTGCCATTCTGTGTTGCCTCTACTTTGTATCCTTTTTGTGTAAACAAAAGCTCCATCTGAACAGCAAGTAGCTTGTTAAAGCCATATTTTCCAATCAGACCACCCTGAAAACCAAGCTTGGACTCCTTCGATACAGGGTCATCGACGACTAAATTGGAGATGGTGGAGATGTCCATTCCGGCTTTGACCCCGAGGGAGAATCCTTTACCTGGCGCATCCTCCTTTTTTTTATAGAGTGTCCCCTCAACTTTGGATATTTTCTCAATCTCCGTTATTTTAAATGTTAAAACTTTGTTGTCGCTGGTTTGGATTTTTAATGATTGATTGGCGACCTGGTCAATGATGACCCCATGGATGATCTTTCCGTTTTTCAGGTAAACAGCATCCTCGTTTTTATTTTGCCCATGAGAAATAGAGGGAAGAACCGTGAAAGCCAGCAGGAATGGTAAGAGGATGAATAGTTTTTTCATAGCAACGCTTATTTAAACAACATGCTCAATCGTAAATTTGGTAATCAGTTTTTAATGCACCGGACAGAAAAAAGGGCACGTTTATTATAGCCTAATTTCCCAACCCTAATCGTATTGTTGGACATAAATCTATACCAGGCCAACGTAGGATAAGAGTACCCTTCAGAACTCCACCAAAAACCACGTTCGCCAAGATCATTAAAATTGTTGACATCGTAATACCCACCCGGTAGGGCAGCAAATCCGGTTTCATTGGTGGCCCCGGTATTGTTGCCCGTCCAATTTCCACCATTGTACTTAAGTTTTCCGCCAGCTACACTGTCGCCTCCCAGGTAATCTGTCAACTGCGTCCACTCCTCATCCGAAGGGATATGCCAGCCAGCCGGGCAGATGTTGCGGGGGTCAGTAGCTGCGAACCAATTATACAGAGCTCCATATACAGGATTGTTTGTAGCGGAATCCTCATTATAATAACTCCGACGACCACCAAGAGCTGATGCCCCATTGGCTATGTCGGTGGGGATGGCATCGCCATTGCGGTAGTGTGTAACTCTTAGATTTTCAGCCATCCATACCTGGTTGCCTATTTTTACCGTGTGGTAATAGTTGCCATCAATGTCAACCACAATCACAGGGGCGCTGGCAGAATCTGTTTTCTTGCAACCGGGAACAATCATTGTAAGAAGTCCCATGGTCATCCAGGCATAAATCAAACTTTTTGTTGGCTTTTTCATTTTGGTTCCTTTTGATTTGTCTGCTATTTGCCCAATGGAATTAAAACCCCAAGTGCAATCCCGAAGCTCCGGTTTGAATTCTTCAGGTATCTCTCGCCATCCGTGATCAGGGAGGAACGGTTGTTGATATCTGAAAGCCCAAGCCTGTAACGCAGATCCAGGAAAAGTTCACACTTCCCGGTTCTGTAGCCAAGCCCGGCTCCGAAAACCAAGCCAAAATCGATTCTGTTAAAGCCTCCCTGGTCAAAATTAATGTTCCCATGTTGCCCGGCATCGGGGTCATCTGCTTCATATCCATTTAAACAGATCCCGAGATAAGGTCCTAAATTGCCATTGATTACAAGGTGCCCCATTGGCCATGATACTTTAGCCATTATTGGAATTTCCAGATAATTCAGTCTGAGGAAATGTTTCGTGAGGGCGCCGTCAGGGGTAGCTTCAACCTGATAACCTTTTTGTGCAAACAACAGCTCCAACTGAACAGCAAGGAGTTTGCTGAAACCATACTTTCCGATTAAACCGCCTTGAAAGCCTAACTTCGAATCCTTCGTTACCGGGTCATTGACGACTAAATTTGATATAGTGGAAATATCCATTCCGGCGATCACCCCGATTGCGATTCCTTTGTTAAGGTCTTTCTCCTTTTTCTTATAGAGGATCCCTTCAGGCTTCGATATTTTTTCAATCTCATTGATTTTGAATGTCAGGATTTTGTTGTCACTGGTTTTGATTTTCAATGATTGATTGGCGACCTGATCGATGATGACCCCGCGAACAACCTTCCCGTTCTTCAGGTAAACCACATCTTCATTGGTTGTTTGCCCTGTGGAAAGAAAGGGAATTAACGTGATTGCCAGCAGGATTGTCACTGTACACAATAGTTTTTTCATCGAAACAAATTTTAATGTTGAATTCCCGTTGCAATTACATCCTGATGATCTTCACTTCTGTTCTCCTGTTTTTCTGATGGCAGGGGCAATCACCTTTTGAATCCGTCGGACACCCCTGTATTTTCGTGCAGTCCTCCAATATTCTGGTTTTTCCGTAGCCCACTGCAGTGATCCTTTCCTTACTTATTCCTTTTCCCAGGATATAATCCACAGCGCTTTCGGCTCTGCATTGAGAAAGTTTATTGTTGTAAGCATCTGTACCTCTCTGGTCAGTATGTGATGAGAGTTCGACCTCCATTTTCTGATACTTGTTCATTAACCCAACCAACCGGTCAAGCTCAACCGAAGCATCCTGGCGGATGGTGCATTTGTCGAAGTCATAGTAAATCGGCAGGACAAATATCTGGTCGGTTTTTAACTCCTCCACACACAGAACCAGCCTGACATAAAGTGTTTTACTCCGGTCAAGTCCTTTGGTGGTAATTTCCTGAATTCCCGAGAAATAGCCATCCTTGTTTCCACTGATGGAATAATCGCTATTGGGCTCGAGGTTGAAACTGAACTTGCCCTGGTCATCTGAAACAACAGTTAAAACTTTACCGCTGGTTGTATTGGTCAGTTCAATGGTTACCTTCCCGATTGGTTTGTCACTGTTCTTGCATTGAACTGTAACTCCTGCAAGGATGAATCTCAAGTCGTTCAGTAAGAGCTCTTTGTAGATCACTTGTCCTTTCTTGTTGAATTCAATATTCTCAATCCGGGCGCGGCTGGTAATTAATTCGCCTTTGACCCCGGAAACCAGATAATCTCCCTTTTCAACATCTTCAAAGTTTACTTTTCCATTGCTTTCAGTCTTCAGGGTTCTGAGCACAGTGCCTTTATTGTCTCTCAGGCTCACCTCAACATCGGCTACAGGAATAGACGTCAGGGAATCCTTTACAAGTACAACGATGTCTTTGCGTTTTACCCCGGGTTCCTTAATTCCCTTTGCTATTTTGAATACAACTCCGACAGAGGCAGAGAAATGATTAATATTCATTTTACCTGGTTGGTAAGTATCGAGTGGAATGCTGTTGGAAAAATAGAGATAGTCGTTAAATTTCCCAGTAGTATTTGTAAAGTATTGTGGATCTTTATATTGAAGAATATAATCAGGGTCGTCGTTGATTTTGTTTGCCTGGACAAAGGAGTGTACAAAATCAACCCCAACAGTCACTCCAACGAACCCGTTAAACCAGTAATTTGCATACAAACCAGCTTTCGCACCGATAACATTCATTGCTTTTGAATAGTCATAAACCAGGATGGTATTTCTTGCCGCATCAAACTGTTGTGGAAGGTTTTGTACTGATACCGTCAGAGAACCCATTTGCAAATGGCTTAAGCCACCACGTATGTTGAAGTCAACATCCCATTTTTTACTGGTGAATATTTTGAAGCTGGGCCCGATTCCGACAAAAATAAAGGATTGGTTTTTACGGTTACTTTCTGCCAGAGAGATGCCAGGATTTTCGTCCAGAAAAGTTGAAATAAATTGGGGTGTGATAAATTTAAGCTTGTTTCCGAAATAGTCAAAATCGACACCAAACCCAAAATTCGGGTGAAAATAGAAATCCATGTTGGCCCCGCCGTAAGGGCCCCATTTTGTTTCCAGAAAATCATTTTTCGAATCGCTTACAGTTTTTAATTTCCCGGTACTGTCAAATATTCCATTTATTGTTACCGGGTTGAAATTCATTGGTAATGCAACAAAGGTTTGACCGATACCTCCTTTCAGGCGTGCCTGGAATTTAAAGTAGCTCTTTGTTAATCCCTTATCTGATTCGGTTATTTGTGCTGATGCAGCATTAAAGATTATTACAAGCGATATTGACAGAAGGAAAGCCATTTTTTTCATACGATATTGTTGTTGCATTAAGGGTGAAAACTTTCAGACAAATTGTAAATCGGAGGTTGTTAAATGGGCTTGCTGATCCTTATTTAGCATACAGGCTGATTAATCCTTAATGCAACGCACACTAAATCCTGCCTTTTTAGACCAATTGTTGCCCAGCGCTTTTGGGGTTTTCGAGGAGATATACCAATACCATGCGTGATCATCAGAATACCAGGTAGAGGACCAGAAATTGCAGTATGTTCCCATAGCATAACTCTTGCCATCTGATTCAATATATCCACCGGGAAGAGATTTTAAACCACTTTCATTGGTAGCATCCTGGTTTGGGGCAACCCATGCGCCGTTATCAGATTCAATTGTGCCGGTATCTTTTATCTTCCCGCCAGCAACATTTTCTCCTCCAAGATAGTCAATCAAAATCTGCCATTCCTGATCAGAGGGTATATGCCAGCCTTTCGGTGCCAGTTTTCCTGAAGCTACAGCACAATAGTTATATAAAACACCGTATACGTCTTTATTTTTAATATCAAAATTATAGAAACCATACTGTGGCACAACGATTGAACCCCACTCAGCTTTCGATGGCCATGTCAATTCCGTGCCATCATTGAATCTGGTAACTCTAAGGTTTTCAACCATCCACACCTGGGTGCCAATCGTCACAGTGTGGTACCAGTTGTTATTGATGTCGACGATCATGGTTGGTGGACTGCTGCTGTCAGTTTTCCTGCAACTGTTTATGATCGGGAACAACACAACCAGCAAAACCCAGGGGTAAACCAGCTTATCTATTCTTTGCTTCATTTTTATTAGGTTTTACAGGTTATTAATGCGTATGATGCTATTTGCGAAAAACCAAAAATACCTTAATATATATTCTGTTAAAGCCATTTTATCGCTCTATTTATCCTCTTAAAAGTGGAAATATATCGTCGTCAACGTTGATATTTGTTCGTTTGTGCATATTATTTGTACCCTTTATTTGATTGTTTATATTCATTTCAGTTACTTGAAAGCGGTGTTCAATGTCAGCATCAAGGTAATCGTTATTTGAAAAACAAAAGAAAACTCTGAGGTATGGCAAGTCAAGCGGGACTTAGCAATCGGTAGGTTTTATTTGATAAACGGTAGTGTTTTGACCACAGTTGGGGATCGGCAAAGAATCAATACGGAATAACCAACTCCACCCGGGTGCAGGTTGGATCGCCCTTGTCAATTTTCAAGTCAATAATGTACACCTGCGCTTTGGCGGAGTTTAACTTGCTCAGCATTTCAATACGCTGGGAGGTGACTTTCAATCCATGAGATTTATGGGTAGCCGATTTGCTTTTTAATCCGGCCGCCTTTTCCCGGCCGATGCCATCATCCGTTATTGAAATTTTCAAGGAGGATTCATCTTCCATTTAATTTCAATGACAATGATTCCTTCCGTTTCTTTCTGCATCAGTCCATGCCAGATTGCATTTTTAACGAAATGCTGGATTCACATTGAGTAAATATAATTGAATGACTGTCGACAGGGCAGAGAATATTAAACTGTAATTAACAGTCAGTAGGGTTTATTTTGTAACTAATAGCTTTTGCGGATTATTGAAGTTCACGGTTTCCTGTCAGAAAAACTAATGAATATCGGGGGCTGATTAATGTCGTCACAATTTTTTTGTTAATTTTATAACACAAACGTAAATCGTGTTAATTATATATGTACTTTTGTGTATACATTATCGTACTTTTTAAGCTAAATCACCGAATATGAAACGACTCTTAATTCTTGGTGCAGGAACGGGTGGCACCATCATGGCCAACAAGATGCGTAAAATTTTGGCCCGCGATGAGTGGGCAATCACCATCGTTGACCAGCACAAAACACACTACTATCAGCCCGGGTTTTTATTCATCCCGTTTGGCATGTATAACAGGCAGGATGTTGTGAAACCAAAAACAACCTTCATCCCGCTTGGGGTAGAGGTGATCTTCCAGGAGATCGAACGCATTGATGGAGCCGGCAATTCTGTATTACTTAAAGACGGGATTGCCTTGAAATACGATTTTCTCATCATTGCCACAGGCACAAGGGTCGTTCCTGATGAAACTCCCGGTCTCAAAGGACCGTTATGGCATAAAAACATCTTCGATTTTTATACCATCGAAGGCGCCCTGGCCCTTGCCGAATTTTTTAAAACATGGCAGGGAGGAGAACTGGTGCTGAACATCGCCGATGTTCCCATCAAATGCCCGGTGGCACCGCTTGAATTCGTGATGTTTGCCGATGCGTTCTTTGTAGAGCGCGGAGTTCGTAACAAAGTCAACATCTCTTATTCTACCCCGATGTCCGGGGCATTCACAAAACCCAGGGCGTCTAAGGTTCTCGGGGCATTGCTCGAAGAAAAGAACATCAACATCATCCCTGATTTTTACCTTGAGAAGGTTGACAATGAGAAGAAGATGCTGGTTTCTTATGACGAAAGGGAGATCCCCTTTGATTGTCTGATTACAATCCCGGTTCATAAAGGCGATGCCATGATCGGGCGAAGCGGCCTGGGCGATGAGATGGACTTTGCAAAAGCGCACAAGCACACCCTCCAGTCTGATTTTTTCCCCAATATATTCGTCATTGGCGATGCCGGGAATTTCCCGACTTCAAAAGCGGGATCGGTTGTCCATTTCCAGGCAGATGTGCTCACCGAGAACCTGATGTGTGCGATCGAAAACCGGCCGTTTACCGAATCGTTCGACGGTCATTCAAATTGCTACATCGAAACAGGTTTCGGCAAGGGCGCCCTGATCGACTTCAATTATGATACCGAACCACTTCCCGGCTCATTCCCGTTTCCGGGAATCGGACCTTTCGGATTGCTGAAGGAGACCCGGATGAACCATTACGGAAAGCTGATGTTCCGCTGGATATACTGGCATGTACTGTTAAAAGGCAAAGAGATGCCGATCGATTCGAAAATGACAATGGCAGGTAAAAAAATGTAATCCGCAGCGCTATGTCAGAAAACAATATACAGGAACAAATTGCTGCACTCAACCGGAAAATGGACCTTGTTCTGGAAAGTATCGAGCAGCAGAAACGAAACAGGGAAGAGTTCGACGATCTTGTTTCAGATTTAAGCATCGTCGCAAAAGACGCTTTCCACCATACCGTGGTGATGCTCGATAAATCGCAGGTCGATTTCGACCACAGCGGAATCCCGAGGCTTCTGATCAAACTTCTTCAGAATGTTGATACATTCAATGAGATGCTTGAGATGCTTGAAAGTGCGAAGGACTTCATGAAAGATGTCGCGCCGATCCTCCACCAGGTAGGGCTTGACGCCGTAAATAAAATGAACGAGTTCGACCAGAAAGGCTATTTTGACATTGTCAGAAACCTCACGCATCCGGATGTGATCGCTGCGCTGGCCCGCACATCCAAAGCGCTCTCCGAAGTGAAAATGGACGACAAACTGGATAACAGGTCATTGCTCGGCCTGCTGAAACAGCTCAACTCGCCGGATGTCAGGAGGTCGCTCTCATACACATTAAGACTTGTGGAGGCGATGGCACCGAAAAAAAATGAAAAGTAACGTTAAGGTGGGAATAGCTTGACAAGAAACAAGCTTCATCAGCAATAAATCTTCAATCGTAAATCTTTTAATCTAAAATCATTTTTATGGCACAAAAAGTTATTGCAGGCGTGACCGTCGACGTGAACGAAGAGGGTTATTTCACAAATCCGGCACAATGGACTAAAGATCTGGCGTTGGCTATTGCCACTGAAGAAGGAATCGCACTGACAGACAAGCACTTTGCAGTTCTTGAATTCCTCAGGGAACGGTTTTCGAAGGGCGAAGCTCTTACGATCCGTTCAGTCGGTAATTCCGGGATCATAGATATCAAAGGCTTTTACGGACTTTTTCCCGGAGCACCGATGAAGAAGGCCGCAAAAGTTGCAGGAATACCCAAACCGGCCTCCTGTGTGTAATATATTCTCTTTTTCTCCGTGGTTCTCCGTGTCTTCTCCGTGTACCTCAGTGTAATATTATTTCACAGAGAACCTCCGTGTAATTTTATTTCACAGAGGACCACAGAGGAAATGCACAGCGTGCCACAGAGAGAATTTTATTATTAGTTTCTCTTAAAAATTAAAAAAATGGCTAGCGAAGAATTTCCTTTAAAAAAAGTTTGCATCATCTGTGCCAAAGGCACCATAGAAGATGTATATGCCGCATTGGTAATGAGTAACGGCGCAGTAATGGAGGGTATCGAAACGAAAATCTTTTTCACCTTCTTTGGCCTCGATGCCATCACAAAAAAAACGATGAACAGCCTGCATACAGGAACTGTTGGCAATCCTGCCATGCGGATGCCGGGCGGGTTGCCTTTTCCGACCATTCTCGGCGTGATCCCGGGCGTGGAGTCGGGTGTTTCCGCGATGATGAGGAGCCAGATGGAAAAACTGGATATTCCCCCGGTAACAGAATTCCTTGAAATGATCGAAGCCGGGGGCGGCGAGGTGTATGCCTGTAAACTGGCCATGGATATGTTCAAGCTAAAGAAGGAAGATTTGTGGGATGGTGTAAAAGCGGTGCTCACGGTAGGACAGTTTTACGAAATGTGCGGTGGTTTGCAAACACAAATCATCTTTACGTAAACAATTAACCTTTTTACTATTTTTGCAACCTGCTGTTTAACAGACTACACATTCTAACAGGTTTCAAACTACACTCATGAATCCCAGTATTGACCACAACTTTAAGCTCCGTTTCATCGATTTATGGCGCCTGATCGGGAACTCTCCCATGCTCGCCATTAACTTTACGTATAAAGGTGAGAAAAGGGTTATCTATGCCAAGTCGGAACATTATAATGTAACCGGAAGCATCAAAGACAGGATGGCCCTCTATATACTCGAGCGGGCTTATGCGGAAAACCGCATCAAACCCGGAGATACGATTGTTGAAGCCACAAGCGGAAACACCGGCATTGCCTTTGCCGCCATCGGAAAAGCTCTTGGGCATAATGTGCGCATCATCATGCCCGACTGGATGAGCAAGGAGCGGGTGGATATCATTAAAAGTCTTGGTGCACAGATCATCCCTGTTTCCAAACTCGAGGGAGGATTCATCGGCAGTATCAGGATTTCTGAAGAGATTGCCGCGGCAGAACAAAATATTTTTCTTCCGCAGCAGTTTTCCAACAATGCCAACGCGGAGGCCCACGAAAAAACAACGGGCCCTGAAATATGGTACCAGCTTCGTTATCATGGCATTACCCCTGATGCCTTTGTCGCTGGCGTGGGTACCGGTGGCACGGTGATGGGAGTTGGCCGTTATCTGAAGTCGCTGAATCCTTCCATAAAAATACATCCGCTGGAGCCGGCCGAATCCCCGACGATGTCAACCGGGCATAAGGTGGGGTCTCACCGCATCCAGGGGATCAGCGATGAGTTTATCCCGGCCATTGTAAAACTTGATGAACTTGACCGGATTGTTGCTGTTCCGGATGGGGATTCAATCATTGTTGCCCAAATGCTTGCACGGGAACTCGGTCTGGCTGTCGGAATCTCCTCCGGTGCAAATTTCCTTGGAGCCTTGCAGTTACAAAATGAACTTGGTCATGATGCATCCGTCGTAACCGTTTTTGCCGATTGCAATAAGAAGTACCTTAGTACTGACCTTATGCGCGAAGAACCATTGCGGGATGATTATGAATCCCGGCATATCAGGCTTACCGGTTTCAATGTCTTTAAACGGGTTTGTGACACCTGTTGCGAAATGGGCAGCTGTGACCTGAAGACTGTGGATTTCTTCTGCAGAAAATAATTTGCATCCCTGCGCAAGTTTTTCACTTTTGGGTTGTCTAATGTTTATAATCACTAATCATTTATAAAAACAGACAAACTATGAAAACTGCATCAAGAATTTTAATGACCATCAGTTTGCTGGTGTTTTTCACCGGCATGACATTCGCACAGGTTGCATCAACAACGAGCCCTGGCAAACCTGCGAAGAAAGCAGAGGTTGCTGCTCCGGCAAAATCGGCTGACGGCACCAAAGCCAACTGTGGCCATGGTAAAAATTTCGTGGATAACAACAGCGACGGCAAATGCGACAACTGCGGCACAGCCGGAAAATGCAAAGAAGCTGGCAGCGGTTGCGGTAAAGGACAGGGTTGCGGAAGTTCATGCGGTAAAGGTAAGGGTGCCGGCAGTTGTAGCGGACATGGTGCCCAGAACGGAAGTGGCTGTGCCTCAAAGTGCAGCAATGCTCCGGCTGCCCAGCCAAAGAAATAAACAGATTATCCGGAAGAAGTTGTCTCCGTATATAATAGCATTTTAAACCGCGAAGACGCGAAGACGCAAAAAGGTTGATTTTCATTTCTTTGTGCCTTTGCGTCTTTGCGGTAATATTTATCTTCTGAGACACTTCTCTTCTACACCTGATATAATAGCATGACAGAACCGGAGCTGATTAAAGGAATCCTGCAGCGTGATCACCGGGCCTTTGAATGCCTGGTGAACCGGTACCAGAAACAGGTCATCAAAACGGCCAGCTATTTTTTAGGGAACATGGAGGATGCAGAAGATTTGTCGCAGGAGATTTTTATCGATATCATATACTCCATCAACTCTTTTAAACAGAACTCCTCACTTTCAACCTGGATTTACCGCATTACTGTGAATAAATCGCTAAACATGGTTAAAAAGCAACAACGACGCGGAATAATGGTGAGGCTTGAGTCGCTTTTCAGCCATTCCGCTGAACATCATACCCGCCATGACCCGGAGCCCTCAATTTCACCCGATGGTGTTGCAGAACAGGAGAAACGGCAACTTCTTCATGCAGCCATCAACAGACTTCCTGAAAACCAAAGAATTGCCTTTGTTCTCCACAAATTTGACGACCAATCATACAAACAGATTGCTGAAATCATGAAAACAGGATTACCCGCTGTAGAATCTCTTATTCACCGGGCTAAACTTAACCTGCAGCAAAAGCTGATGTACCAGTTTTCGGAATATAAAAAAACCTGACGCATGGAATGTTCACAATTTAAAGCCAATCTGATTGATTTCAGGCAGGGAACCCTGGAGGAGGAGTTGCATCGTTCTGCAAATCTTCACCTCTCTTCATGCCCATCCTGCTCACGGTTGATGAAAGGGCTGGACGAAGTGGATGAACTCATCGAACGTGAAAAAGCGCTTGATCCCGGCCCTTTTGTTGCTACCCGGATTTTGCAGCGGATTGACCGGGAGTTTGAAACGCCGGTTGCAATCAAAACCCCCGGATGGATCCGTGTTCTGCAACCGGTCGCTGTTGCCCTGGCACTGATATGCGGCATCCTGATCGGCTCCAATGCATCGAAAAGCGATGGGGTTCCTGCAGATAATCTGGCGAAGACAACAGATAATATTGAATTTCTCAGGTCAAACCTCTATATCTCCGATTTTATGGATGAAGACAAAGTACTTGACTTAAACAAATAGCAGCATGAATCTTATCGTTAAAAACCGTCTGATTTTCTGGGTGCTGATAATACTGGTGGTGATCAATGTTTCAGCCCTTGTGAGTTTTTTTCTGTTCACCAAACCTCCGGCTCCAGCCCCATGCTGCCCTCCTGAAGAACAGCAGTGTATGGCATTCCGGGATGAATTGAAACTGTCGGAAGCACAAACAGTTCAGGTTAATGCAATAAATAATGCTTATGCAGCATCTGCGGGTCCGGTCTCAGCTGAAATTAAAAAGATACGCGCAGCTATTCTTACGGAATTGGAAAATGTGAAGCCCGACACACTTAAGTTGTCTGTCATGACCGATCAACTTGCGCTATTGCAAATAAAAATTCAGAAGGAAAACATTAAACAATACAGTGAACTGAAACGGGTTTGTACTCCTGAACAGGCCCAAAGGCTGTCAGGCCTTTATCGTGATCTGTATGGATGTCCGATGCAGAATGGTCAAAAAAAGCATCGTTACCGTCACGGACAGGATTCTGCAAGGATGAAACCTTGCGAATAGGTCAGGTTTTCCTGATCTTTTTCTCCTTTTCTTTCTTCTCTTTCTTAGACTTTCCCGACTTGTTCTTTTTGCAGGTGCAACGATCACTGTTAAGGGATTTCAGCAGCTCAATCTGCTTCTCATGCATTTCAATAATATGATCGAGCTTTTTTTCAAGCAGGTTTGTATCGGGAT